>NZ_JBVHMR010000047.1:0-46273 GCF_055558375.1 Streptomyces sp. NPDC025793 | reverse complement strand
CGTGAACGTCCTCTGGGCCCTCCTGCGCGACGGACGGACCTACGAGCTCGTGCCGCCCGCAGCCCTCGCGGCTTGACAAACGACATTAGGAATCGCTGCGAGAGGTCATGCGCGGTGAGCGGGTGAGCGGTCTTGTACCGCGCGCTAATATCGAACATGTGCACGATCAATCCTCTCGCCTCGCTCTTCTTCGCTTCCTCGAACGCGTCCAGGAGCAGGACCTCGCCCGCACCCGCCGCTGGATCGATGACGAGGAACGCCGCGAGGCCGAGCGTCAGCAGAGCGAGCAGGCCCGACCGGAGCCCCCGGATTGAATCATCGAGTACGGGCTCAACCGGGACTCTCTGCCGACCGCAGTGCACACAGGCGAGTGCACGATGGCAGGCAAGCGATCGAAGCCCACGGACTCGGACACAATCCGGCGCGCCCTCGCGGCCGGCGTGAAGCCTTGCAGCTTCTGCCGGCCGGATACAGAGCTGGGTGTCCTGGACTAGGCGCTACGTGGCCGGCGGCCGCCCGTCGTCTTCTTGGCGGCGGCCTTCTTCGCCGCGGCTTTCTTTGCCGGCTGCTTTTTCACGGCCGCCTTCTTCTTCGGCTTCGGTAGCTCGTGCACCTCGGCCGGGCCGCCCTCCTCGCCACGGGAGGCCTTGGCCTGCTGAACGGAGGCATTCAGCGCGGTCATTAGGTCCAGGACCTGGGTCGGCTGCTCCAGCTCCGGCGCCGCGGGCAGCGGCTTCTGCCCGCGCTTGGCCTCGATGATCTGGCCGAGCGCCTCGGTGTAGTGGTCCTGGAACTCCGGGCCCACCAACTCGTCAACCGACATGCTGTCCATGAGCGCCAGCGCGCCGTCGATCTCCTCCTCGGACACCTCGACCGGCGCGGGGAGCAGTTCGGCGGGGTCGCGGATCTCGTCCGGCCAGCGCATGGCATGGAGCACGAGCACGTCGTCGCGGACGCGGAGCATGCCGAGCCGCTCGCGCCCGGACCATGCGTATTTGGCAATGGCGACCTTGCTGGAGCGGCCGAGGGCCTGGACGAGGAGCTTGTACGGCTTGGCGGCGACCTGACCGGCCGGCTGGAGGTAGTAGCCCTCGCCGATCTTCAGGGGGTCAATGTCTTCCAGTGGGACGAACGCGTCGATTTCTATCGCCTTCGCCGTCGGAAGCGGGAGGTTGCCCAGTTCCTCGTCCGTGATCGGGATGACCGTGTCCCGGGTCAGTTCGTAGCCCTTGCCGATCTCCACCTGGTCGACCTCGCGGTCCTCCAGCTCGCACACCTTTCGGTAGCGCACGCGCCCCATGTCCTCCAGGTGGTACTGGTGGAAGTGGATCGAGTGGTCTTCGGTGGCGCTCACCACGTTGCAGGGCACCGTCACGAGCCCAAAGCTGATCGCGCCTGACCATATGGTTCGGGGCATCGGTAGACCTCCGTGATTGCCCCGAGCACCATCAGACTACGGACGGCTCCGTCGTCCCGCATGCGCGCTCCCGGCCCACGCCGCACCCTGAAGAAGTGACCGAGACGCCGCAGGTCGTCGTATACCCGCCGGCCGAGGACGGCGGCCGACGGGTCCGCGTCGGCGCTCGGTTTGTCGGGATGGCGTACTCGCTGCTCGACGTGGCCGAGTTCCTGGAGGAGGCGGGCATGGACGGCGTCGAGCCAGAGGACGTGGCGGCAGCGGACTGGATCGAGTGGCGGGGTACCAGCCCGGACCTGTGGGAGCGCTGACGGACGATTCCGTTTCGGCCATCCCGGGCGTACCGTCGTGCTCCCCGCGAAGGGGGCGCCCTCATAGGTGCATAGTGGCCCGCTGGCTGGTGGGGATCCCGGCCGGCGGGCCGCGCCATATCCTGGCAGCGCAGTAGCCCCCGGCGTGAACATCTTGGAGTGTGAGAAGTGCGGGCACACTGAGTCGTGGGAGCCAGGCGGCTACTTCGGCGCACCGGCTTCGCTCACCACGTATGCGGCAAGCCGGGCACTTACGCCCTGTGTGGTCCGGACTGCGACCACAGCTTCCCCGGAACTGGGCGCTCGGCCCACAGGTGATTGAAGCCCCGCCGGTTGTCGACGGGGCGTCGTCGTCTCCGGGGCCTCTACCCCGCTGCGGCATCCCCGCGGGCGAGGCATGGGTGCGGGGTGGATCCGGTTGCCCGGTTCCGGCCTGATCCCGGCAGACGGTGTGCTGCGCCTCGGCGGTCCGACCCTCGGTCAGACCCAGTCGGCCGGCCGACATCGGCCAGCCCGTTCGCGACAGCGGGCCCCTCACTGCAGAGGAGCTTGCCTCGCTACTTGATCGGCAAGAGGGCCGCGAGTGTGAAACGCGGGTTCGGGGTGGCGCATTGTGATCATCCCATCACTCCTCCTGCCGCGCGCAGGAGGGTGCGCTCTGTCGCACCGGCCGTTTGATTCCCCCGTCGACGACCGGTGCGGCACGAGCGGCGAGTTGAGGAGGCGCAGCCGATGACGACCGAAGACATACGACTGCTCATCCTCCCCGGCGCGTTCCTGCTGATCCTCGGCATGCTGCTCGGCTCCACACTCGCATTCCGCTTCACACGCCGGGAGATGTGGGAACTGAGGGAGCAGCTCGCAACGCAGCGCCGCCGCCGCTGAGAAGCCGCCTCGCCCGGCGAAGTGTGTGGGGGCCCGTGAGGCCCACAACCCCCTCGCGTCGGCGCGGCCGCCGGGGTGGGTTAGTTGATGACGCTGACGGCGTGCCACCACTGCTGGGACTGCCAGTTCTTCTGCCACAGCTGGGCCGGGGCTCCGTCACCAGTGATGGTCGCGTTCCGGTCGAGCACGGTGTTCAGGTTGTTGTTGAACCGCGTGTTGTAGATGGCGGCGTCGTTGGGGCGCTGGAACCAGTCCTGCTGGGTGGAGCCGTTGCACTGCCACAGCTGGACCCTGGTTCCGTTGTTGCCGGCGCCGCCGGTGTCCGCGTCAAGACACATCCCCGGGAAGCGGACGTTTTCGAGGTGGCCGTCGCTGTACGAGTTCCACTCCTGCTGCGCGGACCCGTTGCACCGCCAGACCTGCACTTTGGTGCCGCTGGCGCCGTTGTTGGCATCGGCGTCGAGGCACTGCCCGGGCGTCACGGTGTAGAGGCTGTCGATCACGACGGTGGTCTCGTACACTGCGGCGGGCGTCACACCGCTGGCCGCGTGGTGGTGGACCTTGGTGTGGGCGCCAGCGGCCACCTGCCCCAGGGTGAGCGCGCCCGCGGGTATGGACGCCTGCGCCGAGGCGGTGTGGGCCGGGGCGGCATGGAAGGTGGTGGCGGTCGCCGTGTTCGCGGCGCCCAAGGCCGAGCCGGCGACGAGCGCGAGCGCGGCGGCCGCCGTGGCGACGGTGCGGCGCATCGTGGTTGCCTTCTTTCTGTACAAGACTCTCTCCCCCAACTGGTGTGGCCGCAGCATGAGCGGCGGCTATGGATGCGTCAGGGCCCGCCGCGCTGAAAAGACGTGGCAGCGTTCCCGTTGTGCCGCTTGGCCCGGTCTGGCGCTAAGCAACATGACCAGGCTGCCCTGGGCTGCGGGGTGGAGTCCTTTTTTCCACACGACCCCACACACCCACCCTCGGAGCTGCGTGTCGGACGCCAATCTAGGACCGGCAACGCATCGTGTGGGGTGCCCAGTTGCACGGTGACGAGGGGGTTCCGGTGCCGCAGTGCACAGCGAGCTGGAAAAGCGCAGGTGGGGCCTGTTTCAGCAAGCGCCCGGACCGTGACTGATCCTGCGCCCCTGCCCGGCCTCGATGACGAGCCGGAGGAGGGGCGCCGGCCTACCTGTCCGACGCCGACGCGGCCGATGTCCTGGCGCTGCTGTGCGAGGAGATCGGCCTGCCCCTGGAGCACGGCTTCGCCGCCCGCCGCTACGCAGCGACCCCCCGGACATCGCATGGCACCTGGCCCAGGTGTGGCCGGACGCGGAGCTTGTGCTGATCGGCGACGAGGGGCACGGGCTGTCGGGGGACGCCACGATCGACGCCATCGTCGCGGCCACGGACCGGTTCCGGCCGGTCCAGGAAGAGATGGCCGTCCGTGACCTGAGCTCATCGGCTCAGCCCAGAGTTCACGCCGCCATGGTCTCTGGTCGTTCGAGCCGGTTCCCGCCAGTTGTCCGGCAGCACGGCCGTGTCCCCGGGCTCGGAACGGGCCCTGACCCACCACCCGGACGCCCTGCACCAGCTCGGCATCCTGGCCGACCGCTACGAGCGCGGCGTCGGGCTGCTCGCCTGGCGTCACGCGAGCGCGGCCGTGGTGCTCGGCACCACGCCCCGCCCAGGGCCTGCGGCCCCTGCGCGACCCGGACGAGGTCCACGCGGACGACGAGGACCTGGACGAGGGGTGACTCCCGCGCGTACCCGTCCCGCGGGCCATTCGTTGTACCCGTGCAGGCCGGGCAGCCGTGCCCGACACCGAGGAGCGCGATGCGCCGTCCTTGCGGGCGCCGCGGACATCGAGGAGGACGACGGGGGGTGAGCCTCGCCGGGCGCCTCGACGTCCCCGCGACCCGTCGACCCAGCTGCGGGGACTACGAAGTGGCGGCTCCGCTGCCCGGACCGGAGCGGCCTGCTGACCGGATACGCGCCCGCTGGGGCGACATGCTCCGCGTGGCCGGGTCACTCACCTTGGGCGAGATCCGCGGCTACGAGTCGCAGTCCGGCTGGCCCGTGACTGGACAAGCCGCCTCGCATGCCATGCCCGGCGGGCACGTAGCGCCTTCGGCTGCTTCGATAGCGGAAGTGTGAAGGGAGACGCTGGTGTCTGTGGCCCGGTCGTTGTCGCCTGAGAGCGTGACCGAGCTGACCCGGGCGCTGGACCTGAGCGGGGTGTTCGCCAACGGCACGCTCGGCGGGGTGCTGGCCCGGGCCAGTCGTCTGGATCTGTTCGGCTTCCTGGTCATCGGCATCGTCTCCGGCCTTGGCGGTGGAATCCTCCGCGACACCCTGCTGCAGCACGGCACGCCCGTGGCCTTGACCGACTACACCTATCTCACGGTCGCCACTGCCGGCACCCTGCTGGCTTTCGTAGCCGATCTGAGCCGCCACACATCCGGTTGGGCCTTCAACCTCCTGGATGCCTCGGCGCTGAGCGTCTGGGCGGTCGCCGGGGCGCAGAAGACGCTCGCTGTCGGCCTGGGCTGGCTGCCGGCCGTGCTCCTGGGCACCATCACAGCGGTCGGCGGCGGGGCGATCCGGGACCTGCTGCTCGCGCGGACCCCTTCCGTCTTCGGCGGCACGCCGTTGTACGCGACCGTCGCGATCGTGGTGAGCGCGGTGATGGTGGTCTGCAGCCGGTTCGGCGCACCCACCGTAGGTGTCCTGGCCGGAATCACGGTCGGGATCTCGCTGCGGCTGGCCGCGTTCCACTGGGGCTGGAAGCTGCCGGGCAGCCGCGACTGGCGGCCGGGGTCGCCCAAGGACCGGGATCCCTGACCTGAACGGGCGCTGCGATCATCCACCGAGAGGGAGGAGTGCACAGCCATGACGCCCAAGACCACTGCGGATGCTGTCCTGGCCGGGCTCGGTGACATCCGCTCCGAGCTCGAAGAGGTCTACAAGGACCTGCACGCCCACCCCGAGCTGGGACACCAGGAGCACCGCACCGCGACCCGGGTGGCGGAACGACTGAGAAACTGCGGCTACCAGGTGCACGAGGGGATCGGCGGCTACCAGGTGCACGAGGGGATCGGCGGCTACCAGGTGCACGAGGGGATCGGCGGCACCGGTGTGGTCGGTGTGCTGGCCAACGGCGAGGGTCCGACCGTTTTGCTGCGGGCCGACATGGACGCTCTGCCGGTCCTTGAGGAGACCGGTCTGACCTACGCCAGCACGGCCGAAGCCACGGATGCTTCCGGCCGCCGGGTGCCCGTGGCGCATGCCTGCGGTCACGACATGCACGTCACCTGCCTGTTGGGGGCTGCGCGACTCATGGCCGCCGCGCCGGGGGCGTGGCAGGGCACGTTGGTGGCCTTGTTCCAGCCTGCCGAGGAGCCGGGGGACGGTGCTGACCGGATGCTCGCCGACGGGCTGACCGACCGTATTCCTCGCCCGGACGTCGCCTTCGCCCAGCATGTGCTTCCCTATCCGGCTGGGCAGGTCGGCACGCGTGCCGGGTCCTTTCTCTCCGCGGCGGACAATGTGAAGATCACTGTCCATGGCCGGGGCGCTCACGGCTCGGCACCACAGGCCGCCATCGACCCCGTGGTGATCGCCTCGATGATCGTCGTCCGGCTCCAGACCATTGTCTCGCGCGAGCTGGCCGCCACCCAGCCGGTCGTGGTCACGGTGGGCTCCGTCCAGGCGGGTTCGAGCGGCAACGTGATTCCGGAGTCGGCCGAACTGCTGGTGAACGTGCGCACGTACGACGACGAGACCCGGCGGGCCGTCCTGGCAGCCGTGCGGCGCATCGTCCATGCCGAGTGTGACGCCTCCGGGGCGACTCGCGCGCCGCAGATCGAGGAGGGCACCCGCTTTCCGCCGACTGTCAACGACGACGTGGTGACCCGCGAGGTCTCCGCCGCTTTCGCCGCGATGTTCGGAGAGCGCGCGGTCACTGTCGAGCTGCAGAGCGCCAGCGAGGACTTCAGCCGGATCCCGGACGCCTTCGGCACCCCGTACACCTACTGGGCCCTGGGCTGTGTGGATCCGCACGCCTACGAGGCCGCCCGGCAACGCGGCACCGTGGCCCAGGACATCCCGGTCAACCACAGCCCCCGCTTCGCACCGGTCCTGCAGCCCACCCTGGACACCGGCGTCCAGGCCCTGGTCACAGCCGCACTCACCCACCTCGGGAAACCGACTCGTACAAGCTGATGAGCTTCCGGCTGGTTCACCTCTGAGGCCGCGGCACAGCAGCAATCGACCGCCTCGGCGGTGCCCGCACAGCTTGCGCGGCTGCGGTTCTCGACGCCCACTGCACCGGTGCTTCACACCTCCGTCGAGGAATGCGGGCGGCCCGAGGTGGATCCACGCGGTCACCTGGACGGATCTGCCGGCACGCGCCCCGCTCCCGGCCGTGGTTTCGTTCCTTGCATAACTCCCTGATTGAATCGAGGAACCGATGACTACGTACAGGGTCGGCTACTTCGTGGGAAGTCTGGCGACTCACTCCATCAATCGGACGCTCTCGAAGGCTCTGATCCGGCTGGCCCCATCTGATTTGGAATTCTTCGAGATTCCGATCAAGGATCTGCCCCTCTACAGTTACGACTACGACAGCGACTATCCTGCCGAGGGCAAGGCGCTCAAGGATTCCATCGCCTCCGCCGACGCCCTCCTATTTGTGACCCCGGAGTACAACCGATCCATTCCGGGCGCTCTCAAAAACGCCATTGACTGGGCCAGCCGCCCCTGGGGGAGCAACTCATTCGCGCACAAACCCTCCGCTGTGATCGGAGCGTCCCCCGGCGCCCTCGGCACTGCCCTCGCCCAGCAGAGTCTGCGCGGTGTTCTAACCTTCTGCGACTCGCCGCAAATGAATGCACCGGAGGCCTATGTCAGATTCAAACCCGATGTTTTCACCAGCAATGGAGAAGTCGTCGACGAGCATACGGAACGTTTCCTTCGAGACTTCATGGAGGAATTCAGGGACCATGTTGTCCGGGTTCTCACGGTGCTCCCGCGAAAATCTTGAAGCGTGCGGATTCGGGTTCGTTACGCTCGATGAGAGGAATCACGAAGGGGCTTTATGTGCGTAAGTCACGGATGAACGAAGAGCGTTTCTACCTGTATCCGATGAAAAGTGTAGCTGCCGTTCTGGATAACGAAGAACGGTATGCAGATACTGTCATTACTTGGAAAGAGCCGGGATCAACCTGTCTCATGTTAACGTGCTGAAGGGGCCGGAAGGGCTGCGACTTCTGGACAGCAAGGGAACCTCTCACGGGCTTCTCGGCCGCTTCATGCGTTGGCTGCAGCGCGGGGGCTACGAAAGCAAAACGCTCGCGGCCCACTCTGCCGCCTTAAGTCAGGGTAAATGGCTGATCTTCGTTCCGGTGCGGGGCAAGAACGAGGCCAGGCGGACGGTCGCCATCCTCCGATCACACGGAGGCAGCGAAATTTTCCACTTCCGCCGATGGGCAGTGCAATTCTTTCCCCCGAACTATCGATTGAAGCCGTAAGGGACTACGACGTCTTTCGCGCCCTGCACCCTGGCGGCAAAGGAGGCGGACATGGGGCATGCGGCCGCCGGCCTGGACGATCTGACCGCCTTCCTGGCCCGCCTCACCGCCTTGCTGCTGCGTTCTTCCGGTGAGGGCGCCTACTCCATCGAGCGAGCTGTGGGCGCGAGCGCTCAGGCCTTCGGAGGCCAGGCGTCCGTAGTCCTCGTGCCCGAAGCGGCCGTGCTCTCGATCACCGCGGCCGACGGCCGGGTGCGCACCGTCTGCGTGCACGGCTTCCCGGAGGTGTTCCGGCTCGATCAAGTCGCGGCACTCAAGCCCTTCCTGGCCGACGTAAAGACGGGCCGGCTCGGGGTAGCCGAGGCCGACCGCAGGCTGGCCCGCATCGAAGCCGCACCGCCGCCGTACCCCTGGTGGCTCAAGTTCCTCGGCGTCCTGCTGTTCTCCCTGGGCTTCGCCCCGCTGGTCCAGCCCACCTGGTACGAGATCACCACCACAGCCGTCCTGGGCGCGATCGCCGCGGCACTCGTGGTCGCCGCCGTTCATGCGCCGCGACTGTCCAAAATTCTCCCCCTGATGGTCTCGGCCGTCGTCTCCGTCGTGACCATCGAAGTGTTCACGGGCGATCCGGCACACGGCGGTCCGGTCCTGTTGATGCTCCCGGCGCTGTTCTACTTCGTTCCCGGTGACTTCCTGAGCGCATCGACAACCGAGCTGGCCGTCGGCCTTATCACCACCGGCGCGATCCGGCTCGTCTACTCCATGTTCCTGCTCGTCCAGCTCTACCTCGGCGTTCTGATGGGCATATTCGTCACCGGCACCCCCCTCAACGCCCTCTTCGACACCGCCGCCAAAGCCGACCTACCCAAGTGGGCACTGATCCTGGGCGGGATCGCCTTCACCGCCGGCGCAGTCCTGGCCTTCGCCATTCCCCACCGCTTCTTCGGGACTCTCCTCGTGCTGGTCTACGCCACCGTCGGCGTGCAGTCACTGTTCACCAAGCTGATCCGGGAGACCGGGGGCACATTCGTCGCTGCCGTGGTGCTGGCCGCCGCAGCCAATCTGCTGGACCGCAACCCCGCTTTCCCGCCTCGATTGATCCTCATCCTTCCTGGCTTCTTCACCCTCACGGTCGGCTCGCTGGGATTGCGCGGCCTTACCACCCTGGCCGGGGGCTACGTCATCGAAGGATTTCAAGACCTGCAGAAACTCATCACGATCGTCACCGCCATCGCCATCGGACTGGTCGTCGGCATGGCACTCACGCATGCCCGCACCACAACGCGGCCCGCCTCTCCCCATGCCCCCTCGACGTCCCATCGACCGCCCTGACCATGTCTTCGCCGCACCGCCCGCGGATCTCACCGGGATTTCCTGCACCTCAACTACTCACACCCGCACCAAGGACCGGCGACGGTCATGATCAATCTCAGCGTCAGCCGCGGTTCCGTTGATCCCCGGAGCCCTCCAAGATCAACTGCTTATCGCTGATGGGGCTCTTCGCAGTTGAGGGTGTAGCGCCGAGAATGTAGAGCTGTTGGACGGTTGGATGCGAATCGTCAGGAGGTGCGAGCATCGTAGTGGTCGCGGTTTGCGAGGACCTCGGCCATGTGTGTCTGCGCCCAGTTCCTGAGCCCGCGCGTCATGTGGTGGAGCGAGAGGCCGAGGTCGGTCAGCTCGTAGGAGACGGTGACAGGGACGGTTGGCGTCGCGGTACGGGTGAGCAGGCCATCGCGTTCCAGCGACCGTAGCGTCTGGGTCAGCATCTTCTGGCTGACCCCGGCCAGAAGACGAGAGATCTCGGAGTAACGCATCGCCTTCGGAGCGTCTGCGTGTGCTGCACCGGGCTGGCCAGGGCTGTCGTCGCTGCCCAGCGCACACAGGATCAGGACGACCCACTTGTCCGAGATTCGGTCGAGCAGTTGCCGGCTGGGGCACCCTGCCAGGAACGCGTTGTACTCCACCTTGGCCTGGGCCCTCTTCTGGGCCGCCTTCATCGTCGTCACTGATCACACCTCTCACCGATGGGTGGTTACGCACTCCAAAGTGCCTACTTCCCGACAGGAAGTTTCTCTCCAATGCTGATGCAGGGCGGCAGCAGGCGCCACCCCCCCCAAGTGCACGACGAAAGGCGACAAGATGAGCACACCCTCCCTCTCCCTTCCCGGCGGCACCTGGCCTCTGGGTGACCTGACCGTCACCCGGTTCGGCTACGGCGCCATGCAACTGGCCGGCCCGTGGGTCATGGGGCCGCCCGCCGACCGCGAGGGTGCCCTGGCCGTTCTGCGTGAAGCGGTCGACCGCGGTATCACCCATATCGACACCAGCGACGCCTACGGGCCGCGGGTCACCAACGAGTTGATCCGCGAGGCGCTGCACCCCTATCCCGAGTCGCTGCACATCGTGACCAAGGTGGGCGCGACCCGCGACGAACAGGGTGGCTGGCCCACGGCCCGGCGACCCGAAGATCTGCGCCGCCAGGTCCACGAGAACCTCACGTCCCTCCAGCTCGACGTACTCGACCTGGTCAACCTCCGACTCGGCAACGCCGAAGGCCCCCAGCCCGGCTCGCTCGCCGAGGCGTTCGAGACGCTCGTCGAACTCCAGCAGCAGGGCCTGATCCGCCATCTCGGGGTCAGCAACGCCACCGAGGAGCAGGTCACCGAGGCACAGAGCATCGCGCCGATCGTGTGCGTGCAGAACATGTACAACCTCGCCCACCGCCACGACGACAAGCTCATCGACCGGCTCGCCCCCGACGGCGTCGCCTACGTGCCCTTCTTCCCCCTCGGGGGCTTTACCCCGCTTCAGTCCTCGGCGCTCTCGGCGGTCGCCGCTCGGCTGGAGGCGACCCCGATGTCCGTCGCACTGGCCTGGCTGCTGCAGCGATCACCGAACATCCTGCTCATCCCCGGCACGTCATCGACGGCACACCTGCGCGAGAACATCGCCGGCGCAGGACTCTCCCTCTCCCACGAGGACTTGACCGAGCTGGACGACATCGGCCGCTGAATGCCCCAGAGCTGAACGCCTCACAAGCCACGACCGAAGCCACCGTTCACGTTCCGGCCCCGGTCACCTTCCCGCGACCGGGGCCAAAGCAGGACAACTCACCCTCACCTGGATGACTTCAGATCACTCAACCGTCAGGGACCGGCGGTGGTAGCTCACCCCGCGTCGGTGGCCGGGCAGGTGTTGAGGTCTTCCGAGGAAGGGGTTCCTGCACCAAGCCCATCCGGAAGACCTCGACGTTGCACGACGCTGCTTCCGAGGCGGACTTCGCCTCCGCTGACATGAATGCCTTCTGCCGCCTTGACGAGCTCGGGCTCGACGTCACCGGTCAGCGACTCGCCCCGGATCGTGCGGTTCTCGCGTACCGGGTCGTCGAGTCCGACAGTGGTGCCGCCGCTGCGGATGCGAAGGCACACCGCGTGACACCGTGACCCGGCGACTGGCGCACGAGTCACTCGGCTGGCGGCCCACGATCCTTCACGTCACGATCCGACGCTACCGCTGCATCGAGTGTGGTCACGTGTGGCGGCAAGACACGGGCCCTCCACCTTGATCGTGGACACCTCGACACTGGATCTTGAGTCCAGGGAGAGGAGTCTCAGGTGGGGACCTACAAGTACTCGGCGGAGTTCCGGGCCGACGCGGTGGCGCTGGCTCGTTCGTCGGGCCGGCCTGTCTCACGCATCGTCGCCGAGATCGGCGTGAACCACGAGACCCTGCAGCAGTGGATCAAGGCCGCGGGGAAGGCCGAGAGGCCCGAGGCGGTCGCGGAGTCCGCGAAGGACGCGGAGATCGTGGCTTTGCGCAAGCAGGTCCGCGAACTGGAGATGGAACGCGACATCCTGCGCCGGGCGGCCAAGTATTTTGCGGGCGAGACGAACTGGTGAGCCGCTTCGAGTTCGTTGCCGACCACCGCGACGCCTTCGGCGTGAAGCGGCTGTGCACCGTACTGAGCCTGTCGAGGTCCGGGTTCTACCGCTGGTTGAAAGCCGCACCGGGGCGGGCCGCGAAGAAGGCTCCCGACGCCGTGCTCACCCGGCGGATACGCAAGGTCCACGCAGAGTCGGGGAGGACGTACGGGCCAAGCGGATCACTGCCGAGCTCCGCGCGGGCGGTGTGATGGTGAACCGCAAGCGCGTCGAGCGGCTCATGCACCAACACGGTATCCAGGGGCGGAGGTTGCAGCGGCGACGCCGCACCACGGTCCCGGTTCCCGCCGCCCAGGCGGTGCCCGATCTGCTGCGGCGGAACTTCACCGCGTCCGCCGCCGGCCGGGCCTGGGTCGGTGACATCACCTACCTGCCCATCGACGGCGGGAAATTCCTGTATCTGGCCACCGTCATCGACGTGTTCTCCCGTCGCCTGCTGGGCTGGTCGATGGCCGATCACCTGCGGGCCGAACTCGTCACCGAATCGCTCCACGCTGCCGTCCGCACTCGTGGCGGCCGGGTGGAGGGCGTCATTTTCGACAGCGATCACGGGGCTCAGTACGGTTCGAAGGCGTTCGCCGACGTCTGCCACCGGGCCGGGATCCGCCGGTCTATGGGAGCGGTCGGCACCTCGGCGGACGACGCCGCCGCGGAGTCGTTCTTCGCCTCGCTGAAGCGGGAGATCCTGCCCGGCCGGCGCGGCTGGCCGACCGCACGAGCCGCCCGGCTCGCAGTCTTCCGCTGGCTCGGCTTCTGCAACCACCGGCGCAGGCACTCCACGATCGGCTACCTCGCGCCGGTCGCCTTCGAACAGAGATCAACTACGCCGGCCATCGCTGCATGACAACCGGTGTCCACGACCAAGGCGGAAGCCCCATCTGCTCTTCCACCGGCAGACCGCGCTCGACATCGGCCTGTTCCGAACCGATCTCGGACGCCGGGGCCGGTGGATGGCCGACCGACAGGCCCGGGATACCGGGCGGCCTGGCCGCGACCCGCACTGGCCGGCCTCGCCCGGCGCCGGGCATGTCACCTCACCGATGATCCAGGTCAACGGCGGTGCCGAGCACGGCCATTGAGGGCTTTGCGGTCAGCTCCGGCCGGTGCGCGGGAATTCGTGGTCCTCGTGGAGGCGAGCTCCGTCGGGAGACGGGAGGTGTCGCGGCGGGAGCGCCGCCTCCGAGGTGTTGACGCGGGGCAGTGCGTAGGGGTGCTGCGCTACCAGCCAGGTGAGCATCCGCTCGCGGACCTCGACCCGTACCGCCCAGATGTCGTCGGAGTCCTTCGCGGTCATCAGGGCCCGCACCTGGATGGTGTTCGGCGTGGTGTCCGTCACCACCAGGCTGTAGGCGCGGCCGTCCCAGGCCGGGCTCTCGCGCAGGATGTCGCGCAACTTCTCGCGCATCGCCTCGACGGGTGCGCCGTGGTCGAGGTGCCAGTAGACGGTCCCGGTCATCTGCGGCGTGCCCCGCGACCAGTTCTGGAAGGGTTTGGAGGTGAAGTATGACACCGGCATGATGATCCGGCGCTCGTCCCAGGTCCGCACCGTCAGAAAGGTCAGGGTGATCTCCTCGACCGCGCCCCATTCGCCGTCCACGACGACCGTGTCGCCGATGCGCACCATGTCACCGAAGGCGATCTGCAGCCCGGCGAACAGGTTCGACAGGGTCGACTGGGCGGCGACGCCGGCCACGATCCCGAGGATGCCCGCCGATGCCAGCAGCGAGGCGCCGGCCGCACGCATCGCCGGGAAGGTCAGCAGCATCGCGGCGATCGCCACGACCATGACGATCGCGGAGACCACCCGCTTGATCAGTTCGACCTGGGTGCGCACTCTGCGCACCCGGGCCGCGTCCCGGTGCGCCCGGGCGTAGCGGGAGTAGCCGGTCTCGACGACCGCACCGGCGATCCGGATCACCAGCCAGGCGGCGGCGCCGATCAGCACCAGCGTCAGGGTCCGGCCGACGCCGGCCTGGTGCCGTTCCAGCAGCTTCGCCTGGTCGTACGACCCTCGCAGCAGGGCGGCGCACAGCACGAGCTGGTACGGGACGCGGGCGCGGCGCAGCAGTCCCCACAGCGGTGTGTCGTGGCGGCGTTCGTCGGCCTTGCGCAGCAGCCGGTCGCCGGCCCAGCCAATGGCCAGGGTGAGCAGCACCGAGCCGCCGATCACGACCAGGGGCCGGAGTACGTTCTCCATGCCTGAGCTCCTAACCGGCGCTCCGCGGGCATGAACATGTGAGTTCCGCGTGTTCCTGGGTAGGGCGTCTCGGACGGCCCCGCACCGGCTGGAATTTCACCGCCGGAGGACGGGTCGTGCCCTCCGGCTCACTGCCCGACCAGCTCCGCACGGCGCCGGCCCGCTCGCGCCCGCGTTCGACGCCGCCGAGCAACACACCCGACACCGAACCAAGCCGGGCACCGGCCTTGGGCGGGGCGGTCGGGTTGGTTCGACGGGTGTCAGACGTCGTCGGCGATGAAGTCTGTTATCGCGGCAACGACAGCTTCGGGCTGCTCGTCGGGGATGAAGTGTCCAGCGTCGGGCACGACGATCCGGGTGGTGTTGTCGGCCCATGGGCTGACGGAGGCGGCCATGTCCGGAACGGAGCCGTGGCTGCTGGAGATTCCGAGGACGGGCACGGTCAGGTGCCGCCGCTTGAGCGCCTCGCGGTTCTTGCGGGCTGACTCCGCGGCGTCCCGGTGGTACGCGAGGGAAGCGCGCAGGCCGCCGTCGATGGCGACGGCCGCCGCATAGTGGTCGAGCTCGGCGTCGTCGAACGTGTCGGGAGACAGGGCCTTCACCTTCAGGAACCAGCCGACGTACTCGCGTTCGCGGCCGACAAGCAGCGTCTCGGACAGGTCGGGCACGATGTGGAACGCGAAATGCCAGGTCTCCCACGCTAGACCCGGGCCGGTGGGAATCGCCTCCGGGAGAGTGATACCGGGGATTCCGGCGTCGAGCAGAGCGACCCCGCGCAGGTGGCTCTCGAAGTTGAGGGCGAGGGAGAAAGCGACCCAGGCGCCGATGTCGTGGGCGACCAGGAAGTAGGTCGACACTCCGAGAGCCTTCACGGCGGCGTGGACGTGCGCGGCGACCGCGTGCGTGTCGTAGCTGCGCTCCGGACGCTCGGAGTGCCCTTGGCCCGGCAGGTCGATCGCGATGACGTGGAACCGGTGGGTGAGGCCGGGCATCACCTCTCGCCAGGCCCACCAGGTTTGCGGGAATCCGGCAAGCAGAACGACAACCGGGCCGCTCGGCCGTCCACCTTCGACGGCATGCAGGCGGACGCCGTCCGCATCGACCCATCGGTGAGTGAATCCGGCCAAATGCTGCAGGGGCAGTTCGCGGATGGGATTGCTTTCGGAGACATCGCAGCCATCCACATCCCCCTGCCCACGCCCGGAGCCGTGACCCCCGAGGACTGCTTCCCCGACGCTCTCGAAGAAGCACTCAAGCACCGCGATGAGTACGCCGAGAGTCTCCAGGACCTCTGTGGCGACCTGGAAGAAGACTCCCTGTTGGTGGCCCTCGGCAATGCCCGCGCCCGCAAAGAGGCGGACGAGATCGAGATCCGCCAATTCCTCGCCTACGCACGCGAGTTCAACGGGGACCGCCCTTACAAGCTTGAACCACTCGCCGAAGCCAGCGGCATGTCCCTCTCCGGCATCCGTACCGCCTACAAGGACACCGAACTCGAAGCAGTCGCGCTCCAGATCGGACGGAAGCCCGACAGCCGCCGCGCCCGGCCGCCCAAGGCCGCTGCCACACAGGCTTGAACCGAGTGGCCATGGATGACCACGTGCTCGGCATTACGGCTGCCGGGCACGAAGCAGTTCCGGACAGTCTGGCAAGGTCCCTGATTCGTCGGCATGCGCCGGGGTGAGCCGTCGGCACTGTCCCGCAGGGTCTGCCTGTTTTAAGCACATCTTTCAGGGCCACAGCAGTATGACGAGCTTCAGAGCTCGCTCGAGGGCGAACAGAGACTCCATACAGGCTCGGAGTCGTTTGACCCCGGTGCCTTGTCGGTGGACCTCGTACCCGCCCGGGAAGGAACTCTTGGAGAGTTGAATTTCCGGTAGGAACCTACAAGAGCATCGCTTTGGGGGGTGCCCTGGCGAGCACGGTAGCGGTATCGACCGCCCGCTCGTGCACCCCGTCTCGGAGGTCATCGACAACTCCGTCGTCGGGCGGCTGCGGTCGGTTCCGAGTCGCTGGCCTCTGTCCACCCAGATGGTGCGAAGACCCCGATCGAGGCAGCCCGCGCACAGCGTCGCCGCCAGGCCGCGGCGACCGAGGCCGCCGCCCTACGTAGGGCTCGCCTGGAGAAGGACAGGCGTCAGGCGGAGCCGCAGAACCTGGAGCAAACAGCCTGACGTACAACCTGGGTCCACAGGTGATCAGAGCACGCATCGTCCGCTCCAGCGGCAGAGCGACGGTCGCCCCGATGCCAGCAAGGCCGTGACCTCAACCGCGATTACGCTCCTGCCGCCGCCGGCGCCGGAGCCGCCGGCCGGGGGCGACGCGCGAGAGCTGCCTCGATCGCGTCCTGCATCCGTGCCGTTTGGCGGGGACGGGGCGCAGCGGGGACGAGCTGGTCGTGCCGCCGAAGCCGGAGGACCCCCTCGTGCGATGGCCGCTTATGCGGTGGGGCTCGGCGACGGGCTGGGGCTCGCCGAGGAGCCGGCCGCCGCGACCTCGAGTTCGAGGTCGAGCGTCGTGCCGCCGGTGGTGGCGATACGGAGCAGGAACGTGCCGGTGGTGTCGTCCGCGTACAGCTTCGGCAGCATGAGCAGGCCGCTGGTGTCCGTCACCAGATCGGTCAGGGTGCGTACGGTCTTGCCGTTCGCATCCTTGAAGTAGGGGCCTTTGTCGTTCTGGGTGGGGTCGTCAGCCGACTTGATGAGGGTGGCGGTGGCCGCGACCTCGTCGGCGACGACGCCCTTGTAGGTGGCCTTCACCTCGGCCTGGTTGGCGAACTCGTCGCCCGGGGTGCAGTCCAGCGGGGTGTTGGTGGTGCGGGTGAGGGTGTCGGCGGCGCGCGGGGAGACAGCAGCCATGTAGTCGAGGCCGGTGACCGTGCGGCCCACGACGAGGGCGCGGACGATGAAGTCGCCGGTCTTCTCGCCGGCCCGGAGCGCGGGCGCCTTGGCGACGCCCTCGCTGTCGGTGACCACCGTGGCGACCTTCTCGCCTCCGGTGAAGGTCGCGTCGGTGTCACCGAGGATGGCGAATCCGATCCTGACCTTGGCGACGGCCTTGCCGGCCTTGGTTTGGGCGCTGGTGCTGATCTGCTGGGTGAACGTGTGGCCCGCCATCGCGGTGAGCTTCGCTGTGCTGGCGTCCGCCAGGTGGTCCACCGCGTCGGTGGGGGTGGGGCTCGGTGCCGGCGTGCTCGGCATGGAAGGACTCGGGCTGGCCTTCGGCGCCGGGGGCGACGGTGAGGGGCTGGCCCCCTTCGAGTCGTCGCTGCGCCGGGACGGCAGGGTGCCGGTGCCGTCGGGGACCGAGTGGGTGCCCTTGCGGTAGTACTCGTACCAGGACAGAACGGTGTTGAGGTAGTCCTGCGAGTTGTTGTAGCTGAGGATCGCGCTGTTCATATCTGCCTGGACGGACAGGTCCCAGCCGTTGCGGCACAGGTAGTGGCCAGCCGCGAGCGCGGCGTCGTAGATGTTGTTGGGGTCCTTCTTGCCGTCGCTGTTGCCGTCCTGGCCGGCCCAGGCCCAGGTGGTCGACAGGAACTGCATGGGGCCGATGGCGCGGGCGTAGGAGCCGTCGGCGTTGAGGATGCGCGCGAAGCCGTTGGCGCCGTCGAGGGCGGGGCCGAGGATCGGCGACAGCGTGGTGCCGGTGGCGTCGACGTTGCCGCCGTCGGCCTGACCGGACTCGACCTTGCCGATGGCGGCCAGCAGTTGCCAGGGCAGGTTGCAGCCGGGCTTGGACGAGCGCAGCTCGGCCTCGGCCTTCTTGTAGGCGTCGAGCGCGGTGGCGGGTATGCCTGTCTCGGCCTCGCCATGGGAGGCAGGGGTACTGGTGGCCGGCGAGGCCGAGGGGCTCGGGTTGGGGCTGTTCAGCGGCGGCAGGTCCGTGTAGTACGGCGAGTTGCCGGTCGCACTGCCGTTGGAGCTCGCTTCCGGCGTGGGCGAGGCGCCGGCGGTGGTCCGTCTGCCGGTGTCGTCGACGGTGGCCCCTGGAGCCTGGGACGCGGAGAGCGCCGCGATCGCCGCGGCGGCCACGGCCGTGGCCGCCGCGCCCTTGTACAGCCGCCTGCCGAACTGCGCCGCCATAGGGTGAACCCCTCCCGTGGACGCCCGAGTGCCCGTCATGGTGCTTTTCGGGTGTTGCGTTCGACGGTCCTGACGCGCTCCACCGGCGCGGGGACCCAGGCGACCGTACGGCAACTTCCTTTGCGGGCACCTGTTCGCACCCGATTTTCACTGGTTGGCCATGTGTCGTTGGTTCCGTGGCCGTAGAGCCTCGGCACATGTGCTGGTGGCCGTTTCGCACGGAGATCGACGGTACGGCCGATGTTCGCCGGAGGGTGCTCGCTCGGGGTTCGCTCCGAACTGGGGTGGGTCAGCGCGGAGCCGGGCCGTCCGAGCGGTCGGCGGGGGTGCCGACGGGCACGATGAAGAAGGCGACGGTGCGTGCGGGGCGGCAGCGTCGGAGGCCGGCGAGGAGCCCGACAGCCGGCGGCTCAAGTGGCTGCGGCCCAGATCGGCCCAGAGGCGCCAGACGGGTATCTCCCCGGGAGTGCGCCGCAGTCTGCGCCGGAGGTGCGCCGCCGCGCCGCGCAGGGCGACCGTGAGGTCGGCAGGGATGCGGGCGGTGCTTGCGCGGGCCGCGAAGGCCGGGACCGACGCGGGCGGCGCAGTGGTGTCGGCGCACAACCGTTCGCGTGTGCCGGCCGATACGAACCCCTTCGTTCATCTCTTCTGCGTTCGTCCTTCACTCGCGCGCTGCCACAGCGCGTACACAGGGCCGCGAATCTCGGTTCACTTTCGACGGTGATTTTTCGCCATTGATGAAAAGCGGCCGATAAGTGACAAGGGGAGGGGGGTGGGTTTCATGGTTCCCTCACGGTTCTTGTACGTGGTGCGAGGGACCCGGGAGAGACCCGCGGAGGGCGACCAGTGGGTCGGCTGGCGACTCATGGGACCCAACCACCGTGAACTGGGGCGCAGCGCCGAGTCGCTCTCTGGTCTCGCGGAGTGCCGGGCTGCGGTGCTGCGGCTTCGGGAGCGGATCGCGGATGCCAGGGTGCTGCTGACCACGGTGGAGCAGGCGGGCGGCTGGAGCTGGCGCTTGGAGATCGACGGTCGGGCGGTCGCGGTCGCGGGGCGGCTGTATCAGCGCCAGCGGGACTGCCAGTACAACGTCGGTCAGTTCCTGAGCGCGGTTCCGGTGGCCGAGCTGACAGAGCCGGCTCCTCACTGGCCGCGGGGAGCGGCCGGGCCTCGGCTGCACACGTCCGGTCGGGCCGCCGACGCTGTGCGCGGTACCGCGCCCGGCCTGGCTCTGCCCGGCATTCCCCGGGCAGAACCGGATGGCACAGGCCATGCCCGGTCCGCTGATGACGGCGCCGGTGTCAGTGACCAGGCAGAGACGGCTGCGAGATGAGTGTTGTCATGCCTGCACTCGGGCAACCCCCCGAACCCGAACCGGATTTCGAGTCCCTGGACGAGGCGAGGCGTGTGCCGCGCGGCAGGCCCGAACCGGTGGACCGCCTCTTCCGCGGGACGCTTCGCGGCAGCGGCGCCGTCGTATTGGCGATCATGCTGCTGGTGGGTGTCTTCCTCACCTACCGCGCGTCCCAGGCGCTGGGCGTCGCCAAGGGTTCGTTCCTCACCACCTCCACCTGGGAGCCGGACTCCCACCACTTCGGCATCGCCGCCGTCCTCACCGGCACGGTGCTCATCGGCCTGACGGCGATCAGCATCGCCGTACCGCTGGCGCTGGGCACCGCGCTCTACATCTCGGAGTACGCGCCGCGGAAGCTGAAGCGGACACTGGTCAGCCTGATGGACCTGATGGCCGCGGTGCCGAGCGTGGTGTTCGGACTGTGGGGCTTCTTCTTCCTCCAGGGGCATGTGGCCGGGCTCTCCCGCTGGATCTCCACGTACTTCTCCTGGATCCCGCTCTTCAAGGTCGACGGGGCCGCCCCGAGCGACCCGTTGCAGGCAACGACGGTCTACACCTCCTCGACCTTCATCGCCGGAATCGTCGTGGCGCTCATGGTCACGCCGATCGCCTGCTCGGTGATGCGGGAGACCTTCTCGCAGGCGCCGGCCGGAGAGCGCGAGGGCGCCCTGGCGCTGGGCGCGACCCGGTGGGGGATGATCCGCGCGGTCGTCCTGCCCTACGGCCGGGGCGGCATGATCGGCGGCACCATGCTGGGCCTCGGCCGGGCCCTGGGCGAGACCATCGCCGTCTACATGATCATCTCTCCCGTCTTCGCCGTGCAGCCGCACATCCTGGAGAACGGCGCCAACTCCGTCTCCGCGCTGATCGCCCTGCGCTACGGCTCCGCGAGCAACTTCGGCATGTCGGCCCTGATGGCCGCGGGGCTCGCGCTCTTCCTCATGACCCTCGTCGTGAACTTCATCGCGTCCTCGATCGCGGCCCGCAGCCGTTCGGGTGCGGGAACGGAGGCCTGAGTATGACCACCGACCTCCTCAAGGAGCCGGCGGGACGAACCGTGCGGCCGGTCGCCGACGGCCGCGACGCCGCGCCCGAGGTCCGCCGGAACACCTCGTCCGTCCACGCCTCGGACCTGCTCGCCCTCGCGGGCGCGGCGGTGGGCTCGCTGTCGCTGACCGCGCTGCTGTTCGTCTGGATCGCCCCGTTCGACGGGGTCCTGGGCTTCGTCGTCGTCGCATACCTGCTCTTCCTCGGGCTGTACGCCGTGCTGATCTCCTTCGACGAGAGCGGCGTGGCGGTACGGGACAAGGTCGCCGCCGTCCTGTGGCAGAGCCTGGCCGTGCTCCTGCTGGGCGCGCTGGTCCTGGTGGTGGCGTACACCCTGTGGCGCGGCAAGTCGGCCCTCGTGCACCTCAACTTCTTCACCGAGGACATGTCGAGCACCGGCCCGCTCCAGCCCCTCAGCGACGGAGGCGTGGTGCACGCGGTCGTCGGCACCCTGGAGCAGATCACCATTTCGCTGACGATCACCGTCCCGCTCGGGCTGGCTTGCGCGGTGTTCCTCAACGAGGTGCCGGGCCGCTACGCGCGGTTCGTCCGGACCATCGTCGAGGCGATGACGGCGCTCCCGTCGATCGTGGCCGGCCTGTTCATCTACGCCACCGTGATCCTCATCCTCGGCGTCGACAAGTCAGGATTCGCCGCCGCGCTGGCACTCAGCGTGATGATGCTGCCCATCATCATCCGCGCCTCCGACGTGGTCATCCGGCTGGTGCCGGGCTCGCTGCGCGAAGCGTCGTACGCCCTGGGTTCGAGCAAGTGGCGCACGGTGCGGACGGTGGTGCTGCCCACCGCGCGCTCCGGCCTGACCACCGCCGTGATCCTGGGCACCGCGCGCGGCATCGGCGAGACCTCGCCCGTACTGCTCACCTCCGGGATCAACTCCGGACTGAACGCCGACCCGCTCCACAGTCCGCAGATCTCACTCCCGCTCGCCACCTTCGATCTGGTGCGCTCCCCTCAACCCGCCTTCATCGCCCGCGGGTTCGGCTCCGCCGCCCTGCTGATGGCCCTCGTACTGCTGCTGTTCCTGCTGGCCCGCGTCATTGGCGGACGCGGCCCCGGGGAGCTGACCCGCAACCAGCGGCACCGGCGCGTGCAGGCCTCGCGGCGCGACACCGAACGCATGAGCAGGCGCGCACAGCTCAGGTCCGCCACCACCCCAGGCTCCGACCGACCCCTTCCGATCACCACGGCCCGCACCCCACCACACTGACCAGGAGTCATCAGCCATGCCCGGATCCCCTCCGGCACCCCTCGCACGCCTGAGAGCCGTCACCGCTCTCGTCCTCTTGGCCGCCCTCCTGTTCGGCGCCGCCCCTGCCACCGCCGCGACGTACGTGCCGATCTCGGGTGCCGGGTCCACCTGGAGCCAGAACGCGCTCGACCAGTGGCGGGCCAACGTCAAGCAGTACGGCATGACCGTGAACTACAGCGGCACCGGTTCCTCCGACGGCCGCAACCAGTTCCGCAACGGCACGGTGGACTACGGCGTGTCCGAAATCCCTTACGGGATCAAGGACTCGGGTGTCGCCGACCCGCCGCCGTCCCGCGGTTACGCCTACATGCCGATCGTGGCCGGTGGTACATCGTTCATGTACAACCTCCTCATCGGCAACCAGCGGGTGACCAACCTGCGGCTGTCCGGCGAGGTCATCGCCAAGATCTTCACCGGGCAGATCACGACCTGGAACGACCCCGCCATCAAGGCCGACAACCCGGCGATCGCCTCCGCGCTGCCCGCCCGCCGAGTCGTTCCCGTGGTGCGCTCCGACGGCTCCGGCACCACGGCGCAGCTCACCACCTGGATGAGCAAGCAGTACCCGTCGCTGTGGGACGCCTACTGCCGCCGCGCGGGCCGCAGCACCCCCTGCGGGACGACCTCGAACTACCCGGTCGTGCCGGGCAGCGGCTTCGTCAGCCAGTCGGGCTCGAACGGTGTCTCCGGCTATGTGGCACAGGGCGGCAACGTGGGCACCATCACGTACGTCGAGTACTCGTACGCGGTGTACACGACCGGGTTCCCAGTCGCCAAGGTGCTCAACAAGGGCGGCTACTACGTCGAGCCCACCGCGAAGAACGTCGCGGTGTCGCTGCTGAAGGCGCGGATCAACAACGACAGTTCCTCGCCCCAGTATCTGACGCAGATCCTCGACGACGTCTACAACGACAACGACCCGCGCGCCTACCCGCTCTCCAGCTACAGCTACATGATCATCCCCACCAAGCTGGAGTCGAACTTCAACGACCAGAAGGGCAAGACCCTCGGCGCCTTCGCGTACTACTTCCTCTGCGAGGGGCAGCAGCACGTGGACGACCTCGGGTACTCGCCGTTGCCCATCAACCTCGTGCAGGCGGGTCTGAACCAGGTCCGCAGGATTCCCGGCGTAGACGTTCAGAGCATCAACATCCAGAACTGCCACAACCCCACCTTCTCCTCCGACGGCAGCAACACCCTGGCCAAGACGGCGCCTTACCCGTCCGCCTGCGACAAGCAGGGCGCGACCCAGTGCGCCACGGGCACGGGCGGGGCCAAGACCCCGACCCAGGTCGGGGCCGGATCGGGTGGCGCGGGCTCCTCGGGCGGTGCGGGCGGCGCCGGTGCGGGGTCCGGCGCCGGCGGCGCGTCGGGCACGGGCGGGCCACCCACGGGCAAGGGCGCCGGGGGCGCCGGAAGCAGCGCCGCGACCGGCGGCACCAAGATCGACCCGGACACCGGCCAGGTCATCGGGGCGAACGGCGCCGCGGCCGACGGCACCGGGGCCGGCGCGTTCGCCGTGCCCGTCAGCACCTCCAGCAGCATCAGCAGCGGCTCGCGGATCGCGCTGATGGGGGTGGCCTGTGTGCTGCTGCTGGGGATCACGGTCGGGCCTCCGCTGCTCACCCGGCGGCTGAAGCGGGGCAGGTCATGAACGCCGCGCTGCGCCGGTTCGTCACCACGTCCGCCACCGCCGCGCTCGTACTGCTCTCCGTGATCGGCACCGCCGTGCTCGTCTCGGCGCCCGGGCCCGCCGAGGCCACCGACGCCGGATCCGCCGTGACCGTCTCCGGCACGGGACCGTACGCGAACCTGAAGGTGACGGTCAGCCAGACGCGCAACCTGGTCAACCAGGTCCTCAAGATCTCCTGGAAGGGCGCCGCCCACACGGTCTCGGACACCACCTACGCCGCGGACTACCTGCAGATCATGCAGTGCTGGGGCGACGCCGGCGGCGGCCCCGACCCCGAGCAGTGCCAGTTCGGCGGCTCCTCCGCGCTGGGCGCGGGCGCCGGCAGCCAGGGCGCGGGCGCGTACACCAACACCCGGCAGCTGACCTACGCGGGCCTGAAGGACCCGGCCCAGAAACTGCCGCCGCCCACCGGCACCGGCATCTCCTACGTGCCGTTCCACTCCGTGACCGGTGATCTGATCACGAAGGGGAACTGGAACGAGTTCTACGATGTGAACACCACCAACGAGGTCCCCTACGCCCGCACCGGCCCGGGCGGCACCGGCCAGGTCTACTTCGAGGCCCAGACGGGACTCGAGGCACCCGGCCTCGGCTGCGGCGACGTACCCGCCAAGGCCTCCGGAGCGACGACCGGACGGAAATGCTGGCTGGTCGTCGTGCCGCGTGGGGAGAGCGAGGTGGACGGCACCTCGTACACCTCCCAGTCCAGCGGCATGCTCCAGTCGTCGCCCCTGAGCGCGAGCAACTGGCAGCACCGTCTCGTGGTACCGCTGAGCTTCGAACCGATGGGAAACTTCTGCCCGATCGGCGCCGACGAGCGCAGCACCCTCGGCAACGAGATGGCCGCCGAGGCCATCACCCGCTGGCAGCCAGCCCTGTGCCAGTCCGCGCGTAAAACGATCTACGGCTACGCCCAGGTCACCGACGACACCGCCCGCGCCAAGCTGCTCTCCGGCACGCCCGGCATGGTCTTCCTCGGCCGCCCGGCCACCGGCGATCAGGTCCCGCCCGACCAGCACCCGGTCTACGCGCCCGTGGCCCTGTCGGGTCTGACGATCGGCTTCTTCATCGAGAGCCAGGCCGGATTCAACGCGCCCAACGCGGTCAGAGCACGTAACGGAGCCCGGCTGACCTCGCTCAACCTCACCCCGCGCCTGGTCGCCAAGCTGCTCACCGAGTCGTACCCCGACGGCAACTCACGCTTCGCGAAGAGCACCGAGGACAACCCCTTCAACCTGGGTCGCGACCCGGAGTTCCTCAAGTACAACCCCGACTACAAGGATCTCGACTTCGGCGGCAGCTTCGGCGATGCCCTCGTGCCCGAGGCCGTGTCCGACGCTGCGTGGCAGCTGTGGAACTGGGTGGGCCACGACCCCGCGGCCCGGGAGTTCCTCAGCGGCACCCCCGACAACAAGGGACGGTACGGCGACGCCGCCTTCTCCGGCATGAAGGTCAACCCGAACTACCGGAACATGGCGCTGCCGAGGGAGGAGTTCCCGAAGAGCGACCCGTTCTGCCAGCACTTCGACGACCACCCCGACAACCCGCTGTGCATCCAGGACAAGCACCCGTACGCCACCGACCTGCACGCCGCCGCCCGCGCCGCCGCCCGCGGTGACACGCTGGCCCGGACCAACTGGGACAACACGGCGACGCCCCCCGGCTACAAGAAGAACCCGCCGCAGCCCGCAGGCCAGCGGGCCGTCCTCGCCCTCACCGACTCGGCGACCGCGGCGCGCTACGGCCTGGTGACGGCGAAGCTCCAGAACGCCGCCGGCCGCTTCGTGGCCCCCGACACCGGTGGACTGCTCGCCGGGCAGGCGGCGAACAAGCCGAGCGGGGTCGGCGGGGTGGAGAGCCCCGACCCGACCACGAAGCGCACAGCGGCCTATCCGCTCACCCTCCTCACCTATGCCGCGACCGTGCCCGAGAAGCTCACCAAGCAGGAGGGCACGGACTACGCGGCTCTGCTGCGGTACGCGGCGGGCGACGGACAACGGCCCGGTACGGCGACGGGAACCCTGCCCGAGGGCTACGCCCCGCTGCCCGCATCGGCCCGTGCCCAGGCCCGCGCGGCCGCCGACGCCATCGCCTCCCGCGCGGGCACCTCGCCGTCGGGCACGACGAACGGCGGTTCCGGCACGGGGCTCTCGGGCGGAACGGGCGGAACCAGCGGCGGCGGGCTCGCGGGCTCCGGCGGTGCGGCGGGCACAGGCGCCGGAGTGTCCGGCGGGCAGGCCGCCCCTGCGAGCGCGGCGAGCGGCGGGGCCTCCCCGTCCGCTTCCCGCAACCCCTCCGGCTCCCCGTCCACCGCACCCGCCGCCGCCTCGGGCAGCCCGCTGCTGCGCACTCCGGCCTGGGCGCTCGGCGCCGTGCGCTACGCCCTGCTGATCGCCCTGGTCATCGGCCTCACCGCCGCGATCTGCGGGCCCCTCCTGCCGAGGGCCGTGCCACGACTCGTGGCCGCCGTCGAGGCCTGGCGCGCCAGGGACAAACCGTCCGCCGGGCCAGGGAGGTGATGCCCGAACCGAACCATCGACAGGTCCGCGCCAACGAACTGTCCGAAACACCGCGCCGGGCACCACCACCCGGCGAAAGCCTAACCCGAGAGGTACCGCACGTGAACAAGAGAATGGCAGCCGTCGCCGCTGTGGGTATCGCCGGTCTGCTGACCGGTGCCATCAGCGCCCAGCAGGCAGCCGCCGACCCCTCCGGCACGCCCACCTACCGCCAGCTCGCCGGTGTCGGTTCCGACACCACGCAGGGCGTGATGAACGGCCTCGCCAACGCCATCACCATCAACGGCACCAAGGTCATCGGCTCCTACGACGCCACCGGCTCGGCCCAGATCACCACCAAGGACCCTGCCACCACTTCGGGTTGCACCATCAGCCGGCCCAACGGCTCGGGTGCCGGTCGTACCGCCCTGTCGAACTCGCTGCAGGCGAACAACAACTGCCTGGACTTCTCCCGGTCCTCCAGCCTGGACCTGTCGGCGGCGACCCCCGGCCTCACCTACGTCCCGTTCGCCGTGGACGCGGTCAGCTACGCGATCACGCCGACCAGCACCGTCCCGCGCAAGCTCGCCCTGACCGACCTCAAGGCGATCTACCACTGCGACCCCAACTACGTGGGGACCGGGCCGAACTACAGCCTCACCGTCTACCTGCCGCAGGCGGGCTCCGGAACGCGCAAGTTCTGGGAGTCCACGGTGGGCATCACCGAGGCCGACGTGGTCGCGGGTGTCTACCCCTGCATCAAGGACACTAAGAACGGCGCCCCGGTCGAGGAGCACGACGGCCGCGTCCTCGACGACAACTCGATCGCCCCGTTCTCCATCGCGCAGTACAACGCGCAGGCCTCGCAGACCATCGCCGACCTGCGCGGACGGGCCATCCTCGGCACGATCGACGGTACCGCGCCGAACGTCCTCAACAGCACCTTCGGTGTGAAGCGCGACGTCTACAACGTCATTCCGACCAGCAAGATCGGTACGGCGCCGTGGAGCACCGTCTTCGTGGGCTCCGGCTCCCTGATCTGCCAGCAGACGACGGTGATCAACACGTACGGCTTCGCGGCCAACCCCAGCTGCGGCGACACCAGCAAGCAGACCCCCTGACGCTTCCTCAGGTCTTCGTAGTGATCCTCGATCCTCTTAGAAGGAGAGCACGGCAGTGCTGAAGAAGACTCTCTCGCGGGCCCTTGCGGGCGGCCTCGCGGGCCTGGTCGCCCTGCTGGCGGGCGGCCTGATCGCGGCGCCCTCCGCGGCGGCCGCAAGCATCGGCACGGCCTCGGTCACCCCGGCGACCGGCGCCGACACCTCCAGCATGACGCTGACCACCTCGGACCCCTGCCCAAGCAACGCCACCAACGTCATCGTCTCGGTGACCGGTTCCGGCTTCCCGGCCGCCGGCCAGAACGTGGTCGGCAACTCGTCGATCAGCACCTACGGCACGACCGCGAACGGCGGACTGATCATCCCGCTGTCCCAGACGATGCGGGACTACGCCAACACGGCCGGTTTCACCAACCTGACCGGCAAGTACACCTTCACCGTCACCTGCCGCACGGCGTTCAACGCCACCAGCCTCGGTGACTTCCCGGCCTCGATCTGGTTCACGTCGAACACGGCGTACCAGAACACCGACCCGGCCGCGAAGACCCCCACCACCACGTCCCTGGCGGTGTCCCCGGCGAGCCCCGTCACGGCGGGCACGAACGTCACACTGACCGCGACCGTGGGCCCGGCCTCCGCCGCGGGCACCGTGCAGTTCCGCGACGGTGGGGCGGCCCTGGGCGCCCCGGTGATCGTGAACAACGGCACGGCCACGTTCAGCACGAACAGCCTGTCCGTGGGCAGCCACTCGCTGACCGCGGACTTCACGCCGACGGACACCACGTCCGCCGCGTCCTCCTCCAGCCCGGTCTCCTACACCGTCAACCAGGCTCCGGCGACGCAGACGACCACCGCGCTCGCCGTCTCGCCGGCGGGTACGGCGGCCCAGTACAGCCCGGTCAACTTCACGGCCACCGTCACGCCCGCGGGCGCCGCCGGTTCCGTGGAGTTCCAGGACACCGTGGGGACCACCACGACCACGCTGGCCACCGTGCCGGTCTCGGGCGGGCAGGCCACCTACAGCACCACCAGCCTGGCCACCGGTAACCACTCCTTCACCGCCGTCTTCGTCCCGACGGACACCACCGCGTACACCGGGTCGTCCTCGGCCCCGGTCTCCTTCGTGACCGGTGCGTTCGCCGGCGTCACCGCCTCGGAGACCATCACCACCACCGTCAACTCGGGTGCGCTGGTCATCAGCGTGGACAACCCGAACGTCACGCTGCCGTCCCCGGCGCTGAACAGCAACGGCGACCTGATGACCACCGTCGGCAAGATCAACCCGGTCACCCTGACCGACACCCGTGCCGGTAACCCCGGCTGGTCGGTGAGCGGCCAGGTGTCGGACTTCTCCGGCGGCGGCACGCACAGCATCAACGGCCAGAACCTCGGCTGGACCCCGAACGTGGTCGACAAGTCCGCGGCCCAGACCGTCACGGCCGGTGGCGCTGTCACCGCGGCGAACGGTGTCGCGCCGTCCGACGCGGGCAACGCCGGCCTCAAGTCGTCCCGCTCCCTGGCCACCGGCAACGGTCTGGGCACCGCCCACCTCGGCGCCGACCTGGCCTTCAACGTGCCGACCTCGACCGTGGCCGACACCTATACCGCCACGCTCACCCTGACGGCCATCTGATCCTGACAGATGGCTGACGGGGCGGAACCTCAGCCCCCGCCGGGATCCGCCCCGGCCGGGACGGGCGCTGCTGCCCGTCCCGGCCAACACCGCGCACCGGCCCCGCCCGCGCCCGAACGGACGACCCGACATGATCACCACCTCAGCCCGCCGCATCGCCGCCGTCCTGGCCGCCTGCCTCCTCGCCGTACTCCCGGTCGCGACCGCGTCGGCCACCGCACCGGCCACCGCACGGGGCGACGGGGGACAGGGGAGTGCGGGGCGTACGACGTTCGGTGTCCAGCCCTCGGCCGCGAAGAACCCCGACGCACGGCCCAATTTCTCCTACGGCGCCACCCCGGGCGCCGTCGTCAAGGACCACATCGCCGTCTTCAACTACGGCACACGACCGCTGACGTTGAGGGTGTACGCGCAGGACGCCTTCACCACCGCCGACGGCGGCTTCGACCTGTACCCGGCCAAGCACAGGCCGGCCGACGCCGGCGCCTGGCTCACGGTCGGCAAGGACCGGGTGACCGTCCCCGCCCGCTCCCGGGTCATCGTGCCCTTCACCCTGGCCGTCCCGCCGAAGGCGACCCCCGGGGACCACACCGGCGGCATCGTCGCTTCGCTGGCGGCCTCGACCCCCGACAAGAAGGGCAACAAGGTCGCCGTGGACCAGCGCGTCGGCGCGCGGGTCTACATCCGGGTGAGCGGCGCGCTCACGCCCCGGCTCGCCGTCGAGGACCTGCACACGGTCTACCACGGCACCGCCAACCCCTTCGGCACCGGCTCGGCGACCGTGACGTACACCCTCCGCAACACCGGCAACGTGCGGCTGGCGGCCCGTCAGACGCTCGACGTCCACGACGCGTTCGGCGGCACAGCGAAGGCGGCGAAGCTCCGTGACCTCCCCGAGCTGCTGCCGGGCGACGCCTTGAAGATCACGACATCGGCCACCGGCGTTTTCCCGGCGTTCCGGGACACGACGACCGTCACGGTCGACCCGAAGCCGGTGCGCGGCGACGTCCAGCTCCGCATCCTGCCCCGCGTCACCCGCACCGAGGCCTTCTCCGCCGTGCCGTGGGCGCTGCTGGCCGTGCTGCTCGTGCTCGCCTGCGCCACCGGGCTGTTGCTGATACGACGGCGCCGGAACGCCGCGACCGGGCCCGCCAAGTCCACGCGTAAGACGCCCGTAGCGAAGCAGGCGATGGGCCTGGCGGCGGTGATGCTGCTGGCCGCAGGTGCGTTCGTGGGGGGCACGCCGTCCGACGCGCGAGCCGCGGACGCCGGGCAGCTCGCGGTCGCCCCGGCGACGGGCAGCGACACCCAGCCCATCACCCTCACCGCCGACGCGCCCTGCCCCGCGAAGACCACCAACGTCATCGCCCGTGTCACCGGAGCGGGCTTCCCGCACGGCGGACAGATCGTCGTCGGCAACGCACCGCTCACCACGTATCCGAGGGCGGCGGGCGGCGGCCTCGCGATCCCGCTGACGTACACGATGCGGGACTACGCCACCACGGCCGGGTTCACCACCCTGCGCGGCACCTACAACTTCACCGTCAGCTGCCTCAAGGGTCCCTTCGGCCTGACGAGCCTGCACGACTTCACGGGATCGCTGCGGTTCGCCGCGAAGAACGCCTACAAGGACGGCACCGAGGTCGCCCTCCCCAAGGCAAGGATCCCGCAGATCCCGGCCACCGGGACACCGGCTCCGGGCGGGACGGCACCGACGTCCCGGGCGGCGCCGGGGTCTCAGGCGGCTGGGCGGCCCGGACAGCCGTCGGGACCGCCCTCGGCGTCGGGGCGGTCGGACGGTTCCGGGACGCCGGGCGCCGCGCCCCGGAACGGAGGACGGGCGAGCTCCGCCCAGGACTCCCACACCGCGCTCACCGCAGCGGCGGTGGGCGGGTTCACCGCCTTCCTGCTGGCGCTCCTCACGGGCTTCGCCCTCTGGTTGCGCGGCCGCCAAGCCCGGACCCGGCGCCCGAACACCCGCACCGGCACGTGAACGCTGCCACCGCCGTCCTGATCCACTGCCAAGGAGAGAACCACCGTGTCCATCACACCCCAGACAGCCTGCACACCCCGGATGTCCCGTGCGGCAGCCGTCCGCGTCGGTTCGCTTCTCGCGGCCTGCGGCACGGCGGGACTGCTCGTCACCGCGGTGACCGCCGCCCAGGCGTCGGCCGAAGAGACGGCCGGTTCGATGCAGGTGGCCCCCGCCACCGGCACCGACACCAGCGGACTCACCCTCACCACCTCGGCGGCCTGCCCGGCCGCCGCGACCAACCTCATCATCTCGGTCAAGGGTTCCGGCTTCCCGGCCGCGGGCCAGAACGTGGTGGGCAACTCGCCGATCAGCACGTACGGGACCACGCCGAGCGGCGGCATCGTGGTGCCGCTGACGCAGACCATGCGGGACTACGCCAACACGGCCGGCTTCTCCAAGCTCCAGGGCCGCTACGAGTTCACGCTGACCTGCCGCACGGCCTTCAACGGCACCAGCCTCGGCGACTTCACCGCGCCGATCTGGTTCACCTCCAACACCGCCTACCGGAACACCGACCCGGCGGGCCCGACCTCGACGCCGACGACCACGCCGACCGCCACGTCCACCACGTCCGCGACCCCCACGGACACCGCCACGCCGACGGCCACGGCCACGTCGACGGACACCGGCCTGCCCACGGACACGGCGTCCGCGACCGACACGACCCAGCCCGCCAACACCACCACCCCGACGGACACCTCGACGGGTGGTGGCTCCCAGGACATCTCGACGAGTGTCAACGGCGGTGCGTCCGGCGGCAGTTCGGGCAAGGGCGGCTCCCTGGCGGCCACGGGCGTCAACGGGGGCGCGCTCGGCGCCCTGTCGGCCGCGCTGGTCCTCGCGGGTGTCGTCATCATCCGCCGCGCCCGGTCGCGTGAGGACTTCCCCGACACCGACACCGACACCCCGAACGCCTGAGCCGCGGGAGAAACGACACACCATGCATGTCAAGGCTGTACACCGCCCGTTGGCGGCCGCGCTCGTGTCCGTGCTCGCCGCCGGGGCGTTCGTACTGGGCGCGTCAGGTGCCGAGGCCGATGTCCTCGGTTCGATGGAGGTGTCCCCGGCGACCGGCACGGACACCAGCGGCATCACGCTGACCACGGCCGGGCCGTGCCCGGATCCCGCGACCAATCTCATCGTCGCCGTGAAGGGCTCCGGCTTCCCGGCCGACGGCCAGATCGTGGTCAGCAACTCGCCGATCAGCACATACTCCACCGCACCGAGCGGCGGCATCGTGGTGCCGCTGACACAGACCATGCGGGACTACGCCAGCACCGCCGGTTTCACCACCCTCCAGGGCCGCTACGACTTCACGCTGACCTGCAGGGCCGCGTTCGGCTCGGCGACGTACGGCGACTTCGCGGCGCCGATCTGGTTCACCTCGAACACCGCGTACCAGAACGCCGCGCCCGTCACCGCCACGACCACCACGCTCGCGGCGAGCCCGGCGATCCCGGTCGTCCAGGGCACGTCCGTGAAGCTGACGGCGACCGTCGCCCCGGCCGCCGCGGCCGGCACGGTGCAGTTCCTCGACGGGACGACCCAGCTCGGCACCCCGGTTGCCGTGTCCGGCGGAACGGCCACGCTGACCACCAGCGCCCTGGCCGTCGGCACCCACGCGCTGAAGGCCGAGTTCACGCCGGCCGACCCGGCGGCGTACGGCGCCTCGGCCTCCGCGCCCCTCTCGTACACGGTCAAGATCAAGCCGCCGGCGGTCGTCACGGCCGCGAAGGTGACCGGCACGGTGCGGGTCGATTCCACGGTGACCTGCTCGGTGGCGTTCAGCGGTGCGACCTCCGTGTCGTACGCATGGCTGCGCGGCGGCACGGCGATCAGCGGCGCGACCGGGCGCACCCGAGCACTGGTCGCGGCCGACTACCCGCACAAGATCGCCTGCCGGGCAACCGCGGCCAACAGCACGGGCCGCACGACCTCGACCAGCCCCGCCGTGACCGTCGCCCTGGGCCCCGCCCTGAAGAACCTGACCAAGCCGTCGATCGCCGGCACCCACCGCGTCGGTTACCGGCAGACCGCCCGCACCGGGACCTGGAACCCCGCCGCCACCTCGTACAGCTACGTCTGGAAGCGCGACGGCCGGGTGATCACCGGCGCGACCCACTCGACGTACGTCCCCACCCGGGCGGACCGCGGCCACTACCTCACCGTGACGGTCACGGCGATCCGCGCCGGATACGCCAGGGGCACCGCCACCTCCGCGTCGGTGAGGATCGGATGACAGCACCGACCGCCTCCCCGGCCGGGCCCCTGGCAGCCGACGCCAAGTCGGCCGCCGGGCCCGGCGGGGCCCGGCCCACGCGCCCGGCACGTCCGGCGCGCCCGGCCGCCGGGCCCGGGCTCCGCATCGTCAGCGCCGCCTTGAGCATCCTGGCCGCGCTGCTGCTCGGCTTCGTCGCCGACGCCAGCCTCGTCAGCGACCTCCGGCACGCCCGCGACCGGCAGGTCGACTACGCCGCCTTCCGCTCCGCCCTGGCCAACGGGGTCGCCCCGGTGGGCCAGTCCACGGGTGGCGGCCGGGCGCCGCGGCCGGGTGAGCCCGTGGCGCTCCTGGAGATCCCCAAGCTCCACCTGCGGGAGGTGGTCCGCGAGGGCACCACGGCGGAGGACCTGTCGCGCGGGCCGGGCCACCGCCGCGACACGCCCCTGCCGGGCCAGTCCGGGGTCAGCGTCCTCATGGGCCGGCAGGCGACGTACGGCGGCCCCTTCCGGAGGCTGGGCGAGCTCGGTACGGGCGACACGTTCACCGTGACGACGGGGCAGGGCAGGCACACGTACCGAGTGCTCGGGCCGCGCCACGCCGGCGACCCCCAGCCGCCCGCGCTCGCCGCGGGCCGCGGCCGCCTCACCCTCGTCACGGCCGACGGCACCCCCTTCATGCCCCGGGGCATCCTGCGGGTGGACGCGGACCTGGTCTCGCAGGCCCAGTCCACTCCGTCGCCCGCCGTCGCACCCGCCGCACTGCCGGACGACGAGAAGCCGATGACCACGGAGCAGACGGCCTGGCTACCGCTCGTGCTGTGGGGTCAGGGCCTCGTCCTGGCCGCCGCGGCACTCGTCTGGGCGCACGCCCGCTGGGGCCGTCGCCACACCTGGGTGGTCGGCGTCCCGCTCCTGGGCGCGCTGGGCCTGGCGGTCGCCGACCAGGCGCTGCTGCTCCTGCCGAACCTGCTGTGACCCCCCGCTATGACCTCCTGCCGTGACCGCGTTCCCCACCGCTGATGCTGATGAAGGACAAGCCGTGAGCGACCAGACAACCCAGACCGAGACCACGCTGCCCCTCCCCCCGGTCGTGGCGACCGCGGTGACCGGTGCGTCTCTCGAAGCCCGCCGGATCTCGGCCTGGTTCGGCGACCGCAAAGTCCTCGACCGCGTGTCACTGACCATGCCGGCGGGCCTGGTCACGGCCCTCATCGGCCCCTCCGGCTGCGGCAAGTCGACGTTCCTGCGCATTCTCAACCGCATGCACGAACTCGTCCCGTCCGCCTCGCTGGCCGGCGAGGTCCTGGTCGACGGCCAGGACATCTACGCCCCCGGGCAGCGGCTGACTGAGGCACGGCGAAAGGTCGGCATGGTCTTCCAGAAACCGAACCCGTTCCCCGCGATGTCGATCTACGACAACGTCACGTCCGGCCTGAAACTGACCGGCATCCGGATGAACGGCGGGGCCAAGGACGACCTGGTGGAGGAGTGCCTGGCCAAAGCGGGTCTGTGGCGAGAGGTCAGGGACCGGCTCCGCCAGCCCGGCGGCGCACTCTCCGGCGGCCAGCAGCAGCGGCTGTGCATCGCCCGCTCCCTCGCCGTACGCCCCGAGGTCCTGCTGATGGACGAACCCTGCTCGGCCCTGGACCCCACCTCCACCCGCCGCATCGAGGACACCATCCGCGAACTGGCCCACGAGGTCACCATCGTGATCGTGACCCACAACATGCAGCAGGCCGCCCGTGTCTCCGACCAGTGCGCCTTTTTCCTGGCCGAACAGAATACCCCTGGCGCCATCGTCGAGTACGGCCCAACCCCGGCGATGTTCTCCACCCCGTCGGACCCCCGGACCGCCGACTATGTGGAGGGCCGCTTCGGCTGACCGGCCTCGGCCCTCTGTGCGTGCGGATTTGGGAGAAACGCAGCGGTGAACTGGCTGCCGCTCCCACCCGCCGCAAGGGCTGCACCGCGGTGACGCTGACGCTGCCGGCCGAGCTGGAGCCGTTGCGTGAACTGCATGACAAGGTGGTGGCGCAGATGAAGGCGCACAACGTTGCCCGACAGCCGTGGATGAAGCGCCAGAACGGCTGAGAGGGCACAGCGGCAGTAGCACTTCGATGAACGCCTGGATTCCGGCTGCAACGCCGCGGGCTGCCTTCGTCACGGTCGCATTCGGTCAGACTCCTGCAGTCACCTAGATGATTGGTGTCTCAGGGGCAGCTGCGCAGGCGTGCGAAGGCACTTGAGGTTGCATGGGATTGTCTTCGGTTCTCCTTTGGTCGACGTTTAAGGCATTCACAGGAACTGGGCAGAGTTTTTGCCCGACCGGCGTGGCGAGCGGCAGATAATCGCCAGGCGGAGCTCGGACGGCCTGGCCGGTTCGGCAGTTCTCGGAGGGTGTGCAGTGACCTGACCTCCGCGTTCGATGCCTCCGACCTGCGTTTGAGTGGCGATCAGAGAGACGTGCCAGCTTGGTACGTACCAAGTATCGCAACGGCCGAAACTCTCCTTCTCCCCGCCCCCGTGGGCGCCTAAGTTGCAGGCGCCTCAGCGAGGTACGGGTCCTTGTGCAAAGACACCGGAAGTCGTCTTCCGGATCGGTGTCACACCTGTGTGTGAATCCGGCCCGCCCCTCTCTGAAGAAATGTCGGTGTTAATTCATTCAGGGGACTTCAGTGACCCATACGAGTCTTGTCGCTTCGCCTTCCTCGGCAGCCTCATGCGACACCATCCGGTTTCTTCCGGAATTCTTCGAACGCACCTGTGACCGCAGCCCGGAAGCGGTCGCCGTCGTCTGCGGGGACGTCGCGCTCACCTACGCCCAGCTCGACCGCCGCGCCAACCAGCTGGCCCACCTCCTCGGCGAGCGGGGCGTGGGGGAGGGGAGCACGGTCGGGATCCTCCTCGACCGCTCCCCGCACACCTATGTCACCCTGCTCGGCGTGCTCAAGGCCGGCGCCGCCTACGTCCCGCTCGACCCCTCCTTCCCCGCGGACCGGGTCGCCTTCATCGCCCAGGACGCCGGGCTGAGCCTTCTGGTCAGCACCGCCGACCTGCGCGACCGTACAGCGGACGCGAGCTGCCGCGTGCTCGACATCGACGCGGTCCGGGACGAACTGGACCGCGCACCCGACGATCGCCCCGGCCCCGGGGTCCTGCGCGACCCCGCGGCGCTGTGCTACGTGATCTACACCTCGGGCACCACGGGAAGACCCAAGGGCGTAGCGGTCAGCCACGCCAACATCGTCAACTTCCTGCGGGTGGCCACCCCCATCTACGGCGTCCGCGAAGACGACCGCGTCTATCAGGGACTCTCGCTCGCCTTCGACTTCTCGGTCGAGGAGATCTGGCCGGCCTGGGTCGCCGGTGCCGCGCTCCACGCGGGGCCGAGCGGCGAGCGCCGGGTCGGCCAGGGGCTGAGCACGTTCCTGGCCGAACGCGCCATCACCGTGCTGTGCTGCGTACCGACCCTGCTCACCACCATCGACGACGAACTCCCGGAGCTGCGCATCCTGTTGGTGAGCGGCGAGGCATGCCCCCGGGATCTGGTGCGCCGCTGGGCGCGCGAGGGGCGTCGCGTCCTCAACGCGTACGGGCCCACCGAGTCGACGGTCACGGCGACCTGTGGCGAACTGCGGCCGGACCAGCCGGTCACCATCGGCCGGCCGCTTCCCACGTACCGGGTCTACGTCCTCGACGAGCGGCTGCGCCCGGTGCCCGACGGCGCCGAGGGCGAACTCTGCGTCGGCGGCCCCGGCGTCGCCATCGGCTATGTGAACCGGCCCGAGCTGACGGCCGAGAAGTTCATCGCCAACCCCGTCGGGGACGACCGCGCCAGGGCCCCGCGCCTGTACCGCACCGGAGACCTGGCACGCATCACGCCCACCGGGGAGATCGAGTACCTCGGCCGGGTCGACACCCAGGTCAAGATCCGCGGCTACCGCATCGAATGCGCCGAGATCGAGGAGATCCTGCGTGCCGACGAAGCCGTCGAGAACGCGGTGGTTGTCCCCCGGGAGGTCGACGGCACCACACAGGATCTCATCGGCTACCTCACGCTGAGTACGCCCCGCGCCCACCGGAACGAGGACGAACTGCGCCACCGGCTGCACGACTCGCTCCGAAGACGCCTGCCCGCCTACATGATCCCCGCCTTCGTCGAGATCCTCGACACCCTGCCCATGCTCGCCGCCGACAAGGTCGACCGCAGACGGCTGCCCGCTCCTGTCTCAGCGCCGTTCGGCCGCGGCTCCGGCGCGCACACGGCTCCCGGCACCGACCTGGAGCGGAGACTCGCCGCGCTCTGGAGCGAGGTGCTCGGGGTCTCCCCGGCGGACATCTCCGTCGAGGACGACTTCTTCTGCGACCTCGGCGGCCACTCCATGACCGCGGCCAGGCTGATCTCCCGGCTGCGCCGCGAACCCGAACTGCGGGACGTGGCGATGGGCGACCTCTACGCCCACCCCACCGTCCGCTCCCTGGCCGGCTGCCTGGAGAGCCGCACCGCCGACACGGTGCCGCAGCCGTCGGCCGCCCCCGGTGCCCCGGAACCCCGGCGCCACTCCTCGCCGCGGGTGTGGGCCTGCGGCCTGGCCCAACTCGCCGGACTCTACGGGTGGATGCTGGTGATGAGCCTGCCGTTGGTGGTGCTCGGCTACCGGCTGTCCGTCAGCATCGGCGCGCCCGTCCCCGGCCTCCACACCGTCCAGCCCCTGGCCACCCTGGCTCATCTGGACTACGCCGCCTTCCTCGCCGTCGACGCGGGCTGGCTGTTCGCCGAGATGCTGGTGCTGCCGCTCCTGGCGGGCAGGCTGCTGATGGCCGGGGTCACACCAGGCCGGTATCCGCTGTGGGGCGTCACCTATCTGCGGTTCTGGCTCTACGGCAAGGTGCTGGCGACCTCGCCGCTGGCCGTGCTCTCCGGCTCCCCGCTGCTGCCGCCCTATCTGCGTCTGCTGGGCGCCAAGGTGGGACGGCACTGCCACATCGCCACCGCGCCCGCGCTGCCGTCCCTGGTGAGCATCGGCGCCGAGTCGAGCATCGGCTACGGCGCCCGAATCCAGCCCTTCTCCGTCGCCGACGGCTGGCTGCGGCTCGCCCCCGTCTCCCTGGGCACCGCCAGCCACGTCGGCACCAACAGCCTGCTCCTGCCGGGCTCCCGACTCGGCGACGGCGCCGCCCTCGGTGACCAGACCCTGCTCCCCGCCGACCACACCGTTCCCGACGGAGCGTTCTGGGCCGGTTCCCCGGCCGCCCCGAAGGACGGCAAGCCGGCCCTGCTCACCGAACTCGAACGCGGCGCCGACCGGCGTGGCTGGCCGCCCCACGTCCTCGCCTGCTACGCCCTCGGAGCACTGCTGCTCACCCTCGCTCCGCTGGCGGTGTTCCTCCCCGGCGCGCTCCTCACCGGCTACCTCGTCATCACCACCGGCCCCTGGGCCGCGCTCGCCTCCCTCGCCCTCACCGGACCACTCGTGCCCGTCGTCACCTGCCTGCTCGTGCTTTTCGTCAAGCGCGTCCTGCTCCCGAGGGGCAGGCCGGGCATCCACCGCGAGCGCAGCCTGCGCGGGGTGGCCAAGTGGGCCGGCGACGCCATGATGACCCTGAGCCTCACCACCACCCACGCCCTCTACTCCACCCTCTACCTGGTGCCCTTCCTGCGGGCGCTCGGCGCCCGCACCGGCCGCTGGGCGGAGGTGGCGACCGTCAGCTTCGTCGACCCCGACCTGCTGGAGATCGGGGAGCGCAGCTTCGTCGCCGACATCTCGGTCGTCGGCCCGGCCGTCTTCCACCGGGGACGCTTCGCACTCACCCCGGCCGTCGTCGGCCACCGCGCCTTCGTGGGCAACGGCGCGCTGGTGCCGGGCTCCTCACGCATCGGGGACAACAGCCTGCTGGGGGTGCACTCGGTGGCCCCCGAGGGCGCCACCGAGCCGGAGACGACATGGCTGGGCTCGCCCGCGCTCTTCCTGCCGCGCCGCGAGGAGAGCCAGAGGTTCCCCGCGAAGTACACCTTCGCACCCACCCCGGGACTCATCGCCGCCCGGCTGGCTGTCGAGTACCTCCGCATCACCCTGCCCGCCACCATCGGCGGCCTCGCGTTCCTCGGCATGTGCTACACCCTGATGCGCCTCACGGAGATCGCCGCACCGCTCGCCGTCCTCGCCCTCGGCCCCGCACTGCTGCTGGGGGCGGCCGTGGCCGCCACGCTCGCCGTGGTCGTCCTCAAGTGGCTGGTCATCGGCGCCTACCGGCCCCGCACGGAGCCGCTGTGGGGCATCTGGGTACGGCGCACCGAACTGATCACGGGGCTCTTCGAGAACCTGGTCGTGCCCACCCTGGTCACCTTCCTCACCGGCAGCCCCTGGATGGCTACCGTGATGCGCCTGTTCGGCGCCAAGGTCGGCCGCCGGACCTGGCTGAACACCACCTTCATGACCGAGTTCGACCTGGTCGAGGTCGGTGACGACGCCGCCGTCGGCGAGGCCACCTCCCTCCAGACCCATCTGTTCGAGGACCGGGTGATGAAGATGTCCCGGGTCCGCGTCGACGACGGCGCGTCCATCGGCACGCGCTGTGTCGTGCTCTACGACGCCACCGTCGCCGCCGGCACCACTCTGGACGCGCTCTCCCTGGTCATGAAGGGTGAGTCGCTCCCGGCCGGCAGCGACTGGCGGGGTATCCCCGCCCGCCCCTGCTGAACCACACCGCTCCACGCCACCCGCGCTCTGCATCCGCACGCCATACACCGGAGTTGACATGACAGTCCCCATGACGGATCCCGCCACCTGGCACGGTCCGCACGTGCACGGCGAACTCCCCGGCCCCCGCTCCGCCGACCTGCTCGCACGCCAGCAGCACCGCGAGTCCAACGCCCGCACCTACCCGCGGCGACTGCCCATCGCGCTGGCGCAGGGATCCGGTCCCTGGGTCCAGGACGTCGACGGCAACGTCTTCATCGACTTCCTGGCCGGTGCCGGGGTGCTCTCCCTCGGCCACAACCACCCCGAACTCGTCCGGACGGTGACTGAACAGGTCACCCGGCTCACCCACGGCCTGGACTTCCCGACCCCGGCCAAGGACGCCTTCGTCGAGGCCCAGATCTCGATGCTGCCCCCGGCGATGCGCGACCGGACGAAGGTCCACCTGTGCGGGCCCACCGGAGCCAACGCCGTCGACGCCGCGGTGAAGCTGTGCAAGACCGCCACCGGCCGCGGCGACATCGTCTCCTTCCAGGGAGGCTTCCACGGCAGCGGTCACGCGGCCATGGCCCTCACCGGCCTGGTCAGGCAGAAGCAGCCGGTCGCCAACGGCATGCCCGGCGCCCACTTCTTCCCCTACTCCTACTGCACGCGCTGCCCGCTCGCGCTGTCCCCGCACAGCTGCGCGACCAACTGCGTGGCGCTGCTGGAGCGTTCCTTACGCGACGCCAACGGGGGCGTGCCCGCCCCGGCGGCCGTCGTCATGGAACTGGTCCAGGGCGAGGGCGGCGTCATCCCGGCACAGCGCGAGTTCGTCACCCGGGTACGGGAGCTGACCCGCGAAATGGACATCCCGCTGGTGGTGGACGAAGTACAGACCGGCTGCGGCCGCACCGGCACCTGGTTCGCCTTCGAGCAGTACGACATCGAACCCGACGTCATCATCGCCTCCAAGGCGCTCAGCGGCATCGGCACCCCCGTCGCCGTGATCTTCTACGACCGCCGGCTCGACGTCTGGGCCCCCGGCGCCCACACCGGCACATTCCGCGGCAACCAGCTCGCCTTCGCCGCCGGCACCGAAGCGGTACGCATCGTCCGCGACGAGGACGTCCTCGCCAACGTCCGGGCCCGGGGCGCGCAGATCGAACGCCGGCTCGCCGAACTCCGCGACAACGCCTGGGTGCGCGAGGTCCGCGGCCTCGGCCTCATGTGGGGCGTGGAACTCGCCGACCCGCAGAGCGGCGCTCCGGCCACCGACCTCGCCACCGCCGTACAGCGGCACGCCCTGGAGAACGGCCTCATCGTCGAACTCGGCGGCCGCGGCGACTGCGTCGTGCGCATGCTGCCACCGCTCAACATCTCACGCGAGGTGGCGGACACCGCCTGCACGATCCTCATCGACGCCATCGGCAAGTCCATCGCGCCCCTCACCGGCAGCGCGGACACGGGCCGGCCGACCGGCAGCACCCGGGAGATGTGACGCCGTGACCCTCATCGTCCAGAAGTACGGCGGGAGTTCGGTGGCCGACCCCGACCGGATCAGAAGCGTCGCCGAACGCGTCGCCACCACCCGCAATAACGGTCAGGACGTCGTCGTAGTGGTGTCCGCGATGGGCGCCTCCACCGACGAACTCCTCGCCCTCGCCGACCGGGTGGCCGTCCAGCCGTTCCCGCCCCGAGAGACCGACCTGCTCCTCAGCGCGGGCGAACGGATCTCCAGCGCCCTCCTCGCCATGGCACTGGAGGCGCTGGACGTCCCGGCCCGCGCGCTCACCGGGGAACAGGCCGGCATCGTCACCACCGCCGACCACGGCCGCGCGAGCATCGCCGACGTCACGCCCGACCTGATCCAGGAGACCCTGGACGCCGGATACGTACCCGTGGTGGCCGGTTTCCAGGGCCGCGCCGCCGACACCCTGGAAGTCACCACCCTCGGCCGGGGCGGCTCCGACACCACGGCCGTCGCCCTCGCCGCGGCCCTGAACGCCGACCTGTGCGAGATCTGCACCGATGTCGACGGCGTCTACACCGCCGACCCGCGCATCGTCCCCGAGGCCCGCCTGCTCGACCGCATCGGCTACGAGGCCATGCGCCAACTCGCCGCCGGCGGTGCCCGCGTCCTGGCGACCGCGTCCGTCGGCTACGCCCAGTGTCACCGGGTGCCCGTGCGGGTGCGCTCCTCGCACGGCACGAGCGAGGGCACCCTGCTCCGCGACGACCCGGCCGAACCCGGTGAGGGGAGCGGGACGGTTATCGGCGTCGCCCACCACCGCGCCGTCCGCGTCGGGGTCGCGGCCCCCGACGCGCTCGCCGACCGGCTCCTCGTGGCAGAGCGCGTCCTACGCGCCGTCGAGGGAGAGGACCGTGAGATCGACGTGGCCCTGTGCCGGCCGGACTCGGGCACCGGACAGCTGTCGTTCGTGGTCCACGCCGACCAGGCGGCCGCCCTCACCGCCGCCGTCGAGGAGATCGGCCCGGGGACGCGGGGCGTCATCCAGCACGACGAAGACCTCGGCCGCGTGTCGGTCATCGGCCCCGCGTCGGTGAGCCGTTGCTGTGCCGCCCTGATGGAGAACGGCATCGCCATCGAGACGGCGACCCGGCTCCGGCACGGTGTGCGGATCCTCTGCGGCCAGGACCGGCTCGACGACGCGGTGCGCACCGTACACGCCGCACTCGGGCTCGGCACCCGCGCGATGGCGGGAGCCGCGCTCCGGCGATGACGTAGACGGGACCGATGGGGGCGGCGTGCCCGCCCCCATCGATTCCCGCCGGCTTCGGGCCGGTTCAGAACTCGTCGTTGGTGAACGGCAGATACTCGGTGCGCAGCGCGGCATCCAGCGCGGACGCGGCGTCCGGCGTGTGTTCGGTGGCGAGTCCGGCGCGCACCATGTGCGTGACGGGGGTGCCGCCCAGATAGCAGGCGGCCAGGTCACGGACGTCGAGCGTCAGGTCGGCGGGATCGGTGGTCGGCTCGTACCCGCAGTGATCCGTGCTCACGGTCAGACGGAAACGCCCGTGGTTCGCGGCGATCCGCGTATCGCGCACATCGAGAACGAGGTCGGCGGGGGCGGCCCACGCACGAGCGGCCAGCGCGGCCCGTACGTCGATCAGGCGCAGCCAGAGAGCGGGGGACTGCGCGGTGACGCGCACCTGATCACGGTCCGCCGCCATCAGCAGCAAAGGGTCGTCCGCGGGCCGGCCCGAGCCCCGCACCGTGCCGGTGAGGTCGATGGAGGCGAGATAGCTCCACAGCGCCGCGGCGGCGGGAGCGGTGCGGGCCTCCAGCTCGTCGACCTGGACGAGCCCGGATCTGTCGTCGTCGCCCCCTCGGGTCCGGTAGATCGCGTAGCCGGCCGGGGTGCCGCCGCCCAGGACGACGACGCGCGGCGGGCCCAACTCGTCGTCGTCCTCGTCCTCCTCGGGCAGGATCTGCTCGCGCCACCAGTGCCGGTCACGGGCGAGGGCCCCGGCCCTGCGCGTGCGGACGCCCTCGTGGAGGGGAGCCAGCAGCGCGGGCGCCTCGGCCGGGTCGACGAGGCGCAGCGGACCGGGGTCCGGGGCGACACGAAGGGCGAGCGGCCGCCGCGAGTCGATCTCCACACAGGACAGGGCCGTCGCGGCACCGAACCCGTAACGGCCGTAGATGGCGCTCTCGGACGCCCACAGGGCGGCGAGCGGACGGCCGGTCGCGGCGCACTGCTCCCACAGCCGCTCCATCAGGCCGGAGAGCACACCTCGGCGCCGATGGGTCGGTGCCACGGAGACGAACGTCAGCCCGGCGCAGGGAAGTTGGCCTCCCGGCACGGAGAGGAGGAGCCGGTGGGCGGCGAGCAGGCCCACGAGGCGGTCGCCCTCGTACCCGCCGAAGCGGTCGCAGCGCAGCAGGATGCGGCGATGACGCTCCCGCAGTTCCTCCTCGTAGGTCTCGTGGAAGACGAGGGACGCGTGGTCGAGGGCCCGGTCGACGTGACTGCGGGAGAGCTCCTGGAAACGCATGGACGCTCCGGTCGGGCCGTGGCCTTGAGCAGGCGGTGAGTTCACGGTTCGGATACTGTCCCGGTTTCCCGGCCCTGCCAAGGAGACGGCCCGGCGCGGGGGAACGTATCGCGTCGCGCGGGTGCCGGGCCGTCTGGGTCCTAGGGCGTGTATCGGATGTGCTGGTCACAGCCACTCGTTGATGGCTGCGACGAGGACGGTCGCCGCGTAGCGGACCGCGAGTTTGTCGTAGCGAGTTGCCACCGCACGGTGCCTTTTGAGGCGATTGATGCCGCACTCGACCGCGTGCCGAGCCTTGTAGTCCTCAGCGTCGAACTTGGGCGGCCGGCCGCCGAGAGAGCCGAGCTTCTTGCGGTTGCGAGCCTGGTCGGCCTTGTCCGGGATAGTGCAGCGGATACCGCGGCGTCGCAGGTAGGCGCGGTTCTTGCGGGACGCGTAGGCCTAAAGCGCCGTGGCGGCGCCGGCCGCGCTCACGTACCCCGGCGGCGGCACGCCGCGCCGTCGGCTGCGGTCGGTTCCGGCGCAGGCCGGTCCGGTCGTTCCGCTGGAGCTGGGCAACCCGCTCCAGCTGACGGAGACGATGCGCGAGCGGCTGCTCGTGGCGGTGCGCGCGATGAAGGACCCGCAGCTGGTGTTCGACCATATCGACCGGTACGGCGAGACGTCGGCCAGGAGGCTGTTCACCGGGCGGCTGGTGGAACAGGTGCGGCAGATGTCCGGCCTCGGGCACCTGAACCTCGGCTACATCCCGTGGGGGCAGGCATGAGCAGCGGGGAGACGTCCGGCGTGGGACCTGGCCCGGGCCGCGCTGCGGGCCGCGATGGCGAAGGCCTGCCAGAACGGCGGCGGGCAGAAGGCGAAACCGCGGCCCGTCCGTACGTGCGCCGGGCGCGCTGATCACCGAGCGGGCCTGGGAGCTCCCGGCCGCCAGCGCCTCGCTGCGCGACCGGTGGGCAACCATCGCTCCCGATGGCGGGGTGAGGCAGCCAGCGAGCCGGAGAGTCCGCCGCGCGGTTCCTGCGGGGACTGCGGCGCCCGGATCGTCGTGGTCGGCCGCGCCCTCGAGGACGGCCTGTGCAAGCTCTGCCGCGAGGAAGTCGCTGCGCTGGGCACCGCTCTAGGATCCGCGACTTCGTTAGCAGTGAAGGCGGCTCATTAGCAGTGGATGAGCAAATCCGCGTTCCAGTTGACAATGGCTACGTCCAGTAGCGGTCTCCTCGGGTGGGTTCCAAACCTCCGGTTTGACGTCAGATACGTCTGTGAGCACGTCCATTGTCAGTGCGGTGCGCTTCACTGTCCGCCATGGAGCTCACGCAAGCGACCGTCAACGATCTGCTGACCCAACTCGGCCCGGGGGACGGCTACGTGTACCTGCCCAGCGACCTGGATCCGCAGGACCTGACCGACCTGCTCGCCAGCAGGTACGGCGCCCCGCGCACCCTCGTCCTCGACGGCTTTACCGACCCGGCGGTCGACGACTCCGGGGGCGCGGTTCTCCTCGTCCCCTTCGAGGACCGGGGCGTGACGATACGGGCGTGGGCGTACGGGGATCAGTGGGTCGGCGCGGGTACGGTGCGGGACGCCGAGGGGGTTGAGCGGCCGGTGCTGGTGGTCGCTCACAGGGAGGTGCCCGAACCCTTCGCGGTTGCTCCGAACGAGGATGTCGACTGGATGCAGCGGCTGATACGGATCACCGGCTGGACGCAGCCCGCCCAGCGGCCGGACGTGGACTGGGTGGAGGTGGAGTCGCGCCTGGGTACCGCGGTGCCGAGCGACTACAAGCGCATGGTCGAGACGTTCGGCAAGGGCGCCTTCGACGGTTTCCTGGACTTGTACCAGGAGCCGTGGACGGGTCTCAGGGAGGACGGGCTGTTCATCTGGGCTGGCACGGAGCACGAGGACCGGTACTGCTGGAGGGCCGACGGTGACGACCCCGACCGTTGGCCCGTCGTGGTCCGGTCCTTCGACGGCGAGGACCTCCTCTTCGACTGCAAGGCCTCCGAGTTCGTCTGCCGTATCCTCGTCGACCCGCACCACCCCCACACAATGGCCCACTATTTCGACACCCACTGGTTCATGAACCACCGGGAAAGCGGCTGAACCCCGCCGGCATCCGACACTTGGGTGGCAGCGTCTTCAGGGAGGAGAGCAGAAACCTCGTCGGCCACAGCGGACCCTCCAGATGAAATGACCTCTTCGGCGCGGCCGGCGGCACCACGGAAAGTAACCACCCTCGCAGTCCGTGGGGTCCAGATTGCTCACAGCTAGTGCGTTGACCACGAACGTTGCCGGGGTTGATCAGGCGGCTTTGGGGCGTGGGCGGCCCCAGCGTTGCTGGCGTTCGCTGCGGACCTTGGCG
>NZ_JBVHMR010000046.1:0-47853 GCF_055558375.1 Streptomyces sp. NPDC025793 | reverse complement strand
TCTCGCCCTGTGTCCACCACTTGGCCTGCCAATTGTCGCCGTTGTAGGAGGCGGTCATGCCGCCGGTGTAGACCGCGCCGGAGCTCCAGGCCGCGACACAGTCCGCCGCCGCCGCGGGGCTCGCGACGCCGAGGGCGGTGAACGCGCCGAGGAGGCCGGCCAGTACGGCCAGCAGTGCTGTCATGCGCCTGCCATAAGCGGGCTTGCGGGGCCTGCTAGGCATGGTTGTACTCATGCGCCACTCCCGAGGTGGGGGGTGAATGGTGATCCCGGCAAGCAAAGCGTGATTGGTCCAGACCAGTCAAGGGTCAGGTAAGGACTTCTGTGAGTGAACCTCTTTCATCCTGTCCCGGCCGGGTGAAATGGGCTGGTCAGGTGGGGGTGACGTGGCGAAGCCCCTCGTCGTTGGTGTGGTGTTCTCACTCAACACGCCATCGGCCGGGGGGCTTCGTTGGTTCCGTATCGTTCCATGCTCGACGTCGTGCACGAGCTGGTCGAGCACGTCTCGTGACTCATCTATGCCCGAAGGCGTGAACTCCGCTCGGTCTGGTGGAGGTTGAGCTGCTTCAAGCAGGCCCTGCTGGTTCTGGCACGCTCTGTCCTGCCCACCCCGCGCCCCGCTACACTCCACGCCACCAGGCCGCTGACCAGCCCAGATACCGAACTACGGCTGGAGTACTAGCTCTTCCTGCCCGTCTCGGCACCATTGGTGACCTTGCCGGGAAAGGTCTGGTCCGATCGGACCTGTCCTGTGGTGCGGCGCTGTTGGGCCTGACCGCGGTCCCGGCCGCTCATACGTGGATGGATCTCACCCGGGTCTATCTGATCGCCCGTGAGTATCTGGAACCTGCCGGGCGTGCGCGTGGGCGTGCATGGGGCCGCGACGCGTGGATCACCGCCGTGCTGGACATGTACCCCCGTGAGGAGTACATGTGTGCGGTGGCCGCACTCAACCATGCCAGTACCGACGACGCGCTGATGCTGGTGTACCAGGACCGCTACCTGGCGCGGTTGGCTCCGGATGCCGAGCGGCTTGCCCGCAGGGCTCTCGCCGGGGGTTGAGATTCCCCAGAGATGCGGAGCATGGTGACAGAGGGTCAGAGGGTTCCCATGAGAGGAGCATTGACCATGGCTGCGCCCAGGAAGTACTCGCTGGAGTTGCGTGAGCGTGCTGTGCGGATGTATCGCACTACGGCACCGAGGCCGCAGATCAAGAAGCTGGCCGTCGATCTCGGGGTGCATCCCGAGGCCCTGCGCGGCTGGATCCGTACTCGCCTGGTACGAGCGGGCGTTCAAGCACCGATGGGTTCCGTCGGGGACTCGTACGACAACGCCCTGGCGGAGAACTTGTGGATGCTGATCAAGACGGAGTGCGTACGTGGTCGCGTCTTCGCGACCAGGGCCGAGGCGCACCTTGCGCTCTTCGAGGACATCGACGGCTTCTTCAACAGCCGACGCATCCAGGAACGGCTCCGCTGGCTCAGTCCGATCGAGTTCGAGGAGAAGCACTACACCAAGCAGGCGGCGGCCGAACCGACGCACCTGAAACCCCGTCAACCCGCGCTGACCAGCTGATCAGCACCTCTCGCACAGCGGGGGAACCTCACAGCAGGGACACGCCCGATTCGTCGAAGAAGACGATCCGGGCACGTTTCTTCACCGCCCCTTTTTGATGCGGGGCCACTCGTGGGCGATCCACCGGGCGATCTCGGTGTCGTCCCGCTCGACGGCCCGGCGCTGGGGGCGCTGCAGGCTCCAGCCCAGCCGCCCGGTCAGGAGCCGCCACACCGAGGCCCGCGCCAGCTGCACCCCGGTCAGCCGTTCCACCACCACACCCACCCGCTCCAGAGTCCACAGATCGGCCTCGAACCCGTGCGCCTGGGCGCCCTGCACCAACGCCGTTTCCACCGCCGCGACCTGGGCGTCGTCGAGTTTGGGCGGCCGGCCGCCGGTCGGACGCGGTCGCAGTGCGTGGGTTCCGCCCTGTTCCCACACACGTTTCCAGCGCCGCACGCTCTCCAGGCAGACTCCCACCGCCCGCGCGACCTCGGCCTGTCAGTAGGAAGTCGGCTCCTGGAGGACCGCGCGGTAGGCGCGCGGGCGATCGGTGACCCGCTCGGCAAGGCCCTGATTGATGAGAGCGACGAGGGCGTCGGCGATGGCACCGGACGAGCGGCCGATCACGCGGCTGATCTTGGTGGCAGTGAACGCTTCGCCCGGATGGGCGTTGAGTGATCGATAACGAGCCGACGTAGGCCTCCCCGAGCGTGGCGCTCGGCTCCGTCGGGGAAGCAGGAGGGCTTGCTGACGCGGCGGGTTCCGGGTGCTGGGCAGGCAATGGCACGGAGGAGACAGTCTGTTCCAACGCCGGTGCACCTGAACTCTCTGCAGGGCTATGGGCGGTGGGCCCGTGGGACTGGGGCGTCGGATCGCTGTTGTCGACAACTGGTCCGCCGAGGGAAACAGCGCCGGTGGTCGGCTGGTCCGGTCCCTGGCCAGTGCGGGGTTCTTCGGGAGCGTGGCCAGGGTCGGTGTGCGTGGCGCGCCAGAGTCGGGGCAGCGGCTGAGGCCGTTCTGGATGCCTCGTTCGCGGTGGGCGAGTCCCCGCTTCTCGAGGGAGACGAGTGCCTTGAAGGTGCTGGAGTGGGAAGTTTCTGCGGCCTGGGCGATGTCGTCGACGGGGGCCGGATCTGTGAAGGCCGCAAGTTGGGTGTAGACGTGGATGACGGCGGGGGACAGGGCCGTGGGAGTACCTGGCCGATGGACCTGCTTGTCCTCCATGACTCGGGCCCGCAGCATCGCGCGCAACGTGCGTGGTCAAGTCGTGACATTGCTCGGCGTCCGAAGCGTTGCGTCATCAAGCATGGCGCTCTAGCATCCCCTCCACAGATGAACTTCTGTGCGGTAATCGAACCAAATTTCCCGTGACGCCCTGACGTCACAGCGTCCAACAACCTCTCCCTTGGTCGATCTCCCACCGTCCCGGACGGCGACTTGGCCACCCCGCACTCCGTTCGACCGACAAGATCACACCGCCTTACGGATCTCTTGACTAGCGTTTGCGAAACGAATCGACCATTCGCGAACTCACCCACTATGGTCGGCAGACTGAGCTCCCAGCCGCCGGCGGATTGGCATACCCCCGCCAACTCCAGCATTTTCATCTGGCCATTCTCGGTCGTGCATTTCCGCGCTCTCCGTGCACGCAAATTTCCTTTCGGGGAAATGCACCAAACAACGCAAACCTGCTCGCGGTCAAGGCCGATTACGACTGCACCAAATAGTCGGGCCTCGAAGCCTCGGCCATGCGGCCTCGAAACGATCAACTCTGGGAGAAAGTTATGGTGGCTCAGAATCACAAGGATGATCAAGCAGTCCTTGACCGCACTGCGGAGATCACTGCACGCCTCGACCGACTCGACGTTTGGAGCCTGTCCTATCTCTTCATCGGAGTCATTGGGGTTGGATTCCTCTTCACCTTCTACGATATCTTCGACATCAACGTCAGCTGGCTCCAAAGCTGCGTGCAACTGCGCCCCGGCTGTGCACCCGGCAACGCCGGTCAGACACTGAAGACCGTTCTTCTCCTCAATCTGGCCGGGTACGCCGTAGGTACGGTGATTCTCAGCCCGATAGCAGACAGGATCGGCCGCAAGCGCATGCTGATGGTCACCCTTGTGCTCACCGGCATCGGCTCCCTGTACAACGCACTGGCTCCGGACTACGCGAACTTCGTCATCGCGCGCACACTCACCGGCATCGGCATCGGAGCCGACCTGGCCATCGTCAACGCCTACATAGGTGAGGTTGCCCCGAAGAACGGTCGGGCACGCTACACCTCCGTCATCTTCGCGTTCTCGGCGGTGGGGGCCTTCCTCGGCGGCTTCATCGGACTTGTCCTGACCACCCCGTCTGCGCCCTGGCCGACGGGGCTCCCCTTCGCTGTCGCGGGCACCGCCCTGGAGGGTTCGGGCTGGCGATGGGCCTATGGGATCGGCGCGATGCTGGGCGTCTTCGGGCTTGTGCTGCGTTTCGAACTCCCGGAATCTCCGCGATGGCTGATGAGCCGTGGCCGACTTGATGAGGCCGAGCTCGTGGTGAGGGACATGGAGCTGCATGCCAGCCGCAAGAAGCCGTTGCCACCTCTGCCGCCCGCCGCAGCCGCGCCCGTGGGTCCGGTTGACAGGGCACCATTGAAGGAGCTGCTGGGCAGTGTGTTCTATCTACGGCGCATCGTGCTGCTTCTCACCATGTGGCTGTTCGCGTATGCCACGGTCTATGGATTCAGCTCTGGCTACACGGTTGTACTGGCGGGTCTGACCAAAGACGGAAAGGCCGTTTACTCGCCTCCGGAGGCGGGTTTGATCGCCGTAATCGGTGTACTCGGCATCGTCGCCGCAGCACTGTTTTCCGCCGTGTTTGCTGAACGCATTGACCGACGGTACTGGCTGCCCTTCGGTGCGGTGGTCACGTTCATCGGCTGCTATATAACAGCGATGGGTGGCCAACACCTCTATGTGGCATTCCTCGGGTCTGTGATTATCTTCTTCGGATTCGACGTGTGGGTCGGTCCGACGTACGCCTTGTCCGCGGAACTATTCCCCACAAGAGCTCGTGGCACGGGATTCGCATTGGTCGACGGCGTCGGGCATATCGGAGGCGCCTTCGCGATCCTTGTGATCGCGCCCCACGTCGGTAGCATGTCACCGCTGCGGGCTTTCCTGCTCATCGCTGCCTTCCAGGCAGTCGCGGCCATCATCCTTCAGTTCGCGCCGCGTACCCGCAACGTCCCGCTCGAACAGGTCTCGCCCTAACCTCGATCGTTCATGAGGGTCCGTCAGCTTGCCGATGGACCCTCATGGCTCGTTCGGTGTCAATCCCCTCGTAGCGTGGAGACGATCTATGCGGCCAGTCCCTCGGCGAGGGTGGCTCGATGGTCACGTTCGGAGTCGATCGGGCTCTTGAACCCGCATACGCTGTGTAGCCGCGTGGCGTTGTAGAAGTCGGTGATCCAGGTGACGATCCCGATCCGGGCCTCGGTGCGGGTGGCGAAGGTGTGCCGGTGGACGTACTCGACCTTGAGCACGCTGTTGAACGCCTCGCTCACGGCATTGTCGAAACACGATCCAACTCTGCCCATGGACTGGGTGATGCCCAGCTTGCGGCAGGCCCGCTGGAAGTTCCGGGAGCAGTACTCGCTGCCCCTGTCCGTGTGCATGATCACGTCGCGGACGTCGCCTCCACGGGTGGCCGCGGCCATGGTGAGTGAGGCCACCACCAACTCGGCGTCGTGCCTTTCACCCATCGCGTAACCGAGCAGCCGACGGGAGAACAGGTCGATCACGGTGGCGAGGCAGAGCTTGCCCTCGCCGGTTTCGGTCTCGGTCATGTCACCTGCCCGGACGAGGTCGGGCTCCTCGGCGGTGAAGTCCCGGCGTACGAAGTCCGGGGCCGCGGGCCGCCTGCCCGGCCTGGTCGGTGACCGGCGCCGGCGAACCTTCCGTCCGGCCGGCCCGAGCCCGGCTGTCAGCTTCGCGACGGTGTTCACCGACACCCGCCAGCCCCGGCGAATCAGCTCGATGAACACCTTCGGTGAGCCGTAGGTGCCCCGGAGCCGCGGAAGATCTCCTCGATGTCCTCCGCCAGGTGCTGCCGCCGCGTCTCCCGCGCGGTGGGCGGACGGCCGCGCCACTTGTAAAACCACGACTCCGACACCCCCAACGCCCGGCAGGCGGTGCGGAATGGAACCTTCTGCTCGGCCCTGCCGCTACTGATCACCCCGACCGCAACGGCCCGGTCCGCGTCAGCTACTTCACCCACAAGGCCACGAATCGCTTGCACACATCACGCTCCATCTCCAGCTCGCGGATGCGCTTGTCCTTCTCCCTGGCCTCGGCCCGCAGTCGCTCCAGCTCCGCCCGCTCACTCTCCCGCAGCCGGCCACCGGAAGCAGACGGCTCTGCCACCGGCCGGTCCGACGACGGCGACCCGTTGCGCCGTGCCCGCGACACCCGACTGTGCAGCGTCCCAGGGCGGATACCCAGGTTCTCAGCCACTTCCGGAATCGGCTTCCTGGTCTCCGTCACGATCCGTACCGCCCCCTCGCGGAACTCCGCATCGTAGAGGCGCTTCTTGGATGCCATGACCCCAACCATCCCTCCGGTCACGGTCTCCACAGCAGGAGGGGAACCTCACAACCCCGGGATGCGCGCATAGCCAGGCAGCCAGTTGCTCGGCGTCCAGTCCCGCCCGCAGCTCGATCGGCAACCGGGTATCGGCGTCCACCAGCAGCGAGCGTATGCGTCCGCGTGCAGCGCGAAGTCCTCCACGCCCAGCACTCGCGGAGTCGCTGCCGCGGGGTCGGACTTGCCGCACTGGCGTCGCACCCGGCGATCGGGCCGGTTGACCTCGCTCCATTGTCAGTGTGTCCACACCGGCAGGGTCGCCTCACCTGAACCTGCATCAGGCCAATCGATCGAGACCACGAGTGCGTCTCCCAACTATGGGAGTGATTCGGCCAGTTCAGGCGAACAGAACCGAAGACAGTCTTGAGGTATGCGCATTCGGGCATACCTTTATCGCAAACAGGCATTTGTTAGGCATCGCTCCTGCCGCAAGCATGGGCGCCGTGCCGCCTCGGACGAACGACGGCACTTCGGCCGCGCGACAGGAGGTGGCATGCATGGCGGACAACGCCTCAGCCGCCGGGTTCGTGCTCGGCCGCTGGCAACCGATGCCTGCCGGCCTCGACAACCGCGGCGTACTTCTTGAGGTCGACAGCCGGCTGGTGGCACACGGCTTGATCGCGGCGATACTGGACGATTCCCTGCGCGCCGCGTCCGCGGCCCTGCGCATGATTACCAGGTACGGGAATCCCCCTTGAAGCGGGAGCCGTCCTGCTCGCCCGTGCCGCAGCTCTCGCGACCGCTCTTGCTGCAGGAGCAGTTGTGTCCGGTCTCGGCCGTGTCTGCCTCACCGTCACCGGCCCCAGCCACTATAAGGAGGAAGCAGTGGGTGATGCCAAGAACCTCCCTGACAAGGTGCCCCCTCGTGGGCGATTCCCGCATCTGCGGGTGGCTGGAGGCTTCGTCTTCGTGTCGGGAACCAGCAGTCGCCGTGCGGACAATTCCATCGTTGGCGCCAAGGTCGACGAGTTCGGCGTCACGGCGCTGGACATTCGGGCCCAGACCAGCGCGGTGATCGAGAACATCCGTGACATTCTCGCATCCGTCGGCGCCGGCCTTTCCGATGTCGTGCAGGTGACCAGCTACCTGGTGAACATGAACGACTTCCGTGATTACAACGAGACCTACGCGAAGTTCTTCGACGAGAGGGGACCGACCAGAACCACCGTCGCCGTGCACCAGCTCTCCCATCCGCACCTGCTCATCGAAATTCAAGCCGTGGCACTACTGACGGCCGCGGCACGGCTCAGCACCGAGTCCGGTGTCGGCGCACGTGGAGGAGGGCTGATGGACGATCGGATGGCATCTGAACTGGCCTGCCCTGTGGGGCGGGTCAGAAAGATGTCGCTGGGCCGAAGCCGTATCCGGAAGATTTCCGCGAGGATGTGGTGCGGGCCGCGAGGAACCGCGGCCCGTGCGTGACGTTCGAGCAGGTGGCCGCCGATGTCGGTGTGCTCGTGGTGGCCGTTGCACCAGGTCGTGCGCGTCTCGGGGCGCTCACGCGGCGCGGCACCGATCACCTCGGTAGCCTCGGCCTCGATCAGCTCCTGCAGGATGCGCTCGCACACCACTCTGATCATTTCAACTCCATCGGCCCGACGTAGTGAGCCCTCTCCAACCTGCCGCAGGATCCGGGAGTTGGCCTGACGGTCGGGCGAAGTCCCTTGTGGATGGGTTTTCGACCAAGAGAACGGCGTCGACCAGAGGCTTCGCGTGCTTGTCTACCCGGCGTCAACGTGTCCAGTTCTACCCTCCGCCTCCTCGTAGCCCGCCTGAGAGAAGCCGCCCTCTCTGCACCCCATGGCGGCGCCTGAGTGCGGGTTGACAGGCCCTGCTCACTCTCGCCCACCTCTGCAACGGCCAGCTCTACGCCCAGCTCGCGGCCGGTGCCGGCGTCGGCACCACCACCGTCTACCGATACGTCACCGAGACAGTCGAGTTCCTGGCCGCCCTCGCCTCCACACTCGCCGAAGCCGTACGGGCCGCATCGATGAAGGCGCATCTGATCTCCGACGGGACCTTCTGTTCGGGGTCTGTACGGTCTTCGGCTCTGGCCCGTAGTCGGTGCTGGCTGTTAGTCATCCCGGGTCGCTGTCGCTCCCGCCCCGAGGCCGGGAGAAATCGGGGCTGGTGCCCGTCCGGATGACGTCGATCCCGCTTGGAGCTGACCGTTGAGCCCGTGAGTTAGTCGGACGCGGGGGCTGAGCGCAGGACTTCGGTGTTGTTGCCATGAGTTCGCAAGAGAGTCTGGTGAGGGAGCCGTCCGAGGGGCCGCGCACTGTCGTCTCGGGCACGCCGTTCAGCTTCTCCGCCTTCCCCTCACGCTCCCCGGGCAGCCCCGCCCGCACACGTGCGAGGGGAGGCTGAGCATGGAGGAGTTGAAGGAGGAGCACGACGACGGCACGGTGGCCCGGGTCGCGGCGATCGGCATCGCCAAGGCGTCCGGGATGGTGTGTCTGCGCGTCCCGCACGACACTCCCCTCGACGAGGGGGGTCGGCGCGTCCAGCGGGTGAGGCAACAAACAGGTCAAACGGGCCTTCTACCTCGCCGCATTCGCCTCACTGTCTCAGCCTGACCCCCGCGCCTCCTATGGCAGGAGACGACGCGAAGGAAAACACCACGTCGCGGCTCTCGTCTGCTTGGCCCGACGCCGCATCGACGTCCTCTTCGCCATGCTCCGAGACGGCACCTTCTACCAGCCACCCGTCCCGGCCGCCGCTTGACGGAAACCACAGGGGCACTTTTTTGGCGCGGACGTGAGTGGAGTCGAGCACCGCCCGGGAGAGGTCGACGAGGCCCTGGCGGTCGAGCAGTTCGAGCACCTTCTGGTGCAGCCGTCCCCAGACACCCGCACGCAACCAGATCAGGAACCGGCGGTGCACCGTGGACGTCGACGCCCCGAAACACGGGGGCAGGTCCCGCCAGGCACAACCGCTGACCAGGACGTAGACGATGGCCGCGAACACCGCCTCGTCATCGATGTTGGCCACCCCGCCGCCCTGCGGCCACACCCGCACCGACGGCAGCAAAGGTCTGGCGATCTCCCAGAGTCCGTCCGGCACGATCCATCCCCACCGCCCACTCCCCATGACCCGGCCACCGAGCAACTGACCATGCAGGACACGGTGTCAGTGGGCGGTTCACCGGTTCCCCGAGAGGACGGCAACCGAAGAGTCCGGTGTACCTGCTGTATGCGCCGCGCACCGACGGCGCATACCTGCACAGCGAGCAAATCGTTTGTGGCCAAAAGACTATCTAGTCATGGACATGTCTCTCGCCTACCTTTCCGAGCCATGAGCGATTCACCCAACCCCCAGAGCGACCCGTCCAGTGACCGTCAGAACACGTCCCGTCGCGCAGTCCTCACCGGACTCGGTGCCACCGCACTGGCACTTACCGCCGCAGGACTTGTGGTCCCCGAGGCTCTTCGGGCGAGCCCGCAAGACAAGCAGTCGCTGGTAGCCGCACAACTCGAAGCCGCCTGCGTGCTCACCCCCGAACAGACAGAAGGCCCCTACTACCTGGACTTGGAAACGGTCCGCAAGAACATCACCGAGGGCAAAGCCGGCGTGCCGCTCACCCTGCGCACGACTGTGATCGACACGCGAACCTGCGACCCACTGCCGAATGTTGCCGTCGACATCTGGCAATGCGACGCGGTCGGGATCTACTCCGGCTACGTCGCCGGCGGGTCGACACCGGACACCACCTTCCTGCGCGGTGTTCAGCTGACCGACTCCAGCGGCGTCGCCGAGTTCACCACGATCTACCCAGGCTGGTACGTCGGTCGAGCCCTGCACATTCACGTCAAGACGCATGTCGGCGGCACCGTCTCCGGCGGCACGTACCAGGGTGGGCATGTCTCCCACACCGGCCAGCTGTACTTCCCCGAGAACTACAACACCCAGGTGGCCGCCTTAGCCCCGTATCGGACCAACACCGTCCTCCGCACTCTCAACTCCCAGGACGGCATCTACCGCAAGGGAGGGTCGTCGACACTCCTCGCCATAACTCTGGCCGGCAGCACCCTCAACCAAGGCGCCATCGGCACCATCGTGCTCGGTATCGATCCCACCGCGACTCCCTGACGGGGCGCCCGGCCGGCACGCGTAACAGCGCAGCCGTCTCCAATGGCCGCGCTGGTATCGCGGCCGGCCGTGGCGCGATCAGGCACTGCGAACTACCGGTAGCCTCGCGCTTTCGAGGGGAGTGTCTATGCATCAACGGCCGTGAGATTTACATTCCCCGCCGCATCGCACACCCTGCTGGCCGCAGCGCCAACGCGCCCGGGGACGAGAGGCCGCGGGCGGCTTCGGTCGCTCAGGCGAGGGTGACCTCGACCGGGAGCTTCTTGATGCCGTTGACGAAGTTGGAGCGGACCCGGGGGACATCGCCGGCTAGCCGGATGGCGGCGATCCTCGGGATGAGTTCCTCGAACATGATGCGGATCTCGGTGCGGGCGAGCAGGTTGCCCAGGCACAGGTGGGGGCTGCCCTTACCGAAGGTGACATGGTCGTTGTTCTGCCGCGTCACGTCGAAGTCGTAGGGGTTGCCGAAGACTTCCTCGTCGCGGTTGCCGGAGGCGTACCACATTACGACCTTGTCGCCTTTCTTGATGTGCTTGCCGCCGAGTTCGACGTCACGGGTGGCGGTGCGGCGGAAGTGGTAGACGGGGGAGGCCCAGCGGAGGAACTCCTCGACCGCGACCGGGATCAGGGAGGGGTCCTCCTTGAGGCGGGCGAGCTGCTCGGGGTGCTGGAGGAGGGCCAGCACGGAGTGGGAGATGGTGTGGCGGGTGGTCTCGTTGCCGGCCACGACCAGGAGCAGGAAGTAGTTGTCGAATTCCTGTGCGGACAGGGGCACTCCGTCACGCGGGGTAGTGTTGACGAGCTTGGAGACCAGGTCCGTACCGTCCTTGCCTCGGCGTCGGCGGGCCAGCTCACGGCCGTACTCGAAGACCTCGATGGAGGCGGGGGAGCGAAAGGGCAGGTCGCGGTACTTCTCGCTCTCCTCACTGTGGAGAAGGACATCGGCGTAGTCGGGGTCGGTGTTGCCGATGATGCGGTTGCCCCAGTCGATGAGCTGCTGGTTGTCCTCCGGCGGCACGTCGAGCAGTCGGGACAGGACGTTGATGGGGAAGTCCGCCGAGACCTCCTTGACGAAGTCGAAGGAGCCCTTGGCGAGTCCCGCGTCCAGGGTTTTCGCGGTCAGGCCGCGCAGGAAGTCTCCGTAGCCGTTGATGACGTTTGCGCCGAACTGGCGCTGGATCACGTTGCGCAGCGCGCGGTGGCGGATGCCGTCCATCTCCAGGATGGAGGCGCGTTTCTTGATCTGGTCGTCGTCCACCTCTTCGAGGTTGACGAACTTCGTCGAGGTGAAGGTCTGCGGGTCGCGGTCGACGGTGGCGATGTCCGCGTGCCGGGTCACCGCCCAGAAACCGGAGTTCGGGACCTCCTCCGGCTGCCAGTGCACCGGGTCCTCATGGCGCAGGGTGTGGAACATTCGCCACGGCGTGACGCTGTCGGTGAAGTTGTCGAGGTCGGTGAGGTTCACGTCCGCCAGGGGCAACGGCTCGTTCGCAGCGGGGGTCGGGATCTCAGTCATCGAAGGCTCTCGGTGTCACAGGTGGTAGGAGTACTCGGTGAACTCCCAGTCGGTGACGTACCGTTGGAAGCGTTCGACCTCGTCGCGCTTGTACGTGAGGAAGGAGGTGGTGAAGGCCTTGCCGAGGATGTCGGTCAGGGCGGTGTCCGCTTCCAGTGCGTCCAGAGCGGCGGTCAGGGTCGTCGGGAGCAGGGCCGACCGGGCGGTGTCGTAGCCATAGCTCTCCAGCGGCGTCGGCGGCTCCTCGCCCGCCTGGATGCCGAGCAGTGCGGCGGCGATCGCCCCCGCGATAAGCAGGTACGGGTTGGCACTGGCATCGCCGAGGCGGAGTTCGAGACGGGCCCCGCCTCCGCGCTCGGGCGGGATACGGACCATGGCGCTGCGGTTGTCGAGCCCCCAGTCGATCAGCCAGGGCGCGAGGGTGTCGGGGCCGAAGCGCTTGTACGAGTTGATGGTCGGGTTCGCCAGCGCGGCGACTGCGGGCGCGTGTGCGAGGACACCGGCGACGGCATGCCGTGCGGTGGCCGAGAGGCCGTACGCGCCCGTCGGGTCATCGAAGGCGTTGCGGCCCTCCTCGTCCTCGCAGGAGAAGTGCAGGTGGAAGCCGGAGCCGCCCGCGTCCGTGAAGGGCTTGGCCATGAAGGTGGCGAGGTTGCCCTCCTTGCGGGCCAGTTCCTTGACGGCGGCTTTGAAGCGGAAGGCGCGGTCGGCGGCGTCGAGGGCGGCGGAGTGGGTCAGGTTGATTTCGTACTGTCCGCCGTCGAACTCGTGGTTGCCGGTGACGACACCGAGCCCCAGGTCGCGCAGCGAGCGCAGGGTGCGCAGCAGGTGGTTCTCGGGGTCGGCGCGCAGGCCTGCGGTGTAGACGGCGCCGGTGGCCTGAGGGGAGCGGCGCCAGCCGGTGGACGTGCCGGGTGCGGGCTCCAGCAGGAAGTACTCTAGCTCGGGGCCGAGTACCGGGCGCAGCCCGCGCTCCCGGCATCGGGCCAGGACGGCCCGCAGCAGGTCGCGCGGCGACTCGGCGGCCGGGCTTCCGGTGGCCGGGTCGACGATCTCGCCGAGGCAGGTGGCGACCCCGGGCTCCCAGGGCAGCGCGGCCAGAGTGCTGAGGTCCGGCCGTACGGTGATGTCGGGCAGGCCCGCGTCCAGACCGCCGCTGACCGGGACCACGTCTCCCCGGGGGCTGGTGTGGTAGACGGCCTTGCAGAAGGCCAAGCCGTGCGCGATGGCCGAAGGTAGATGGTCGAGCAGGACGTCGCGGGCGCGGTCGGTACCGATGAGGTCGGGAAATACGACCCGGACCACGTCGATGCCCTCGGCGGCGAGCCGTTCCATGTGCCGGCGGGTGTCTGGGGTGTCGGATGCGCTCACCGATGTCTCCTTGGGCGGAAGGGTGAGGACATCCCCATGCCCTGAGGCGCTGGGGATGGGGCGTGCAGAGGACAGGACCCGGGGTGCGGGAGCGTAGAGGCGGGCAGACCCCGGAGTCTCTCGTTTGATCCCGAACGGTATGGAGAAGGGTTGCCGGGCCGCAAGGGGGTGGCCGAAAAATTTATCCACCTGGACAGGTATTGACCGGCGCCCGCCGGTTTCCTATGTTGTTTGGAGTCAAATGAGTCGGCGTTACGGACTCCGTATCCCTGGGCCGAGGGACCCCGACGACGGTCGGGCTCCCCTCACTCCCTCCCCTTCCCCCTTCCTGCTCCGACGCCCACATCCAGGAGGCCCGGCCAATGAAGGTCGTCGTCGACATGAAAAAGTGCCAGGACCACGGTCAGTGCGTCTTCGCCGCCCCCGATGTCTTCTCCATGGACGACGACGGCCACCTCGTCCACGTCTCTGACCCGGGAGAGGCGCTGCGCGACGACGTCGAGGAAGCCGCCGATGTATGTCCGCTGCAGGCCATCCGGATCGAGGACTGAGCCGCATGACCGGACGCATCCTCGTCGCAGGCGCCTCGCTGAGTGGGCTGCGCGCCGCCGAGCAACTGCGGGCCGCGGGCTGGACCGGAACCGTCACCGTCGTCGGCGACGAGCCCCACATGCCCTACAACCGGCCCCCGTTGTCCAAGGAGGTCCTAGCGGGCAAAAAGCGCTTCGAGTCGCTGAGCTTCACGCCGAAGGCGGCCGCCGCCGACGTGGAGTGGCGACTGAGCACAAAGGTCGTCGCGGCCCGGCTCGCCGAGCGGACCGTCGCACTCGACGACGGTTCGGAGATCTCGTACGACGGACTGGTCGTCGCGACCGGCGTGCGGCCCCGACGGCTGCGCTGCCCCGGCCCGCTCGCCGGCCGGCACACGGTCCGCACGCTGGCCGACGCGCAGGGGCTGCGGGACGAACTGGTCCGCCCCGGTGCGCGGGTGGTGGTCGTCGGTGCCGGCTTCATCGGCTGCGAGGTGGCCGCCACCGCCGTGGGACTCGGCGTGCGGCAGGTCACCGTCGTCGACCCGCTGCCCCTGCCGATGGTCGGTCCGCTCGGCGAACTGCTGGGCCGCGCGCTGCTGCGGCGGCACGAGGAGCGCGGGGTGCGCTTTGCCCTTGGCACGGGAGTCACCGACTTCGAGGGCGAGGACCGCGTGACCGGTGTGGTCCTGAGCGACGGCACTGTGCTGCCCGCTGACGTGGTCGTTGAATCGGTCGGCTCCGTCGCCAACGTCGAGTGGCTGGAGAACAACGGCCTCGACCTCGCCGACGGCGTGCTCACGTGCGAGCACTTGCGGGTCGGCGGACGGCCGGAGGTCGTCGCGGTCGGCGACGTCGCCCGCTTCCCCAACGCCCGCTACGACGCCGTACCCCGCCGCGTCGAGCACTGGTCCATCCCCACCGACACGGCCAGGCATGCCGCGAAGGTGCTCGTCTCCCACCTCACCGGCGCGGACGGGGAGTCGGCTCCCTTCGCGCCGTTGCCCACCTTCTGGAGCGACCAGCACGAGTTCCGTCTGCAGTCCTTCGGGGCACCGGTCCTCGGCAAGGGCGACGTAAGGATCCTGGACGGCGACCCCGAGGGCGATGTCCTCGTCGGGTACCACGCCGGGGGCCGGCTCGTCGGCGTGGTCGCGCTCGGCGGCCAGACCGCCACCAGGGGAGCCGCCCGCTACCGCGCCCAGTTGCTGAAGATGCCCGCCCACACCGCGTAAGGAATTGCGTCATGTCTGTTGTCCGTGGTTACTTCCATCCCAAGACGGCGACGGGTGCCTCGTCGCTGATCCCGTCCCCGCCGTGGCGCTACTCGGGCGACCTGCTCACCGTCGAGTACCGCACGGATCCCGCGCGGGTGCGTGAACTGCTGCCCGAACCGCTGGAGCCGGCGGACGAGGACCCGGGCGCGGTTGCGCTGATCTGGGCCGACTGGCAATCCTGCTCCACTTCCGGCGAGGAACTGCTGGACCCGGTGCTCTCCCAGTACAAGGAGGCGTTCGCGGTCGTCCGCTGCAAGTACCGCGGACAGACGTACACCCGGTGTGTCCACATCTGGGTTGACAAGGACTTTGCCATCGCCCGCGGCCTGCACCAGGGCTACCCGAAGAAGCTGGGCTCGATCCATCAGACCCGCCCGCACCCCTACGGCCCCGCCCCGCGCATCGAGGCCGGTGCCCGCTTCGGAGCCACCCTCGCCGCCGCCGACCGGCGCCTCGCCCAGGCGGTGGTGACCCTGCGGGAACCGTCGGAGACGAACGGCTTCGTCAACGGCCACTCCATGGCCCACCACCGCTGGCTGCCCTCGATCGAGAAGGGCAGGGGGCTTGCACTCGACGAGCTGATCGAGTCGGGCGCCGCGTCCTTCGAGGGCGGGCAGCCCTGGGTCGGCGACGCCGAACTGGAGCTGTTCGAGGCGCCCACCGAGGAACTGGCCCGCCTGGAGATCCGCGAGCCGATCGCCGCGTACTACCGCCAGGTCGGCGTGGTGTGGGACGGTGGCCGGCTGCTGGAGTCCGGCACTTCCGGCGCCGAGTGACACGACATCCGTAAGCATCTCAGGACCTGGAGACCGGACATGACCGAACACAGCCTCACGGTGGCCGGAGTGGCCGTCGACACACGGCACTGGATCGGCGGCGAACGCGTCGCCTCCGCCGAAACGTTCACCGACGTCTCACCGATCGACGGCAGCATGATCGGTGAGATCTCCCGAGGCACCGCGACGGAGGCCGTGGCCGCGGTGGCCGCCGCGAAGGCAGCCTTCCCCGCCTGGGCCGCCACCACCCACGCCGAGCGCGCCCGCATTCTGCGCGCGATCGCCGACGGGGTCGACAAGCGGCTCGAAGAGCTGGCGATCGTCGAGACCACCGACAATGGCGCCCTGCTACGCTCCCACCGCCGGGGTGTGATGCCCCGTGTGGCGCACAACTTCCGTTTCTTCGCCGACTGGCTGCTGAAGCTGGACCACGAGGACTTCGACACCCGCGGTCACACCAACCACGTCAGCTGGGACCCGGCCGGCCCGTGCGTGCTGATCACCCCGTGGAACGCGCCCCTGATGCTGGCCACGTGGAAGGTCGCCCCCGCGCTGGCGGCGGGCGATACCGTGGTCCTCAAGCCCGCCGAATGGTCCCCGCTGACCGCCTCTCTCCTCGCGGACATCGCCGCCGAAGCCGGGCTGCCCGCCGGGGTACTGAACGTGGTCCAGGGCTACGGCTCCGAGATCGGTGATGTGCTGACCTCGCACCCGGACGTGCGCCGGATCAGCTTCACCGGGTCTGTGCCGACGGCCAGGCGGATCGCCGCGTCGGCGGCGATGAATCTGACTCCACTCAGCCTGGAACTGGGCGGAAAGTCGCCGCTGCTGGTGTTCGCCGACGCCGACTTGGATCTTGCCGTCGACCTTGCGGTGGAGCAGTACGACAACGCCGGGCAGGTCTGCTTGGCCGCCACCCGGATCTTGGTTGACGAGTCGATCGTCGAGGAGTTCACGCACCGGTTCGTGGCGAAGGCCGCGCTGCTCACACAGGGCGATCCGCGCGACGAGACCACTGACATCGGGCCCAACATCCACTCCCGTCAGCTGCAGAAGATCGACGGCTTCGTGCAGCGGGCGCTCGCCGCCGGGGCCCGCGCGGTCATCGGCGGGCACCGCAAGGGCGGGCAATACTACGCGCCGACCTTGCTCACCGACGTCGCCCCGGACTCGGAGATCGTGCAGGAGGAGGTCTTCGGGCCGGTGCTGACGCTGCAGACCTTCGCCGACGAGGAAGAGGCCGTCCGGCTGGCCAACGACACCCGGTTCGGGCTAGCCGCCACCGTCGCCACGAGCGACCCCGAGCGCGCCCGACGCGTCACCGCGCAGCTGGTCGCGGGCACCGTCTGGGTCAACTGCTTCTTCGTCCGCGACCTGCAGGCCCCGTTTGGCGGCTCCCGCCAGTCCGGCGTCGGGCGCGAGGGCGGCACATGGAGCTTTGACTTCTACTGCGACCTGAAGAACACCGTCACCGCCCCGAAGGGATGGAAGGACCATGGGTGAGATCGTCGGGGCGGCCCTGCTCGCCCACGTCCCCACTATCGTGCTGCCCGAGGCCGAGCGGCTGGAGCTCAACGAGGGCAAGGAGATCACCCTCGTCACCGGCCTTCAGCAACTGCGCAAGGACGTCTTCGAACGGGATGACTATGACACCGTCGTCGTCCTCGACTCGCACTGGGCCACCACCGTCGAGTTCGTCGTCACGGCCCAGGGCCGCCGTGCGGGACTGTTCACCTCCGAGGAGCTCCCGCGCGGCATGTGCCGCATGCCCTACGACTTCCCCGGCGATCCCGAACTCGCGCACAACGTTGCCTCGTTCGCCGACAGGCACGCCACCTGGATCACTGCGATCGATGACGCGTACCTTCCGATCTACTACGCCACCGTGAACCTCTGGAAGTTCCTCGGTGAGGGGCTGCCGGGCAAAAGGTGGGTGACCATCAGCGTGTGCCAGAGCGGTGACATGGAGGATCACCTGCGGCTCGGGCGGGCACTGGCCGATGGCATCGCCGCCACCCCCGGCCGACGGGTCCTGCTCATCGCCTCGGGCGCCCTCTCGCACACCTTCTGGCCGCTGCGCGAGATTCGCGACCACGAGGCCAGCGACCCGGTGCACATCTTCACGCCGGAAGCCCGCGAAGCCGACTACGAGCGCATCGGCTGGTTCAAGGAGGGTCGGCACGACCAGGTCCTCGGCACAATGGACGAGTTCTGGAAGTTCAGGCCTGAGGCGAAGTTCTTCCACTACCTGATGATGGCCGGCGCGCTCGGCGAACAGGCCTGTGTCGCCAGGGCCCGCCAGTACGGCGAGTATGAGAACTCCATCGGCACCGGCCAGGTCCACCTGTGGTTCGACCGCCCCGCCGATGGTTGGACCGGTACCGGTCTCCCGATGTCCCCGCGCACCCCGCACAGCCGTATCTAGTCGGATCCAGGAGCCCAGCCATGCCCGAGTACCGCCGCATCCTCCTCGACGGCGCCGCCGTCCAGGTCACCGTCGACGGCGACGAACTCGTCGCCGGGGACGGTCGCCGCATCAAGACCGACGAGGCGCGGCACCTGCCGCCGGTGGTGCCCTCGAAGGTGATCGCCGTCCACCTCAACCATCGCAGCCGCGTGGACGAGTTCCGGATCGATCTGCCGGACACGCCTACCTACTTCCACAAGCCGACCTCGGCTCTCAACTCCCACAAGGGCGCCGTCGTCCGCCCCGAGGGCTGCAAGTGGCTCAACTACGAGGGCGAGGTCGCCATCGTCATCGGCAGGACCGCGCGGAACGTCTCCCCGGCTGAGGCGGGGGAATATATCGCCGGATACACCATCGCCAATGACTACGGCCTGCACGACTTCCGCGACACCGATGCCGGCTCTATGCTCCGGGTGAAGGGCTCGGACACCCTGTGCCCGCTCGGCCCGGGGCTGGTAACCGACTGGGACTTCCACGGCAAGCGGCTGCGCACCTACGTCAACGGGCAAGTGGTGCAGAATGGTTCGACCGACGAGATGAAGTGGGACATGAACTACCTCGTCGCCGACATCGCCCGCACCATTACCCTGTACCCGGGAGATGTCCTGCTCTCCGGCACTCCGGCCAACTCCCGTCCCGTCCAGCCGGGTGACGTCGTCGAGGTGGAGGTCGAGGGCCTGGGGCGGCTCACCAACCACGTCGTCAGTGGCCCGACCTCGATCCGCACCGACGTCGGCGCGCAGCCCACCGAATCGGAGGAGGTGCTGTCCACCGCGCTCGGCGGTGACTGGGAGTTCCGCGGCATCCGCCCGCCCAAGCGCTGATGCCGCCCCAGGGGGGCGCCGCGCCGGGCTCGATGGAGCAGGCTGCCCGGTGGAGCACTCGGGCGGGCGGCGCCCCGACGCGGACATCGGGCCGGTCGGGCGTACGACCGGACGCGGAAGCGGTCCGGGTAGGGTCGCAGCCATGACTGAATCCGCCGAGGCACCGGAAGGCCGCAGGCCGCGCAGGCGCATGAACTACGGAGAGGGCCGGGAGGCCCTGCTCAATGCTGCCGTGCGGGTCGTGGCCCGGGGCGGGCTGCGTCGACTCACCTATCGGGCGGTCGCGGAGGAGGCGGGGACCACGCACGGCCTCGTGGTGCACCACTTCGGCTCGCGGGACGCCCTCATAGAGGAGGCGCTGGCGCACGCCATCCGCACCTCGCTGCATATCAGCGCGCTGGAGCCAGGGACCGGTGAGGTCGCGGACTTCTCGGTGGGCGTGTCTGAGATGGTCACAACCGATCCGGACATACAGGCCTTCCAGTACGAGCTGCTGCTGGAGGCCCGGCGCCGTCCGGAGCTGCTGACGCACCTGCGGGGGCTGTACGACCAGTACTTCGACGCCACGCATCGCGAATTGCTCCGCATGCTGCCGGACAGCGCCGGTTGCCCGCTGACCCGGCTCGTCTTCGCTGCCCTCGACGGGCTCGTGCTGCACCAGCTCGTCTTCGGCGGCCCCGAGATCACCGACGGCGCCATCGAAGAGCTGCGTGCCCTGCTGCGGCTCCTTGCCGCCAACGGCAAGGAGGACATCGAGCGAGGCGGCTGACGTCGCTGCAGCGTCGTCCGAGGCTCTGGACATCGCTTGGCCAAGGGCCTAGGTGTCTGACACGAAAAATTCAGAGTGTGTCAGGTCAGATCGCTGAGATGGGTTCGAAGCGGAGGGTCAGGCCGAGGCTGTTGGCTTCCTTGATCATGCGGCGCATGGCGCGTTCGGGGTTGCCCTTGGCGAAGTAGTCGGCGCCCAGTTCGCGGTGGGGGACCTGGTCGTGGAGCACGTGCCAGATCGCGATGGCGAGCTTGTGCGTGACGGCGACCAGGGGGCGTTTCGCGCCGCGGCGGGCGGCGATGCGGCGGTGGAGCACAGCGAGGTAGGAGTCCTTGTTGCGGACCGCCGCCATGGCGGCGACCCCGAGCAGCCGTTTGAGGTTGGTGTTTCCGTGCCGGGTGCGCCCGGAGCGGTTCACGCCGGCGGACTCGCTCTGTCCGGGGCAGACCCCGATCCAGGAGGCGAGGTGGTGGGCAGTGGCGAACTGGGCCATGTCCCCGCCGGTCTAGGCGATGACGATCTCGGCCGCGAGGCGGCTGATGCCGGGGATGGTGTCCAGCAGGTCGAGGTCGTGTTCCTGGGCGGCCAGCAGTTCGGTGATCCGCACGTCGAACATCGCGACCGTCTCAGATCCCGCAGTTCCCGTACGGTGCCGGGCGGAACGAAGGAACCCATCACCATGCCCGAGGCCCCTGCGCGGGCCAGGAACGCCGCGTCGCTCGGATCGGTCTTGCGGCCCCGGATGCCCTTCAGGTGGGAAGGGTTGACCAGCATCAGGTTCAGGTGCGGCTGCAGCAGGTAGTAGACGCTGCGCCAGTAGTCCGAGGTCGCTTGCATCACCACGACCTCGACCCGGCGTTCGACCAGCCAGGCCAGCAGGCGGCGGATCTCGTCCTGGGTGGTGCCGAACCGCTCGGTCTCCAGGCTCCACCGGCCCGCGTGCGTGGTCCTGGGGGTGCGCACGCAGCCGACCAGAAACCGTTTGCCCAGGTCCACCCCTGCCGACCGCAGATGGATGACCTCGTCCTTCTCGTCCAGCCGGGCCATGACCGGCACCCTCCCCCCCCGCAGTGACGCATGAACGCGACGGGCGGCCCGGCGGGGGGTCAACGGGACGGAGCGGAGACTGACACGCGTGCTCCCGGCGCCGAACGGCGGCCCTGGCACAAACCGTGGTTCCCTCAGCGACCCCCAAAACCATCCTGACTTACGAGCCCACCGGCATCGCAGTAGCACCGGCCTGACCGGGACACCCAGGCCCAATTTCCCAGCCACGGGGTGATCACGTCAGTGACTCTGGATTCCTGACTTCGGCGTATTAGGGTCAGTTCGGTCTGTCGAGAGCGAGGCCTGCGCCGGTGAGGAATCCGCCGAGGATGCTGTGCCGGTACTGCAGTGCCTTGAGTCGCCTGCGGAGCAGACTCTCCAGCTCGCCGAGCGTGCGGGTGGCGGACTGCTGTCCTGCAATGCTGGCCATCAACCGCCGCCACTCGTCCGGCGTGGCCAGCCGGGTCCAGACAGCGACTGCCGTGCTGTTCATGACGCTTTCTCGCTGGTGGGCCCTGTTCTCCTGGGGCAGCGGGGTTGGCGTCCTGGGGATCATGCTGTCGTACCTGCTGACCTCGCTGTCGGTGGTCGCCTTGTTCCGCCGCGAGCGCCTCGCCACTTGCCCGTGGAACCCGCTGGTCGCCCCGGCAGTGGGCGCGCTCGGCAGCGCCGGGGCGAGCTGGCTTATCTTCGAGAACTTCGCCACGCTCATCGGTGGCGGGCAGAGCACCGCCAGGTGGCTGGACTTTACCCTGGCGGCCCTGGGCGTCGCTGCGGCCCGGACCAGCCGCGGCAGGACCGCGCCCTCCGCGGGCTGATGTATGGGTCGGTCGGCTTAGCAGGGTCGGGGACCGGCGCGGTGGCTTCCGCTCCGCTTCCAGCCCCCGCCACTTCAAACCGTACGTGCGTGTCTCCCGCATACGGCTTTCCGATCAGCGGGTTTGTTGGTCGAACAAGGGTCTGGATCGGGCGATCGCGGTGGGGTCGGTGCATGAAGGCAGGGCCTCGCGGTAGCTCGGGGTTGTCGAAGCCAACGAGCACTGGGAGGCCCTGTTGCCACCGCGTCATGCCGGACGCGGTGCGCTACGTGGTCGACAACGGCGTCAAGTGGGCCAGTCTGCCTGCGGATTTCCCGCCGTACCGGCGCGTGCACGCTTTCGCCCGCCGCTGGCAGGTGACGGGACTGCTCGCCGAGTTCCACGCCCGGTTGCGCGACCGCGTGCGGGACCAGGGGGGCCGTGCGGCGGACCCGACGGCCGCGGTCGTGGACTCGCAGTCACTGCGGGCGGCGGCGAACGTCCCGCGCTCGACCTCCGGCTGGCACGGCGGGAAGAAGGTGGGCGGCCGCAAGAGGCATGTGGTGGTCGACTGCCTCGGCCTGGTCCTGGCCGTCACCGTGACCGCGTCGAGCGTCCAGGACCGCGATGCCGCTGCCGGCCTGCTCGAGCGGCTGCACACGATGTACTTCTCGGTCCGCCTGGTGTGGGCGGACGGCGGCTATGCGGGACGGCTGGTCGACTGGGCGGCCGAGAACCTCCAGCTCAGCCTGGAGATCGTCAGACGCTGCGATGACAGGGCAGGCTTCGTGGTGCTGCCCCACAGGTGGGTGGTGGAGAGGACGCTGAGCTGGCTGATGCGTTCTCGTCGCCTGGTCCGCGACTACGAGACGCTGCCCGTCATGCACGAGGCCACGGTGCTGTGGTCGATGACCACGCTCATGAGCGGCCGCCTTGCCGGCCGGCACCCGACCGGGATCAGCCGGCCTGCGACAGCGCGGTGAACACTCCCGGTCGCACCTGTCTGATCCATCCCCGTTCCGCCAGTCGTCTCGCCTTCGACCGCAGCCCCTCCACCTTCACCGGCACCACCTCGAGCCCCAGCGCCGCAGCCAGTTGTTGACAGCGCATGCCCTCCCGCCCGGCGTCCCACTCCAGCAGGCCCACGATGTGCTGGTAGTCCACTGGCAGCACGGATGCCGCCATGCCCTCGGTCCGGTGCGGCACCGTGGATCCCGCAACCGCCCCCTTCAGCACGGACTCCTGCGCCGCGGCGGGCTCCCCGGCCAGCACCTCCGTCACCGTGACCCGGGCATCCACCAGACACTGAAGAGCACGTTCCGCCTCATCGAGCGCGGCACGCAACCGCGCCACCTCCTCCCGGACCTTCTTCTCCCTGGCCTCCAGCAGACCAATCACCGACGGCACCAGGCACCTCCACGACCAGGACGAGCGCACGGAACACACCCATCTCTCCCGCCGTGAGCCGAAACCCATGCCCACCCAGCCCGAACCGACCCATCACGTTCGGAAAGCGGATGGCGTCTGGGAAAGGCCCAGGCCTGCCGACTGGTCGAGGAACCCGTCGACCAGTCGGAAGGCGTTCGCCCGGGCCGCAGGCTCCATGGCCCGGCTCCGGGCGAGCAACTCGTCGACGTCCACGCCCTCCTGCACGCACTGCTCCGTCCCGCCGGCCTCCAGCCAGCCCCGCACCATCCTTGTGGTGATCTCAGGATGGAACTGCACCCCGAGGCTACGCCCGATCCGGAACGCCTGCACGCATGCGGCGCTGCGGGCCAGCTCCTCGGCGCCGGACGGCAGCATGCAGCGGTCGTAGTGCCACTGGAACCACGGGCCGGGGCCGACGAGTGAGGGCTCGCTCGTCTCGATCTCGACCCAGCCGATCTCGGGCCGCGGCGCGGCCTCGACGTAGCCTCCGAGGGCGGTGGTCAGCGCCTGCGCGCCGAAGCAGACCCCGAGCACGGGTATGCCCAGGTGGTGGGCCTTGCGCAGCAGTGCCAACTCGCCGCCGATCCAGGAGCCCACGGCCGTCTCGTCGTACACCGACCAGGGTGCGCCGAGCGAAGCGATCAGGTCCCAGTCGTCGGCGTGGGGGAAGTCGAACGACACGTCCGGGGCGTGGTGGCGGTGCTCGGGTACGACCGTCACGACCGTGAGGTCGTATCCGCGTTCCGCGAGCCGGGCACCGACCAGCCCCGGCTCCGTTACGTGGTCGTGCTGGACGATGAGTGCGCGCACGACGGCACTCCCTTCCCCGGGGCCCGCGGACCTGCCGGATCGATCCCGTGAACCCTTGTGAAGGCTCCTCACCTCACTTTATCGTTTGGATTCAAATAATCACCTGGGAGGTTCCGCATGCTGGACTTTACCCACGAGGAGTGGCTGCGCCGCGCCAAGTCCCTGGCCCTGCTCGGCGCCCATCACTTCGACGGCGTCGACGAGGGCGGGGGAGGGGCGAGCTTCACTGCCGTCTCGCCCCGTGACGGCCAGGCGCTCACCCAGGTCGCAGACGGTGGCGCCGCCGAGGTGGACGCGGCGGTGGTCGCCGCTCGGCGGGCCTTTGACATTGGCCCGTGGCCACGGATGGCGCCCGCCGAGAGGGGCCGCGTGCTGCTGTGCATCGCCGACCTGCTCCAGGAGCGCCGGGCGGAACTGGCGCTGACAGTGAGCCTGGAGATGGGCAAGCCGATCACGGACGCCTACGACATCGAACTGCGTGCCGTCATCAACACCTTCCGCTGGTACGGGGAACTGGCCGACAAGCTAACCGACGAGTCCCCGCGCACCACGCCGGATGCCCTCGCCCTGGTCACCCGGGAACCGGTCGGGGTGGTCGGCGCCGTCGTACCGTGGAACTTCCCGCTCACGCTGGCCGGTTGGAAGGTAGCCCCGGCGCTGGCGGCCGGCTGCACGGTCGTGCTCAAGCCGTCGGAGAACTCCCCCCTGTCGGCGCTGCTGCTGGGCCGGATCGCCACCGAGGCTGGACTGCCGCCCGGTGTGCTAAACGTCGTCAACGGCGAGGGGCCGGTTGCCGGACGGGCCCTGGGCCTGCACCCCGACGTGGACGTTCTGGCCTTTACCGGCTCAACGGCCGTCGGTCGCCACTTCCTGCACTACGCCGCCGACTCCAACCTCAAACGCGTCTGGCTTGAGCTGGGCGGAAAGTCGCCCAACATCATCCTCCCGGACGCCCCCGACCTGGATCGGGCCGCCGCCACCGCCGCCTGGGGCATCTTCTTCAACCAGGGTGAGATGTGCACCGCCCCCTCCCGGCTGCTGGTGCACTCCTCCATCGCCGGACAGGTCACCGAGGCCGTCGTGCGGCGGGCTCGTGAGCTGCGCGTCGGCGACCCCCTCGACCCGGCCACCGAGATGGGCGCGCTGGTTCGGGAGAGCCACCTGGAGCGCGTACTCGACCACATCCATCGGGGAGTGGACGACGGTGCCCGTCTGCGCACCGGCGGCTCGCGGACCCTGACCGACAGCGGGGGCAGCTTCCTCCAGCCCACCGTGTTCGATCAGGTCGGCTCGGCCGCCAGGCTGGCCCGCGAGGAGATCTTCGGACCAGTGCTGTCCGTGCTCACTTTCGACGACCTCGACGAGGCTGTGACTCTCGCCAACGCCACCGAGTACGGTCTCGCCGCCGCCGTGTGGACCTCGGACCTGTCCACCGCCCACCGGGTTTCTCGCGAGCTGAAGGCCGGTACCGTCTGGGTCAACTGCTACGAGGAGGGCGACCTGACCGTGCCCTTCGGGGGTGTGAAGCAGTCCGGCAACGGCCGTGACAAGTCCGCGCACGCCATTGAGAAGTACACCGACCTCAAGACCACCTGGATACAGCTGTGACCCGCCCTCTGATCGCCGTCCCGGCCCGCTTCAGTGCCACCACCTCAGCCCTGCGTTACGCCGCCGAGGTCAATGCTCGCGCTCTGATCGAGGCAGTGTGGCGGGCCGGGGGAGAGCCCGCGAGCATCCATCCCGCCGAGTCCGACGTGGCCGCCCGGCTTAGGCGGTTCGACGGCGTCCTGCTCCCCGGCGGCGGTGACCTCGCCCCGTACCGCTACGGTGCCCCCGATACACATAACAGCGTCTACGACGTCGACGACCTCCAGGACACCTTCGACCTCGAAGTCGCCAGACATTCTCTGGACTTGGGCCTGCCCCTGTTGGCGATCTGTCGGGGACTCCAGGTCGTCAACGTCGCCCTCGGCGGCACCCTGGAACAGGACATGGGCGGCTCCGACCGCGACCACCGGCACGTCGTCCACCCGGTGGCGATCCGGCGCGGCTCCCTGCTCGAACAGGCCGTCGGCGCCGAGAAGGCAGAGGCCTCTTGCTACCATCACCAGCGGGCGGACCGTCTCGGCGCCGGCATCGAAGTGACTGCCCGGGCGGCCGACGGCACCGTGGAAGGCATCGAACTTGTCGGCGTCCACGGGTGGTTCACCGCCGTCCAATGGCACCCCGAGGACACCGCAGCCGAGGACCCGGCCCAGCAGGGCCTCTTCGACGCCCTTGTGCGAGCGGCAGGCAAGGGCCACTGACCCCCGTGGGGGGGTCAGGTCTTCGGTCGTCGTCCGCTGCGGCGCGGCGCGGGCTCAGCGCCGTCCAGCAGGGCGAGCCGCCGCTCCTCGCCCTGCTCCTCGACCTGGAGCACGACCTTGCGCAGCCCGTCCGCGACGCTGTGGCACTCTTCGTCGCTGAGCCGCTCGGCGACGAAGGCCTCCTCCGCGTTGAACTTCGGGAACAGCCGCTCCATCAACGCCTCGCCCTCTTCGGTGACGCTGAGCAGCACCAGTCGGCCGTCGCTGGGGTGATCGGCCCGCTGGACCAGTCCCCGCCTCTCCAGCGTCCGCGAGACCCCAGTGAGCGTCCCCTTGGAGATCCCCGCCTCCTCCGCGACATGCCGGGTCTCGGATTCGCCCCACACCCAAACTACCCAGAGCACGACGAACGCCGTCCAGGTCAGATCGGCGCTGCGCAGCACCGAGTTCTCCAGATGTTGACGGACCGCCGAGGCGGCGCGGTAGATATTGGCGACCACCGCCATCTGCTCACGGTGGATCGGGATCCCCCCGAGCTTCGCCGCCGCTAGCTTCTCCGCTTCGATGATCGACCGTTGGCCGGGCACAGGCACACTCCTTTGACCGTTCGAAGCCAAATTGTACGAGAGCGAGGACGGCCGGCGGGCGGTCGGCGCCTCCGGCGTCGAAGTCACCAAGCACTCCGGCCAAGTACGCGGCGCGCAGCGGCCGCTCCGCGAGCTGCTGGCCGCCTGCGGCCGCGCCCAAGTCGACCTGATGGACCAGCTGATGACCGGGCACTACTGCCACCTGGTCGCCGACCACGCCACTGCCCACCAGGTCGCCAATGCCGCTGTGGTGCACTGCCGCGACCGCGGCGTCGGCGGTTGGCTGCCCACCACTTTGCACCTGCTCGCTCAGGCGGAGCTCGCGCTCGGTCGGCGCGACGACGCCCTGGCGCATGCCGCCGAGGCGCTCCGGCTCGCCGACTACTACGACCTCGACCACCGGGTCGCCCATCTGCGAGCCCTCCTCGCCGTGCCGGCCGCGGCCCGCGGTGAGGAGGACCGCACACGTCAACTCGTCGACCGGGCCTGGGAGTACACCCGCCCACGGGGCGTCGGCCGGACCACTGCAGACGCGCTCTGGGCGCTGGGCCTGCTCGATCTCGGCTCCGGGCAGGCCCAGCGGGCGCTGGACCGGCTGGAGGCCGCACGGGACTCGGCCAGTCACCCGCTGATGGCCCGCCACCTGCTCCCCGACCTGGTCGAGGCCGCCGTGCGTGCCGACCACCCGGAGCGGGCGAAGGCTTCCCGCGGAAGCTCTCGCGGCCTGCGCGGACGCCCTCGGGCAAGCCGCGGTCAGCGCGCGGTCCCGACGCTGCACGGCCCTGACCGCACCGACTCCCCGAGCCGAGGAACACTACCTCGCCGCCCTCGACCTGCATCCGGCCGACGACAGCTTCGAGCGAGCCCGCACCGAACTGCTCTACGGCGAATGGCTGCGCCGACAGCGCCGCAAACTCGACGCGCGCGACCGGCTGCGCGCCGCGCTCGAGCGCTTCGACCGGGTGGGCGCGCAGCCATGGGCGCGGCGTGCCCGGACCGAGCCACGTGCGGCGGGCGGGCACCACGACCCGGCGCTCGCCGCGGACTCGCCGCTCGCGCGGCTGAGTCCGCAGGAGCGCGAGGTCGTGCGACTCGCCGCGACCGGCGCGACCAACCGGGAGATCGCCACCCAACTGCTACTGAGCCCGCGCACGGTGGGGCACCACCTCTACCGGGCCTTCCCCAAGCTCGGCATCGGCTCCCGCACCCAACTCGCCGACCTGCTCGGCGGGTAGTCGGTGCGGGCACAAGCGGCTCAGTGGAGCAGGTCGACCTGGGATCAAGCCGGTGCCCGTCGCGATATCCGCCTCGGCGAGGCAGCCCGCGATGCCCCGGTGGACGAAGCCGGGGAGTCGTCAACGGCGAGCACAAAGTGGGCGGCGGACATGGAGAGGGCCGCGCGCCGGCGCGGGTCGGGGTGACGAGGAGGCTAACGGGCTCTCCCGCGATTGAGTTCGAGGCAGGCTGGCCTGGAGGTTCGGCTGGTAGGTGATTCAGCAGGCCGTTGTGCGGGCGAGGTCGAGTGCGGTGCTCGGCTTGCGGCGTGGTCGGAGACGAGACCGGCGACCGCGGCGTAGGTCTCGGCGTAGGTCTCGCGTCGTCCGGTGTACCGCTGGAGTGGGCGCCACTGGCGGTGTCCGGCGTTGGCGTGCTCGACGCAGATCCGGCGCGAGGACTGGCGGCGTTTCGTCTCGCGCCAGCCGTAGTACTCGGTGACCGGCATGTCGTCCAGGTCCTTCGGCCGCCGGGGCGTTGCGGAGACCTGGTCGGGGAACTCGTCCGCGAGCCCCCGGTAGCCGTCGTCGACTTCTGCCTTCACGCCGGGGCGGAGGCGGAACTGCTCGGCGATGCCCTCCGTACGTACGGCACTCTGGTCATGCATCCTGCCCGGAGGCACCGCGCCAGACCACAGCGTGCGGCCCTGGCCGTCGCTGATCGTGGTCGTCTTGATGGTGTTCTGCGTGCGCTTGCCCGACACGAACGCGCGTCGGCCGGGCCGGTCTGCTTTTGGGCGCCTCACCTGCGTCTCCATCCCGTCGATCCGCAAGGTCACCTCCTCGGCCTCGGCATAGGCGAACACGTCCCCCAGGGTGCGCAGCCGCAGCCCGGGATGCTGCGGCACCGCGAAGCCGCGCTCGGCGAGCAGCGGGCGCACCTCCGCTATCGTCCGCCCGATCGTCGACTTGCCCACCTGGTAGATGACGCCCGGCGCCTCGTACGTGAGCCCGGTCCGCAGGTGCACCAGCGTGGCCAGCAGCCGGTCGGTGAACACCAGCTCGTACTTCGGCCCGGCCCCGCCTCACGGCGCCGTGAACCCTGACGACGGTCATGACGTTCGGACTCGCAGCGCGCCTGCCAGCGCGGAGCGAGCTCGGCGACCAGCTCACCCAAGAGCCACTCCGGGACACCGCAGAACGCGGAATGCGCCATCACCGCACGAACCTGATGACATCACGCCCCGCACAACTCACACGACCACCCCAACGTCCCCGGTCGTGACGAAGATCATCAATCGTGGGAGAGCCCGTTAGGGATCGCGGCATCACAGCAGGTCAGGACCGAATCGCGGGTTTCCAGCGATCCCCAGAGCTCCGAACCGCTGGAAACCCGCGTTTCGCCTGGTCAGAGCCGGAATGCGGAAATCCCGCGATCCACTTCGTCCCCCCCCGCACCCCCCGGAGGAGGAATCCTCCTCCCCTCAACCCCCTCGCTGGCCTCACGAGGTCGCTCCCCTCACAGAAGCACCAGCAGGGGGAGGAACGGACACCAGAGTTCTCTCCGGCGGAGCTGCGCGACGGGATCGAGTTCCTACAGTGCATGGAGGGTGGCAGGCGGGGGCATCGACGGCCAGGAGCTGCGCGCCGAAGCTGCTGCGTGCGATGCGGGCACAGGGGTGGCCGGCTCTGGCCGAGATGGATGCCTGCACGGGGTGAGCCGTCCGACGGGCACGCCGATGGTCGAGGCCGAACTTCGCAGTACCGGGGACCTGAAGCGCGCCGGCGGCATGGTCCGTCTCGTGGAGATGGCCTCGGCCGCTTGCGGTCCCGGGGACGTCGAGACCTACGCCGACCTGGTCCAGGGCTACGCGGCCGCGCGCCGTTACCAGGCCGCCCTCGCCCGTGCCCAGCAGATGGCCGCCCTGGTCGCCCCGACCGACGTGCCCGACGTCATCCGCGCCCACAGGCCGGACTCGACGCCCTCGCGATCGGTGACAGCGAGGCCGACGCGACCTTCGGCCGGCTCGGCGACGACCTCCACGAGCATCTCAAATCCCTGGAAAGCACGGTCGAGGCGGAGGCCGTCACCGGCCTGGCGGACCTGGACGAAGTCGTCAAGATGCGTCCGGGCAACGTGATCGTGGTGGCCGGCCGCCCGGCCATGGGCAAGTCCGCGCTCACGCTCGGCGTCGCGCTCGCCAACGCCGCTTCGGGGCGGCCGACGCTGGTGCACTCCATGGAGATGGGCAAAGCCGAAGTCCTCAACCGGATCCTGGCCGCCCGAGCGCGGGTGGGACTGCATCACCTCATGGACGGCGGCCCGGCCATCGTGGACGACGACTGGGCGCGCATGCTGCGGGTCGTGCCCGACCTGTCCGCTTTGCCGTTGTGGACGGACTACACCGCCCGCGTCTCACCCAGCCGCGTGCGCCACCGGATCAAGGCGCTCATCCGGGAGACCGGTTGGGCGCCAATGGTGATCACCGACTACCTCCAGCTGATGGAGACCGACCAGCGCAACGCCCGTCAGTTGCCGTACGAGCGGGTCTCCGAGATCAGCCGCGAGTTGAAGATCGTCGCGGGGGAGACCTGAGCGGTGATCATCTGCTGCGCTCAGCTCAACCGCGGTTCCGAGCACCGTGAGGACAAGCGGCCGATGGTCTCGGACCTGCGGGACTCGGGGCAGATCGAGCAAGACGCCAGCGCGGTCGTCCTGCTCCACCGAGAGGATGCCTACGTGCCCGAGAGCGCGAAGGCGGGCGAAGTCGATCTGATCGTCGGAAAGAACCGCGACGGACCCACGTGCACCGTGACCGTTGCGCACCAGCTGCACTTCGGCCGGATCCGGGACATGGCCCGCGACGACTGCCCCCATGTTGGGTCTTACGGCTGATGTCGTAATCACACGAGCCGTGTCGTACCGATGTCGTATACGACATCGCCGTGAGACTAGCGCGTGGGTGGGTGTTGCTGCCCTGGGTGTGTGGTGCTCGTCGAGCTCCGGTTGGACTCGACGCGTTTCAGTGGTCCATCCGTCTGTGGTGACGGATCTTGTGCCGTTCCTCTGTGGGCTAATCAGCCCACTCCATGGCTCGGGCGGCGCACAGAGCCGGCGAGCACGAGATATACGGAGGTACCAGTGAAGGCAATCGTCGCGACGGATCCGGCCGCGGAAGCAGCCGGGCTCACACTCGCCGATCGGCCTGAGCCGACGCCGGCGATCAACGATGTCGTCGTTGAAGTCCATGCGTCGGGCTTCGTCCCCGCGGAGTGGGAGTGGCCCTCGACGTGGGTCGATCGCGCCGGTCACGATCGAGCCCAGGCGATCATCGGCCACGAGTTCGCCGGAGTGGTCACCTCCCTCGGCTACGGCACGACGGGGCTCTCGCTGGGACAGCGGGTGTTCGGGATCACGGACTGGCACCGCGATGGAACCCTGGCCGAGTACGCGGCCGTGGAGGCACGCAACCTGGCGCCGCTGCCGGGGAACGTCGACTTCACGGTGGGTGCGAGCCTGCCGATCTCCGGCCTGACCGCGTGGCAAGGTCTGTTCCAGCACGGTCGTCTTCAGGCGGGGCAGAGCGTCCTCGCACACGGCGCCGCCGGCGCAGTCGGGTCCGTGGTTACGCAGCTCGCCCGGGAGTTCGGCGCCTACGTCATCGGTACCGGGCGGGCGGCGGACCGCCAGGCGGCGCTCGACTTCGGCGCGAACGAGTTCCTCGACCTCGCCACCGAGGATCTCGACGACATCGGCGGGGTCGACGTGGTCTTCGATGTCATCGGCGCTGACATCCAACGGCGCTCGGCGAGAATCATCCGGCCCGGCGGGACGCTGGTGTCGGTGGTCGGGCCTGTTGAGGCCCGCCCTGTCGACGGCTTGGCGGTCGACTTCGTCGTCGAGTCCGTTCCGAGTCAGCTGGTGGAGATCGTCGACCGGGTGCGGGACGGGCGCCTTCGCACGCACATCGGAACCGTCGCGACCCTCGACGACGCCGTCCCTGCGCTCAACCCGACCGAGCGGCGCAAGGGCAAGACCGTCATTCGAGTGCGCCCCTGAGCGCCCTGGCATGGGCCGGTGGTGGGCTGGACGACCGCTGACCCGCCCGTGTCGGACGAGGAAATGCCACGGACTTGAGACTGATCATGGTGACACGGCCGTGAGACAACCAAGAAGGCCCAGGTCGCAAAAGATCGACATGTCGGACGCGGCGAGATCCTGCACACGCGGTTGCAGCATCAGTTCCTGATGACATGCACGCCATGCTCGAAGCGGCCGCAACCAGCTCCGCTCTTCGCACCCACTTGCTTGCGGCCTCAACCGGGGGGCGTGTCCACAAGCTGTTCTGACGTCCCATTGATCCGAGACAGATATTTCGCTACGGCAGTTGCGTAAGACCTGGAGGCGTCGTACGGTCGATTTACGAAACGGTAGTAGCGGAAAAATGGTGGGGTGTGGACGTGGCGCAACGGGGACGGCCTCGGGATGCGGAGACGGATGAGCGGATCCTGCGGGCGGCGCTGGAACAGCTCATGGAGTACGGCTATGTCGGCTTCGTCGTGGACAAGGTCGCCGAGCAGGCCGGAGTGGCCAAGACGACCCTGTACCGGCGTTGGCCCACCAAGGATCACCTGGCTGTCGCGGTGATCGCCCGGATGCAGGACGACGTGGCCGTCCCGGACACCGGGGACGTCTGCGCGGATCTCATCGACTACGTGGAGCAGATCGCTCTCGGACTCAACCGCATGCGGCGCGCCGGACAGGAGGACGAGGCGGACGACCCCTCGGCCGGCGTGGTCGCCGAATTGGTTGCCGCGGCCGCCCGGCATCCCGACATAGGCGCACTGGTACGGGCCGTCTTCGCCCGCCGCAACCAGGTCGTCCTGGGGCTGATCGACCGCGCCCGGCAGCGCGGCACCTTCCACCCCGCCACCGACCCCGGCGTGCTGTTCGACCAACTCGCCGGCGCGCTCTACTACCGGCTCCTCATCACCGGCCAACCGATCGACCGCAGCTACGCCGAACGCCTCGTCACCGCCGCCGTCAACGGCGCCCTTCCCACCCGGGAGAGCTGATGACCGTATTACCGGAAACCCCTGTTCGCGCGCCCCGGAAGCGCCTCCGGCGCCGTCGCCTGCCGATCGTGCTCGCATCCCTCCTCGCCCTGCTGGCGGTCTACACCATCTGGACGAACGCCCGCCCCTACACCCTGAGCTCCTCGATCGAGCTCGAAGCCACCCCTGATGAGGTCTGGCGAGTCCTCACCGACCTGCCTGCCTATGACGAGTGGAACCCGTTCATCGTCTCCGCCGACGGCACGGTCGAGAGGGGCGCCACCTTGCACCTGGTGATGCACGATGAGACCGGAGACACCACCTTCACTCCCACCGTGCTGGTCGCCGATGCCGGCAAGGAATTGCGCTGGATTGGCCGGCTCGGCCCCGGCTGGATCTTCGACGGTGAACACCGTTTCCGGATTGAGTCGTTGGGAAAGCGCCGGGTCAAGCTGACCCAGAGCGAGAACTTCAGTGGCGTAATGATCCCGTTCTACCGCGGCACGCTGAACGCCAACACCCTGCCGCAGTTCCGCGCGATGAACCAGGCGCTCGCCGACCGGATCGCCGCCCTCCGGGCTTCATGACCTACCGCACTCGCTAATACTGCGCATGATCTTGTTCAACGATGCGTCGCGGCTCAGCCCGAGGGTCGTCGCTCGCACCGCGTCAAGGTGCCAACGGCGGACACGTCCGGCAACGGTGCCGCGCCGAGGACCGTCCCAGGTGGTGGGAGCCACTGCCCGGGGCTGCGGCGGGTGCCAGCCAGGAAGCCAGAACCAGAAGATGACCAGCATCAGCCCACCTCGCGGGGTGAGGAACAAGAGCAGGTCTGAGCAACGACCAGCGCGCGGGTGGGGAATTTCAAGACTCTGACCGGAGTTCCGTGAATTCCCAGGTCAGCGGCATGTATGCAGGATCGTTTCCCTGCGGGATGACCTGCGCGTGGCTCTCCGCTCGATCGAAGATGTTCTGTTCCCCGGAGTCGATGTTGAACTGGAACGGTTGACCGCCGGCCCGGAGGTCGTGCTGGTGGAGGTGGCCGCGTGCGGCCCGCCGGACCGTTGGCCGGGCTGCGGAAGCCCGGGGAGGCGGAGGCACTCCTCCTACGGGCGAACGCTGGCCGAACGCCCGCTTGCCGGACGAAGGGTGGCGATACGCCTTGGTGTTCGCCGGTTCTTCTGCGGCCGCGCCCGGTGCCGGCGGACGACGTTCGTCGAGCAGGTTCCCGGGCTGAGCGAGCGCCACCTGCGTTCCAGCGTCGGGCTGAAGCAGTGGCTGCGGGCCGTTGCCACGGAGCTGGGCGGCCGGGCCGGCGAACGGCTATGCCACAAGCTCGGCATCACCGCGGGCCGGACCCGCCTGCTAGGGCTGCTCGAAGCGCCCGACGTGCCCGAACGGGCGCCGCGGGTGCTCGGGGTCGACGAGTTCGCCTTCCGCAGGGATCGCACCTACAGGACCGTCCTCGTCGATGTCGAGACCGGCCGCGTTGTGGACGTGCTCCCGGACCGCACCTCGGAGACCTTCGCCGCCTGGCTGTGTGAGCACCCCGGCGCGGAGATCATCTGTCGTGACCGCGCCACCGCCTACACCCGGGCGATCAAGCAAGCCGCCCCCGACGCGATCGAGGTCGCCGACAGGTGGCATCTGCTCCAGAACCTCTCGGCCGCTGTTGAGAAGACCTGCCACCAGCACCGCTCCTGCCTGCGCAAACACGCCGAACAGGAAGAACCGCCGCCCGAACCTCCGGTGGTCGACCTGCCGGTGCTGGAACTGCCCCGCACGCCTCTCGTCGAACGCACCCGTGACCGCTTCGCGGACTCCACCGGCTGCTGGACCAGAAGTGGATGATCAGTGCCATCGCCCGCCACCTCGGCCTGGACCGCAAGACCGTGCGCCGCTTCCGGACCACCCCGTTGAATGAACTTCTCGCCTCCGCGAAGGACTTCGGCGTCCCCAACGCCAAGCTCCTGGAACCGTTCAAGCCCTACCTGAACAGCCGGTTCACCGCCGGATCCACCAGCGGCACCCGGCTGTTCCACGAGATCCGCGAGCGCGGCTACACCGGCAGCATCCAGGTCGTGCGCCGCCACCTGGCCAAGCTCCGCGAAGGGACGGCCGAGCCGGTCCGCGCCGACATCCCCAGCCCGCGCCGCATCACCTCGTGGATCATGCGCCCGCGCGAGACCCTGACGGACCAGGGGGAGAAGCTGCTCGACGTCAGGCTCGCCTGCCCGGACATCGCCCGGGCCTGCGACCTAGCCAGATGCTTCCGCGACCTGCTGGTCAACCGGCGCGGCAGCATGCTGCTGGAGTGGATCCGCCAGGCCGAACAGGACGCTCCCGCACCGGTCCGCTCGTTCGCTGGCTCCTTCCGCCAGGACCTCGACGCCGTCACCGCCGGCCTCCCCCTCGAATGGAGCTCCGGCAAGGTCGAAGGCAACGTAAATCGTGTCAAAACGCTCAAGCGAGCCATGTACAGCCGGGCCTCGTTCCGACTTCTCCGGATCCGCATGCTCACCCGGCCATGACAACCTGTGCCAGAACCCGAGTTCGGATGTCACTTCGCGATGGACGGGGTACTCCTTCAGCATGTCGTTGCCGCGCGTAGCCGTCGCGCGGGTCCTGGTACGGCTGGTACGACACCTGCGGGTCGCGGGGTTGCGGGAACTGATTCGACACGTCGCCGCCGGGGGATTGGTGTCCGCTGAATGCCTACTGCCCCATAGGAGCCAGGCCTTCGAAGTCGGACCAAGGTTGCCGGCGTAGGAGATCCGACTGCCTCGTCAAGGCCTCGCCAGCCAGCGGACGCTGGCTCATAAGTGCCCAGCCGACGTCCGAAGGGCGCGCGGGTTCATCCCAGTCGTACGCGTCCCTGCCGTCCCGCTCGCGCATCCCTTACCCTCCCGATTCGAAACACGCGTCCCCACGATGACGCATGACCGTGTCCCGGCTTGCCTCCCGTGGCGCAACCGTGATCAGCATGGACGGGAGCGCCTTGCGAAGATCAACAACCGGGTGGAATGCTCGCAGCATGCCAACCTTCTCTTCCTACGACGGTACCGAACTGGCCTACCACGTCATCGGCGAGGGCGAGCCGCTGATCTGCCTGCCCGGCGGCGCGATGCGCGCCTCGGAGTACCTCGGCGACTACGGCGGGCTGTCCGCCCACCGGCAACTGGTCCTGCTCGACCACCGCGGCACCGGCGATTCCCCCGAGCCCGCCGAGGTCGAGAGCTACCGCTGCGACCGGGTCGTCGCGGACGTCGAGGCCCTGCGCGCGCACCTGGGGCTGGAGAAGGTCGACCTGCTCACCCACTCGGCCGGGGCGAACCTCGGCGTCCTCTACATGCAGCGCCACCCCGAGCGCGTCGCGCGCCTCGCGCTGATCACGCCGGGGATGCGGGCCGTCGGGATCAGGATCGACGAGGGCAGCCGCGAGGCCGCGACCTCGCTGCGGAAGGGCGAGCCCTGGTACGACGAGGCGATTGGCGCGTTCCGCAGGGACTGGACCGGTGAGGGGTCCGACGAGGACGCCGCCCTGGCGGGCCCGTTCTGGTACGGCCGGTGGGACGAGATCGCGCAGAAGCACCATGCCACGTGCGCCACGCAGCTCAACCGTGACGCCCGCGCGGCGCACTACGCCGAGGGTGCGTTCGACCCCGAGGCGACGAAGGCCGCGATCGCGGGGCTCGAGATCCCGGTCCTGATCCTGGCCGGGGAGCTCGACTTCAGTCCTAGCCCGGTCCTCGCGACACAGCTCAGCGAGCTGTTCGCGGACGGCTGGGTGCAACTCGTCGTGCAGCCCGGGGCTGGGCACTACCCCTGGCTGGACGACGCAGCCTGGTTCAGCGGCGTCGTCACGCGCTGGCTCGCCGAGAGCTGACCAGCCCTCCGGCGGATCCCGGTCCGCTACCGGCTCAGCCCTCGTCCAGCTCCGGCGGCGCGATCGACGCGAACGCCTCGCCGGGGCCCGGGTTCTCCGGATGCGTGAACGGGGTGCTGTGCGTCGCCGGAAACATGTCGCGCCCGGTCATGCGCCGTCGACCCTGCGGAGGAAGGCCAGGGTGGCTTTATCGAGCAGTAGTGACGTCACTTGTCGATGAGTTTGGGAGGCGCCCAGAACCACGGTCGGGTGATGTTGATGAGTTTGGGAGGCACCGGGGTTCCTGACGGACGGTTCGGAAGGCGTTGGATTCGTCCTGGCCGGAGCCGCGCAGGAAGCTGCCGCCCCGAGCCACCACGCTGGACCCGTACAAAGCGGTGATCGACGAGATCCTGTGGGCTGATCTGGACGCGCCGCGCAAGCAGCGGCACACGGTCACCCGGATCTTTCACCGGCTGGTCGAGGAGCACGGCGCGGACGTCTCCTACGGGGTGGTGCGCTACTACGTCGCCAGCCGGAAACCGGAGATCCTGGTCGAGTCCGGCAAGGCGCCGCTGGAGGCATTCGTCCCGCAGACCCACCTGCCCGGTCACGACGCGGAGGTCGACTTCGGCGACGTGACCGTGCGCCTGGCCGACGAGTTGGTGACCTGCTACCTGTTCTCCTTCCGGCTGTCCTACTCGGGAAAGGCCGTCCACCGCGTCTTCGCCTCCTGCGGCCAGGAAGCCTTCTTCGAAGGCCACGTCCATGCACTGCGGACCCTGGGCGAGGTCCCGCGCACCAAGGTTCGCTACGGCAACCTGAAGGCCGCCGTCGCCTGCTGGGGCAGAGCCGGGGAAGAGTTGAGGCCGACCGGTGGATCGCCTTCCGCTCGCACTTCGGCATCGAAAGCTTCTACTGCCGTCCCGGCATCGAAGGCGCCCATGAGAAGGGCGGAGTCGAAGGGATGATTGGCTACTTCCGCCGGAATCACTTCGTTCCCGTCCCCGAGGTCGCCTCGCTTGCCGAGCTGAACGAGATGGTGGAACAGTGGGACCGGCAGGACGACGCCCGCCGCATCGGCTCCCGGCCCAAGACGGTCGCGGAGTACTTCGCACTCGAACAACCGCTGCTGATGCCGCTGCCCGAGAAGCCGTTCGAGACGGGCCGGCTGTTCACCCCGCGGGTCGACCGCTACGGCCAGATCCCGGTCCGCACCAACCGCTACTCGGTCCCGATCCGGCTGATCGGCAAACGCGTGCGCGTCGTGCTGCACGCCTCTCATCTGGTGGTTTACGACCAGAATGTGGAAGTGGCCCGGCACGAGAGGCTGATCGCGGAGGGCGCCGTCCGCCTGGACCTGGACCACTACCTGGAAGTCCTGGTCCGCAAGCCCGGCGCCTTCCCCGGCTCCACAGCACTCGAACAGGCCCGCTCGGCAGGCAGGTTCACCCCGGTCCACGACGCCTGGTGGGACCAGGCCCGCAAGATCCATGGCGAGCGGGACGGCACCCGGGCCCTGATCGAGGTGCTCTTGCTGGGCGTCATCTGCCCCATGAACATGTCGTCGCTGGCCTGGCTGCCGCCCTACGGGCAGGGGCGATGACCGTGGACGCGGTCGCTCTGGAAGCCCGCAAGGCCGCCCAGGCGGAGACCGAGCCGCTCTCGCAGCGGAGCGGCCGGTTTCCGGCGAGCCGTCGGCGACGGTGACGTCCCTGCACGAGTGGCGGCTCGCGCACCTTCCCGCGGACACCAGGCCACTGCCCTCGGTGGCGCCCTATGACCAATCGCTCCGACGCCGCACCAGCGGCAGCGACCACCGTGAGAGAGAAGCACAGTGACCCTGCCCCGCCAGCGAGGCTTGACCGAGCAGGCCGCCGTCGCCGCCATCGACACCGCCTGCCGAATGCTGCGGCTGCCTTCGATCCGCAACGAGTTCTCCGACATCGCCGACCGGGCGTTGAAAGACCAGATGACCTACCGAGGCTTCCTCGCCGAGCTGCTGATGACCGAGTGTGACGACCGGTCTCGGCGCCGCTCGGAGCGGCGGATCAAGGCGGCCGGATTCCCGCGGGAGAAGTCCCTGCGGGCCTTCGACCTCGCCGCGAACCCCAACATCGACGCGGCCCCCATCCACACTCTGGCCAGCTGCGAGTGGATCAAGAAGAGCCAGCCGCTCTGCCTGATCGGCGACTCCGGCACCGGCAAGTCCCACATGCTCATCGCCCTGGGCACCGAGGCCGCCATGAAGGGCTACCGCGTCCGCTACACGCTCGCCACGAAACTGGTGAACGAGCTGGTCGAAGCGGCCGACGAGAAGCAGCTGAACAAGACCATCGCCCGCTACGGCCGCGTCGACCTCCTCTGCATCGACGAACTCGGCTACATGAAACTGGACCGCCGTGGCGCCGAACTTCTCTTTCAGGTTCTGACGGAACGCGAGGAGAAGAACAGCGTCGCCATCGCCTCCAACGAGTCCTTCGGCGGCTGGACCAAGACCTTCACCGACCCCCGCCTCTGCGCGGCCATCGTGGACCGCCTCACCTTCAACGGCACCATCATCGAGACCGGCACCGACTCCTACCGCCTCGCCAGCACCCGCGCACGAGCCGAAGAGCCCGCCAAGGCCGGCTGAGCTCAGGGTGACCACACATACGGTGTCGTCGTGGTGACCGCGTGCAGGCCAAGGCGGGTGAGGATCGGGGCGCTCTCGGCTGAGGCGTCGACGTAGACGTAGGGGACATCGCGGGCAGCAGCGAGTTGGGCTCGGTGGGCGACCATGGCCCGGTAGATGCCCCGTCCGCGCCATTCCTTGAGCGTTGAGCCGCCCCAGAGGCCGCCGAAGTCGACGCCGTCGTTGAACACCAGCCAGGCGGCGCAGACGACTTCGGCGCGTGCCTCGGCGACGAGGACGATGGTGTTCTCTGGGGCGTTCTCGACCCGGGCGGCCAGGTCGTCGGCGAGCCAACTCCAGTCCTCGCCCCAGACGGTGCTCTCCAGAGCGGCGATGCGCTGGAGATCTGATCTGGCGGTGACACGGCGGAGGGTCACGCCGTCGGGCAGGACGGGGTCGGCGGCAAGGTCTGCGGCCTGCCCGATGAGCACCGTCTCGCTGTCCTCGGCGACGAAGCCAGCCGCGGTGAGCCGGTCGGTGAGGTCGGTGGGGAGATCATGGGCGCGAGTCTTCCATTCGACCGCCTCACCACGGGCAGCATAGAAGTCACGCTGCCGCGCTATGAGCGTGTCGAGTTCTGCCCCGTACACACCGAGGTCGCGTGGGCCCGTGACGAAGCCACGGTGCCAACCGACGACACGGGTCAACGGGCCGTCCTTGTCGACGCGGACGCTGCCGCCAGGCGGGGTGACACCACGGAGTTGGGCGTCATACGCGGTGCGGAGTTCGTCGATCAGAGTGTCCTTCACTCAAACACCGTACGGACCGGGTCAAGTGAATAATCGCCGGTCGAAACCACGCGAACATCAAGGGCTGCACTGCCTCACCCGGCCACCGGCGATCAGAACACGTACTGACCTCTGCTGCTACCTGCCTCGACGGCCAGCCGCCCTTCGGGCGGCTGGCCGTCGCCACGTTCGCATCCACGCAGCGCTGTCATTTCGCATCCACATTCCAGAGCCGGTTGATCACCAACTGCCTCCGGCAACCGTCGACAAACGCTGTTCTTGGAGATCAACGAAGCCAGCCAGGACCTCGGCAGTGCGGTAGTGGTTCGGACCGAAGAGAGCCACGCAGGCATCGTGCGCGGCCACGGCCAGGGTGTGGGCCTGGGCCACGCGGCCCAGGCCGAGAAGGGCTGCGGCCATGGACAGTTCCACGGCGCCAGTCGATGTACGGCGCCGCTCCTCGGGCAGCCCGCGGCGCACCTCGTCGGCGCGTTCCGCCTCCGCGAGGGCTTCCTCATGGCGGCCCTGGCCGTTGAGACTGCGGGCCAGATTGCTCCGGAGAACTACAGTCGCGCCCTGCGAGAGCTGAGCGGCCAGCGGTTCGCGCGCGAGTGCCTCCGCCTCCTCATGGCGGCCCTGCCCGTTCAGGGCGTAGACCAGGCCGCTGCGAGCTACCGTCGTGATCAACGACATGTTCGCCCCTTGGCCGCGAGTCGCGATCTGGATGACGGCTGCACACTCCGCCTCGCACTCGGTGTGCCGGCCGAGCGTTGCCAGATGTTGGGCACGGTTCGAGCGCAGCTTCAGGGTCTGCGGGTGCTCAGCGCCGAAGATCCTTCCGAAGACCGGCAGCATTGCATCGTATTCGGCGGCTGCCTCAATTCCGCGGCCCAGGCGGGACACCGCCAGGACGGCAACACTCAGTGCCACTGCTGCCAGTGGGTCATCGCTCGCCCGAGACCGTGCAGCGGCCACCGCGCGGGCCTCAGCCTCCGCCTCGGCATAGCGCCCGGCCTCGGAAGAGGCCAAGGCCCTTGCCAGGGGGGATCTCGCCTTCTGGCCAGCGTCACTTCGGCCGCGAGACCGGAAAAATTTCATGCCCGGATCATAGAGATGACACGCACGCCTGTTCGGCGAAGGGCGCGAGTCTGGGCAGTCCGTCCGCGGAGGAGGCTCCGAATCACAAGCTGAGCGCCAGAGCGGCCAACTGAGATGCACAGTGGCCAACTCGCGTGCTCAGTCACACCTGCGATCGCTGCCCCATGATCCCCCTCGTCGGGAGTCCTCTGTCCACAGGCCGGCACAGGTCTGCTGATCACATGACCGATGACGACGCGCAGCGCGCGGCCCGGGTCCGCGCCAAGATCATGGACGGCATCGACCGCGCAGAGCGTGCCCTGTTCACCCGGCCCGCGCCGAAATCCGCGCGAGCCCAGATGAATTTCCTTCGCACGCGGGAGAAGGGCTCCAGCAAGACCCTGGCGAAGCGCCTGGGCGTCTCCCGCAAGACAGTGGAGCGCTACCTCTCCGGAGCGTCTAAGACCGTGTCCTATGTGGTGATCGCTCGTTGGGCTGTCTGTGGGGCGGGGTACGTGGAGTTGGATTGTTCCGGACGGACGGTGGGAGATCGCCGAGCCGCTGATCCCGCCGTCGAAGGTGCGGCCGCAGGGCGGCGGGACGCAGGGCACGCCTGATGAGACGCTGTTCGCGGCGATCATCTACGTGCTGGTCAGCGGTTGTGCCTGGCGGGCTCTGCCGCCGTGTTTCGGGATATCGAAGTCGACCGCGCACCGCCGGTTCCTGATCTGGTCGCGGGCCGGGGTGTGGGGCCGGCTGTATGAGGCGGTGCTGCACCGACTCGATGACGCCGGCCTCATCGACGTCTCGCGCGTGGTCCTCGACTCCGCTCACGTGCGGGCTGATCGAGCGGACGGTCTCGTGGCTGTCCGGCTACCGCCGACTCAGCCCCCGCTACGAACGCCACCCCCGCAACTACCTCGCCTTTCTCGGCCTCGCCGCCGCCCTGTGCCGCTACAAGCGACTGCTCCGCCCCATCACATAGGACACCGTCTTGGAACCCCTAACGGAAAGCCCCCGTGCCGCCTTCCGTTTCCTGGTGGCTCGGTCCGGCCGCGTATGCCAGCGGAGGTGCGATTGCTTGCGCATCCGCTCCCTCGCCGACCCACAGGGCAATGAACAGCGCGGCGGTCGCTTCCAGGAGTCCCGCCCGCTCGAGACCGCCGCCAGCCACGGGTTCACAGCCCACGTCCTGCACCAACTCGCGTACACGCGCGATGGCCGTCTCGTCGTCCCCGCAGACCGGCACGGCCAGTGGGCGCCCGTCGAAGACGGGCGGTCGCATGCGCCACACGTCCTCGTGGCAGAGGTTGAAAGCCTTGATCACGTGGGCTCCCGGTGCCGCGGCAGCCAGTTGCTGCGCGGCTGAGGGGCCTCCTTCCGTCAGCAGCCGGAAGCCCGGCCCGACCGGGTTGGAGCAGTCGAGCAGGACCTTGCCCTCCAGGGGCGCGCGCAGTTCCCATGCCACATCTACTCCCGCCCCGAAGGGCAGCGCGGCCAACACCACCTCCTGACCGGACTCGGCCGCCGCGCGCAGACTGGCAGGCTTCGCGCTGCCTCCGATGCGCGTCGCGAGCCGCTCCGCCTTGTATGCGTCCCGTCCCCCGATGGTCACCTCGTGTCCGGCCCGCACCCAGTGGGTGGCGAGCGCGTCGGCCATGTTGCCCGTGCCCAGTACGCCGATTCTCATCACGCGTTCCCTCTCCGTCCCTGCTTCGACCGTTCACACCGACGCTAGATTGCGGTTCGGGCACCATTTGGTACGTGACGACCGATGACTTTCTCGCCGACTGCCGCGCCCGCCTCGCCTTCGACCTGCTCTCCAACACCTGGAACGCCGTGGTGCTCTGGGCGCTGCGCGACGGTCCCAGGCGCCCGGTCGAACTACGGGAGCGGATCGGAGGCATCAGTTCCAAGGTCCTCACCGAGACTCTGCGGCGGCTGCAGTTCAACGGACTGGTCGACCGGCAGGCACACCCCGACGCACCATCACGGGTCGAGTACCAACTCACCGCTCTGGGCCGCAGCTTGTTGGCGCCCATCGACGCCGTCGGCGCATGGGCCTTCGAGTACGGCGATGAGGTTATGGCAGCCCAGGAAGCAGCATGCACTCCAGCCGCGCAGTCCCCGCCTCCTACTCGCTAGACCGGTCAACAGCGGGAGCCCAGACGTCGCCAGCAGATCAGGGCACAGCCCAGGGTGAGGAAGGCTTCGTGGATGTCGTCGCGCGGGCGTGGACGATCAGGCCCCGGAAGTCGCGCCGACGGAAGCCGTTCGCTCAAGAGCGGACCCGACGGGGCAACGTGAGCTTCTTTCTCAGATCGATCCGGCAGCAGGTGCCCGGGAGATGGGATGAGCGTCAGAACGGGCTCGGGTCCCCGTGATCATGGAGTTCCCTATGCTGAGTGATCACCCGGGCGCGCCCGCCGCAGCGAGACGTTGTGAGCGCGAACCGCCGGCCCCAGCCGGCGCGCGAACCGGTGACCGCGACCGCATCGTCCCAGGGAGACTCCACCCGATGAACACGCCACCATCACCGTCCAAAGAGGACCACGCAGACGGGGCGCCCGTCCCCCTGGGCGCTCTCGTCCCGCTGACCCGCCCCGGCTGGGTTGAGGCAGGCCGCCACCTGCTCGCAGGACTCGACCTGGCCGTTCGCGAGGTCAACGACGCCGGCGGGATCGGGGGCAGACCACTGGAGCTGCTGGTGCGGGACACCGCAGCCTCTCCGGAGCGCGCCGCGGCGGCCGTTGACGAGCTGGCCGGCCTGGGCGTGGCCGCCGTGGTGGGCGAGTACCACAGCGTGGTCGCCCGAGCCGCCGCCGCCCGGGCCGACACACTCGGTATGCCGTTCCTGTGCTCGTCAGCAGTCCTCGACACACTCACCGAACAGCCGACACCATGGGTCGCGCGCCTGGCACCCGCGCAGTCCCACGGCTGGCGGATCTACGCGGACTTCCTCCTCGGCGCGGGCTGCACGCGGATCGCCGTGGCGACCCAGCCGAGCATTTACTGGGAGTCGGGGACCCGTGTCCTGCGAGACCATCTCGCGCACCACGGCGGCACCGTCGTCGAGCTCGACGCCACCGCACTCGCCCCCGAGGCCCTGTGCGACGCGCTCGTCGACCACGGCGCGACGGCGCTCCTCCTGCTGGTCGGCCACCCGGAGCCGGCGGTATCGATCGTCAGGGCCGTGCGGGGCGACCAGCGGCTCGCCGAGATCCTGATCGGCGCTCCGGCCGGACAACCCGAGTTCGCCGAATGGGCCACAGCACTGGGCCAGCAAGGCACAGGGATCCCGTTCCTGCGCTACCTGCCCGAACGCCTCGGCCCGCTCGGCCGACACGTCGCGAAGGAGCTCCGCGAGCGGCTGGGCGAAGCGCCGTCCTTCGTCGCCTTCGAGGGCTGGGACACCATCACCGTCCTCGCCGCGGCGCTACGTTCCCACGGCACGGACCGCGCCACCATCGCCGAGGCATGGCCACGCATCACGGTCGAGGGCACCCGCGGGCCGATCCAGTTCACCCGCACACCAGGCATCAGCGTTTGGCAGTGGGCTTGGACACCCATCGAAGTCGTAGATCGAGACCCGGCGCAACCCGATCGCTATCGGATACTCCACACTGGATGACTCCCCCCGCTGGCGAGGAAACGCGGATCGCGGCCCGTGACCCGGTGCGGGAGCAGGGACCGGCTGAGCCGGGCGTTGTGACATACGGGCCTGGCTCAATCGGGGTCTACAAGAGGCGGAGCAAGACGACCGCCCGGGCAAGGAGAGCGCCCGTGAGGCACCATGTCTGCCACCAGGCCCACCACCAAGGCACGCTGCGGCGCGGCGGACGGCGACGGCGCTGCCCCGTTACGGTCACGGGTCGGCATCCGCCAGCTCCGAGTCGGCCGAGACCAGAGCCAGGGCGGTTGCGTTCGGGGGCGCGACCCACGGATCGGGATCACCGGCGACGAGTGCCCGCACAGGCACGTCGGCTCAGCTGTCCCGTTCCGGCAGCGCCACGGCGAGCGGTGCACCCGCCGTGCGCGTGGCAGGACCAACGGCACGTTTGCCGCATCGGACGCGGGTCAGCAGGCCTCGACGAGTTCTTCGATCTGGTCGGCGAGGTACCGGTCGGGGTGGTGGAACTCGCCGACAGCTTCCTCGACGCTGAGACGGTCCACGGCTTTGCGAAGGACGCCGCATGTGGCGATATTGAGGTGCATCCATGCCGGCGGCGCAGTGAAGTCCTCGCGTGTGGGGCCTAGAGCGAGGTACTGGTGCCACCAGTGGCCGGCGTCTCTGAGGTCGCCGCGGCGTGTGTGGAACAGGTACAGACAGTAGGCGGCGATGGCGTTGCCGGCTCCCGCAGCGAACTGCCACCACCACAGGGCTCCGTCGTGTTTCCCCGCGAGGTCGAGCAGGCAGCCGAAGGACCCAAGTGAAATCGCGAGGCTAATAGACGTCGTGTCATTTGGTGAGTCGGCGGTGGCGGATGAGGAGCGCGGGAGCGTTCCTCTCAGGTGTCGAGATTGGGTGCGCCCGTGGAACGGATCTTGGTAGACCCCCGACACCAGCGCCTGGACAAGCCGGTCGAACACGACCGCGTCCCCGATCCGCGGGTTGTGGCACTCCAGCCACCAGTGTCTTCGAGCTCTGGAATATCTCCTCCATCGTCCAGCGGCTTCCTGCGATCTTGACCAGCGTGGACAACGGGACCGGGCGGGGCGAGTAGCAGCGGTAGTAGGCCAGTTCACCGGTGCTTCGGGCGCGGCGGACCAGCAGATGCTGGTGGCTCGCCGGGTCGCCGATGGTGATGGCGACGTGCGCCCAGTCGTCGTAGCGGTGACCCTTCGCGCCGTGTCCGGCGGACAGCTTCTGCCACGCCCTGCGCGGGATGCGCTTAGCAAGGTGGTCGACACGCTGGGGACCGGCAGGGGTGGGGACGCGGTGCGTGCGGGAGACCGCGAGCACGTGGCCGAGCCCGCGCTTCTCCAGGGCGGCGCGCAGGTGCGGGTTGTCGCCGTAGACCTCGTCGCCGGCCGCCCAGGCGGCCGGGGCTCCGGAGTCCAGGGCCCGTTCGATCATCTGCCAGGCCAGTTGCGGCTTGGTCGCGAAGCCGACGTCGTCGGGCACGGCCGCCCGCTTGCAGCGGTCCCGGTCGCCGGTCCAGGACTGGGGCAGGTAGAGGGCGCGGTCGATGGCGGCGTGGCCGTGCCGGGAGGTGTAGGTGAGGTAGACCGCGACCTGGGAGTTCTCGATCCTGCCCGCGGTGCCGGTGTACTGGCGCTGGACGCCGACGGTCTGCGTGCCCTTCTTCAGGTCCCCGGTCTCGTCGCCGACGAGCACCGCCTGGTCGTCCGCCAGGTGCTCCAGGACGAAATCGCGCAGGTCATCGCGGACCCGGTCGGCGTCCCACTTGGCGCGGCCGAGCAGATGCTGCAAGCCATCCGGGGTGGTGTCACCGGTGTGCTCGGCGATGGTCCGGCAGTTCTTGCACGGCAGGTCCGACAGCATCCCGAGGACCAACTGCCTCGCCCGGCGGCGGGGTTCGACCCGGGAGAACCGGCCGGCTATCCGGCCCATCAGGCCCTCGAATGCGTCCTGCCATCGGGTAGGCGCTACGCTGGCGCCCGAGGCCGCCGCGTGATCATTGGTTGTCCACACAACATCTAATGATCAAGGGCGGCCTCACCTGCTCGGACGCAACCGGAACCAGTAGTCGACCCCCTCTCCTCGGTAGCGAGCGCCTGCGGGGACGGTTCGATCCGCCGATACGAGGCGATGTGCACGCTGATGGGCAAGGACTTGTCGTAAGGGGAGAGTTGGCATGGCGGTGGAACTGTGGGCGTCGACTTTCTCGCTCGTAGGTGTTCTGCTCGGTGGTGCACTGACGGCGTTCACGCAGCGCGCTGCCCAGCGGTCGGCTGACCGAGCCGAGGAGCGGCGCCAGTCGGCGGCGACCGCCGAGACGCGCCGGGGCGAACAGGTGCAGGCGATCAAGGAGTTCCTTGTGTGTGCCCAGGATGCCGAGCGGGCCGCCTACAGTCGTCCGGAACCCTGGGGCGACGACGAAGACGGCTGGATGACCCGAACACAAACAGTAATGACCAAGCTATGGACTGCGGATCGCGGTGTCGTCCTGCTCTGCGACCCAGCCCTTGAGGCTCCCGCTCGTGCTTATGGGCGAGCGCTCAACCAGACGGTCTGGCGGGAGATCGGTGGCATGGAAGTCAACGAGCACCTCGAAGAGCACAAGAATGCCTTCATGATCGCAGCTCGCGCGAGCCTGTCCCTTACATGACCCCTTGCGGGGCCGGGCCTCACTGAAGCTCCTGTGAGACGAGACCGCCCACACTCAGCCTTCGGTGAGATCACTCAACCTTCCCTACGTTGCTCTGCGGGACAGGGTGAGCCCTTCGTATGGTTCATCTACCCAGGGACGTCGGGTGTGGCTTTCAACCTTCTGCCA
>NZ_JBVHMR010000045.1:0-49252 GCF_055558375.1 Streptomyces sp. NPDC025793 | reverse complement strand
AGACTTCCTGCACACCTACAACCACCACCGCTGCCACACCGCACTCGGCGGCCACCCACCGATCAGCCGTGTGAACAACGCTTCAGGTCAATACACCTAGCGTGTGACCAGTTGACTCCAGATGGCCACGGCGGCCCCGACCTGGGCGAGAATCCAAGCGACGTGCGCGGACAGGCCCCGGAGCTGGTAGATGGACACGAGCAGCGCGAAACGGCTGGGCCAGTACTGTCGCTCCTGCCTGAAGGTCCATGTGTCCATCCAGATGCTGGTGATCGTCAGGATGATGAGCATGAGCAGGGAATAGAGAAGCAGGTCGCGAAAGTCCGCGTGGGTGAACTTGTTCAGTAACGCGGCCAGGCCGGGGAGCACGGCGTAGGAACAGGTCAGGCTCCATGCGCGAGCGGGACTGTGGCGCCCCGGGAGCAGACGCCACAGCGTGCCCAGGACGAAACCGGCACCGGCCCACGCCGTCTGATAGGCGATGGTGCTTGCGACGAGCGCCGGGATCGCGGTGGGCTCGAAGGCAAGCCGTGTCATGTTCCAGGGTCCTGCATGTCTAGATAGAGCAGGGCTCCGCTGGCCGGAACTCCGAAGCAGAAGGCCACCTTCGCGGCGTGCACGCCGTTGGTCCACCTGTCGCCCTCCGGGCCCCAGGCCAGGGCGGCGTCCAGGACGGAGAGGTGGTCGGGTGGGTTCTTCCGGCCGCATCCGTCCACCAGCCAATGGCGCAGCGCCCGTAGCCGCCCCTCCAACTGTTCGCAAGTGACATCCCCGGCGCGTCCTTGGGTCCAGCAACTGCAACTGGTGGTTGACGTTGCGGTATTCGTGGGCTTTCGTCATCAGCTCACGTCGACGCCTCTTCGTTCTCAGTCTCTTCACGCAGAAGTGGTGACCCATCTGGCTGAGGACCGACCACCGTCGCCCCGCCGCGAGAACCGCGAGCAGCGAGCCGATGTTCAGGATGAGCCACACGCCGTACTGGATGCAGAAGCCCGCGAAGGTGGCGCCCCGCAGCCCCACAGTGAAGGCGAACACGGCCGCGGTCAGCAGCAGGTCGGGCCCTTCCGGGCCCAGGGCAGGCCGTTCCCGCTTACGGCCGGACGGTGTGCTTTGTGTCCTGGCGCGGAAGTGCAGCAGGGCGAAGAGTGCGACACCCGTCAAGAGCCAGATGTAGTCGAACATCCACGTCAGATCGCTGAACGCGAAACCCGCACGGTAGGAACTGGCGTAGGTGCCATGCCTGGACACGGGGTCGGGACCAGTGAGCCAGGTGGTCCTTCTCCACTGGTTCTCGTTCACCCACCAGAAACAACCGAGCATGCTTTCTGCGACCGCGAGGAGCAGCGCGGAGACCACCGCGATACAGCGCACCGGCGTGTTGTCCCACCGGCGGGTCCAGGAGGCGGGGATCAGTGTGCCCTCGCGCGCGAAACGCCACATCCAGGCGGCCATGGCGGCCAGCCACAACCACAGGGTAGCCAGGCCCATGAGCACATAGCCGACGTTGCCGAGGACGCTGGGCTCCGCTTTCGACGCGAGGCTCTGGGGCAGTCCGAACATCTGAGGCGCCAGGACCACCAGCGCGCCGACCGGCGCCATCGGCGACGCCACGCCGATCCCGGTGTGCGTCTGGCGCCGCCGGTGGTCTCGGGCGATGTCGGAGCCATCGGCTGTGCTGTCCAGGGCGGTGACCGGTATGGCGCTGCACCAGGGGCGCGCGACCAGGACCAGGGCAAGGCCGGCGGCAAGACACACAAGGTTGCGCCACCGGGAGCTGATCGGGGGCTAGGAGACGACCAGACTCAGCGTCAGGGCGATCGCCCCGCTGAGCAGGGCCCATTGCAGGACGATCCGCGTGAGGCCGTCGCTCCCTCCGCTGCCCACGCCTCCGGCCCGCGCCGAGGAGCCTGGTGTCCCGGTCGTGTCGGCGGAATGCGCCCGTTGGGTACGGAGCGCGGTCAGTGCGATCACGACGGAGGCGCACACCCACCAGCCCGCGACTCCGAGCTTGCTCCAGAATGACTGGCCATAGCTCAGGAGTCAGCTACGCAGCCAGGGAAGTTCGATGTCGAAATCGATGAGCGTGGGTTTCTGGTTTCTCCATACCAGGTCGTTCTCGGTGAAGGACGATGCCAGCCGGGAGCGGTCACTGAAATGCATGCCGTCCGTGTCGGCCTCCACCAGCTGCCAGTGCGCATATTGCAACGTGGGCGGCCGAAGTCGCACTTGCCACATTTTTTCCGTTGCTTTGGTGATCTGCCAAGGGCCGAGCCGGATCGGGTCGTAGTCCTCGATCCAGGCGAAGACGTCATACTGCACCGTGACTTTCTCACTGGAGGCCGTCACCACTGGAACATTTGGGCGCCATTCCTTGAGTCGTCGGCCGCTGTCAGGTCCGCGCAGCAGACACTGCAGTGCGTGTTGATATTCCGCCGACTCCTCACCGTAGGTCAGAAATCTTGCTGCGGGCCACTTTTTCAGAGGCACGTCGACTGTCATACGAGAATAGACCTTGAGGTAGGGTTCGCTGTTCTGGTCGAATTGGAGTCTGGCCGTCACGTGACTGGTGTCGAGCCGACTCTCCCAGCAGGATTCCCTGTTGTTCTGCGATGCCTGCGCCGAGGGACAGGCCCACCCCACCACGGTCACCATCATCAGCAGTAAAAGGCACTGCCACCGGATGCCCTTCATCGCCCCGACACCTCCTCCCCACGGAGATGAGGCCCTTGCCATATGCCATGCCCCCTGACATTCGGCGAGAGATATGGCGGCCCACTCCATCGGCCGCTTTCCGTTGAATTGCAGGAGATCGGCCAGTGGTTGATAATGGAATCCGATGACCGTTAACTATTTGGAGCGTCAACTATTTGATGGAGGGGTCATGACCGACACATCGGTGTCGTCCGTTGCGCGGAACCCGCTTCCCCGCTTCGAGGAAGCCCAGGGACTGGGGCCGCAGGACGCGGAGTTCGTCCGGGACCTGGTGGCGGTGCTGGCCAAACACGGGAACCTGAACCGTTTCGGCCTGTGCCTTCTGCACGACCACTTCCCGATCGCCGCGGACGAGGTCCTGGTGGAGACGAACGACTCAAGAGCCCGCACGCTTCACGCTCATGTGGCGAAGACGAACCGCACCCGGCACACCAAGCCCTCGCAGTGGCGCTTCCTGCCGCACGGCGAGGGGGAGACGGGTGTGGGGCACGACGGCGGGACGTACCAGGTGCTCCAGTTGTGCACCACGCTCGATCTGTGCCCGGGGAACGAACGCGCAGGCGACCACTGAGCCCTCCCCCGCAGCGTGCACACGTGCAAGCGGATACCAGCACCTGCTAGCGGTTGGTCGAGCCCGTTGCCGGACATAGCGTCCTCGGCCCGCAGCAAGCCCACCACGAACTCCGGTACCCGGCGAGGCCTGGCGGAGGCCGTCCAGGGTGGAGGAGCTGCGGGCGCCACCTGGGCGGCACTGCCGGTCCAGAGGGTCGCGGCTACGGCCGTGCCGATGGAGCGGCGCGGACTGTGGATCCCCTGCTCGACCGGCTGGGTGGCGCTGGTCCCTGAAGCCCGGCAGTTGGTCGCCGACGTGATCCTGCTGCTTACCCTCGCAGATCGCGGCACCGCGCCGGACGAACGCGAGCGCCACCTCCAGAGGACGGCCCGCAGCGACCTGCCGCCCTGTCTGGGTGTCGACCGCAGCACGCTCAACCTGCGGCTGACGGTCGGCGGGGCCGACACCCCGCTGCCAGGGGACGCCTGCGCCGACTCCTGCGAGTTCCGCCTGTGCCCGTACCCGCCAAGGGGCACCGCCGGCATTCGAGCCGAGCTGACCGAGGCGTTCAGCCGTCAGCAGTGGGTGCACCGTCCGGGCGGCCGCCCGGCGTCCCTCACCTACAGCGGCATCCGCGCATTCTGGCAGGAGATGATCAGCCGTGCCCGCGGCCTGCCACGCCGGGACTGACCCTCGCCACCGCAGCATGGCACCTGATTGCCTACCGCCTCGAAAGCAGACATGAGCGCCGGTGACCGCGGTCATGGAGAGCTGGCCGGACGCATGGGGGTCCGCCTGGGTGCGCGCCGCCCGCAACAGTGCCAACGAGCGCCTTCCAGGCGCCCCCGCGCGCCCCTATGGGCTGTTTATTGCTTGTGTCCCACTGGACAGGCCTGGTGCCGGAGTGAAAAAATATGGAAAAAGGGATGGAAGGGACTTCAGTAGCGGCCTCGCGGCAGGGTCAAGCTGACAGCGACGCGATGGGCGCGTCCTAGGTTCAACGCAGCGCGCCGCAGGCTTGCGCAAGGCGCGGTCCACCGGGGCATGCCGGCGGTATTCGCTGGTGCCCAAGCGACGCATGGCGACAAACGGCACGGCAGCGCGACCTGTGGCAGGACTGAAGAGTTCCCGCTTCAAGGACGACACCCGGCATGACCTGGCCCTCCCGCCCTCGACAGGCTGTCGACCCACTGATGGCTGCCGCAGTGGAGGGCGTCGTCATCTCATCAAGATCGATTCCACGTCCCGCCCGAGAGCGCGGGCCGGAGGGCGCCGCCGGAAGTCAAAGATCTACCAGCAGTTCACTCACCGTGTGGGGAGTAATGATGGCTCGCGTAGCAGGAAAGCTCGGAAAGCTCCTTCCTCAGTTCCCGGTTGCTCTAAAGGAACTGACGGTCTACGCAAGGGCTCCGCTGCCCGATCCGCCGCCCTCTGTGGACTGGGAGGGCAAGGTCAGCAACTGGCCGATGGACGGCAACAACCAGTACGGCGACTGCACGATGGCCGCAGCAGCCCACATGATCCAGTCTTGGGAGGCCCAGACCGGGACGAACGACCTGGTGCCCACCGAGCAGCAGGTCGTGGACGAGTACTTCAAGCTCACCAGGGGCAATGACAGCGGCCTGGTCGAGGCTCACGTCCTCAAGGCCTGGCAGCGTGCCGGTCTGTGGGACAACCGGGTGGTCGCCTACGCGCCGGTCAACGTCCATGATCTGACCGCCCTCAAGCAGGCCATCTACCTGTTCGGTGGCGCGTATGCCGGAATCCAGGTGCCCGCGAACGCGCAGCAGCAGTTCGCGGATCGCAAGCCCTGGACACTGGATGCCGGCTGGCAGGAACAGTCGATCGTGGGCGGGCACGCCATCCCGCTGCTGGGCTACGACGCCAACTGGCTCTACGCGATCACCTGGGGCGCGGTGCAGCCCGTCGCCTGGGACTGGTGGTCCACCTATGCGGATGAGGCCTGGGCCATCATTTCCCAGGAGTTCAAAGAAGCAGGCGAGGTCAACGGCATCGACCTGGCAGCCCTCGAGGCGGACCTCCAGCTCGTCTGAATCCACTTCTTTCCCAGGAGTGCGTACGCCCAGAGCGGCGACCGCGCTGGACCGGCCGATCGGACACTGGCCGCCCAACCTGCGCCTCTGCAATGCGTCGCAGCGCCCTCGCGGATTTCGTCCGCCCCGAGGACGTCGTCACGCTCTTGCGGACCCCGGCGGAGGGCGGCCGCGCCGAGTTGCGCCTGGGGCGGCGCGACGGCAGCTACGTCTGGGTTTCCGACTCGTTGACCGGCCTGCCCAACTCCGCCGAGCCGCGCTCCCGTCTGTCGGCTCGCCTCTGCCCACATCCACCCTATGCTGGCGAGCTCAACCCGCGGGATTCCACCGACGAGAAACGCGTGTCCGATAGAGCAGTCCTCATCTCCGACTTCCAGGCGGGGGTCGAGGCGTACGACGCCTATGACCACCACGTACACGCACGATCGCCCCGGAAAGCGAGCGCGACGACGGCGACAAGGGCCTCGCGGTGGTCTTCTGCGACCTCGACGGCTTCAAGTCGATCAACGGCCGGTTCGGGCACAACTCAGGCGATGCCGTTGTCGTCGAAGTCGCCCGTCCGCTCAGCCAGGGAGTATGGGACGGCGACACCGTTGCCCGGGTCAGCGGCGACCAGTTCGTCATCCTCGCCGACCAACGCAACACAACCGCAGCCCAGGACCTCGCCATTCGACTACGCGAGGTTCCCCCTGTGGCGTGGGGCGAGATCCGGCGTGAAGCACCCGGATCTCGCCCACCTGGCTGCGCGAACGCGGGCTCATCCCGCGCATCGCGCGCCCGGGGATCGAATCGGGCGAACGGCCCGGCCGGCACCGTTGGAAGACCGAGCGGTCGATCGCCTGGCTGTTCGGGCTACCGCCGCCTCACCCTCCGATACGAGCGAACCGGCTCGCACTTCCTCGCCCTTCTCGGCCTTGCCGCCCTGACCTGCCGCAAGAAGCTCTCAAGACTGAAGTCGGGCAGGCTGGGGCGCGATTGATCAGGCCCGGGTCACCGGTGCCTGCAGTTCCGTCACCCAGTCGTCACGATTTTCCGGGCATTCCAGGTTGATCTCGCGGGGGTATCCGGTCGACTGGTAGTCGTTGGCGTCGATCCAGCGGGCCAGGGCCTGGGCGGTGGGGAGCACGGTGTCCATCGAACCGCGGTGCACGATGGTCGCTGCCTGGTCGAGGGACGGCAGGTCGAGGATCCGGAAGGTGCCGTGCTGGAGAGGGGCGGAGACCTGGACGGCGGCGTGGACGCTGATCCTGCCTCCACCCTCCGGGGCATCCTCGTAGTACGCGATGCCGGGGCCCGTGGGAGTGATACCCGCTGAGCCCAGGCACCGGAACAGCTCGTCGTAGAGCGGCCCGATGACCGGGCCGATGTCCTCGGGCTCGAAGCTCGCGGCCGTTGCGGTCAGCTCCGCCACCCGGACGGAAGGGACGCTCTTGATGACAACGTCGTTCGTGGGCATGTGCCCCTCACTCTCGATCGCTCGGAGCCTCGCCTCGACCTGGATCAGCCGTGCTCCTGCGGCAGCCATGGCGGTCTCCAGTTCGGCCCGCCGAAGCCGCAGCATGCCGCGCAGTTCCCCGAGGCCGACCTTCTCGTCCACGATGTCCTGGACCTGCTGGAGAGTGAATCCGAGGTCCTTGAGCGCGATGATCCGGTTGAGGCGGGCGAGCTGGGTACCGGTGTAGTAGCGATAGCCGCTGGCGGGGTCGACGTGAGCCGGTCGCAGCAGTCCGGTCGCGTCATAGTGACGCAGCATGCGGACCGAGACGCGGCCATGCCGGGCGAAGTCTCCGATGGTGAACATGATGTCTCCGAGCTGACCGCCTGACACGGTGTGAGGGTCAAGAATCTACTTGGCGGCCGGGGGACAGCGAAAACTCGGGGCTACATCGGCTCAGTTGCATGGGCGTGCCCACAAGAGAGCAGTCCGTGACGAGACATCGCCACGTGAGACAGGCAATGCTCGGGGGGCCGGTGATCAGTTCTCGCCGTCAAGCCACGCCAGATGCTCGCTGTAACCCTCGTCGTCCGCGGTTTTGGGGGTGCGGGTATACATGCACACCAGGCACTGGCCGGAGGGGACGCGCCCCCATGTGTCGAGACCCTGTACGCAGAACGCGGTATACCCGCAGATGGGCAGGTGTCGAGATCGTGGCCGTCCGGATTGTGCTTTGGGTGATAGGCGGACTCTGCTGCGCAATTCGCGAATCAGGCCGTGAGTCGGTAGGCGAGGCGTTCGAGGCGGCTGCTCGGGGGGTGCTGGTCGTGGCCGGTCCAGTAGGCGTCGAGTCTGACGACGTCGAGGGCGGTTGCGGAGAAGGTGTGTTGGAGACGGACCTTCGGTAGCCCGCGGTAGCGGGCCCGGCCAATGCCGGTGATGTCGAGGGCCTGGTTGATGGTGCCCTCGACTCCCGCGCGCAGTGCGTACCTCGTTTTCAGGTCTCTGTCTTCTGCTCGGCCCGGGCCCTGGCGAGGGCTTCTTCGGGTTCTCTCGGCCGCAGAGTGAGCATGCGACGGCCCGGGTCCTCGCCCTTGGCCGCCCAGCGTGCGTCGAGATCGTAGGCGAGGCGAGGCGGAGTTGGCCGGGCGCGACGCCCTCGTCGTCGGCGGCCCGCTTTACGATCACCTCCTGCCCCTTGGCGTCGGTGCGGAGGTGGTAGGTCTGCACGAGGATCTGCCGCAGTACCTGCACTGCCTCGATCTCGCGGATCCATCCCGGAGCCCGGGCGCCCATGCGGCCCGGCACAACGCCGGCGCATCCTGGCCGAAGACCTGCGCGGGCCTGTCACGCTTGGTCTGCGAGGACGGCATCCGCCAGCTGTCCACCCGCGGCCCGTAACGGTGAGCGAACTCCGCGCCGTCCACGGCCCCGGCCAGCCAGGACGGCGCCACGACCGCGAGCGCCTCCAACGCGGCCCGCACGCTCTCCCCGGCCAGCTCCAGACGGTTCAAGTCCCGCACCGCACTGATCACATGGGTGGAGTCCGTGCGCTGCTTCCCACCGGCAGCGACCAGCCCTTCGGCCTCGCAGTGCTCAAGGAGCCGGTCGAAGGGCACCGGTTCCATGACGTGCTCGGCCAGCCGAGCCCTGAACCGACTCAACACACTGACGTCGAACCCCATGTCCATCAGCTCCACGCCCATCGCGTACTTCCAGTCGATCGCCCGCACCGCCATCGCCGCAGCCTGCCGGTCGGTCAGGTTCGCGGCGAACTGCAACACCGTGACCAGGCCCAACACCCCCGGCGACAACCCCGGAGCACCCCGGACCCCGAACGCGTCGCTGAACGGCTCGTCCGCGAAGACCTCCGTGAGCCGGTCCCGCGCCCGCATCGCCAGGCTCCCCTGCGGAAGCGCCGCCCGGGCCACCGCCGCCGTCTGCGCCGGAACCTCCGGCAGCCCCTGCGGCCGCATCGACACCCACACCACCCCTACGGCCGCACGACAGGACAACGACCGCACGAGCGATCAGCCCGTGCCCACCGTCACCCCGCAGGGAATTGCCCAGCAGAGTCGGTCCCCCGGCCCCACAGAACATCCGCGTGGCCCAGGCCGATCCTCGACTCACCCGGAGATGCCCCCGGCACACCGGCGGACCCTTGGCACCGGCGGCCGCGCCGACGCGAACCCTCTTCGCCTCTCCTGACGTCTTGACCGGCCCCTCGCACCGGTATGCGAGGGCGGTGGGGCTCCGACCACCAACGGGGAGCGCGGGTGTTACGTGCGCAGGCCACGCATCAGCGCGGCGAGCCCACCCAGGAACTCCTCGTCGGCACCCACGTCACGCGCGCGCTGCGCGGTCTGGGCCAGGTGCGGGAACTCGGTGGGCGGCAGCGCGGAGATGGCGACCGTGCCCTCGCCCGCCAGGGGCCCCAGGTGTTCCAGTTGGATGGCCCCGATGATGTAGCTCAGCAGGGCCCGTAGCGCGATGACGCGTCGTGTGCCGTCGAAGCCTGCCTCGGCGAGGACGGTGAGTACTGCTTCCGACCAGCGCAACACTGCGCGGGACTGGTGCCGGTGGGTGACCGTCAGCGGCACGACCGCGGGGTGTGCACTGATGGTGTCGCGCAGGCGCCGCACCAGGGCCTCGATCCGCTCCTCCCACGGCGTGCACGAAGGCGCCGGCTCGGTGTCGACGGTTCCGAGGACGGCCTCGACGACCAGCCGTTCGAGTTCCTCGCGGTCGGCGACGTAGCGGTAGAGCCCCATCGTGCTCATCCGCAGTTCCTGCGCGACCGCGCGCATCGACAGGCCGGCGAGCCCGTCGCGATCAATGACGGTGAGGGCGGCCGAGGCGAGCTGATCCGGGGTGAGTGAACGAGGGCGAGGCATGACGGTTGACAGCGTACGGCATACGCCTACGCTGGTAAGCGTATGGTGTACGCCTAAAGCGAGGGGGAGATGATGCACACGTCTCGAAGGCGCACGCAGGGAGGGACCTTAGGGCCGTGTGCCACTGTCGGTTCCCGCGGGCTCACGGCCGTGTCGGGCGCCCCGGTCACTGTGCCCGACCGTGACCGGCTGACCCATGTGCAGTTCCGACGGTTCGCCGGCTGCCCGATCTGCAACCTGCACCTGCGATCGGTGGTGCGGCGACACGCGGAGATCGCTCAGGCCGGAATCCGCGAGGTCGTGATCTTCCACTCCCCCGCAGAAGAACTGCGGGACCACGTATCCGACCTTCCCTTCGCGGTGATCGCCGACCCGGCCAAGCGGCTGTACACCGAGTTCGGCGTCGAGTCGGCGCCTCGCGCGCTGCTGAGCCCGCGCGCCTGGGGACCAACCGCCCGGGCCATTCTGCGCAGCGCGTGGACGATCGCCCGCGGGCGGGAGCGTCCTCCGGCCCGCAGGCCGCACGGCGGACGGCTCGGCCTTCCCGCCGACTTCCTGATCGCGCCCGACGGCCGCGTCCTCGCCGCCAAGTACGGCGAACACGCCTACGACCAGTGGACGGTCGACGAACTGCTCGAACTGGCCGCCCGAACACCACTGCCGCCAGGATCCCGTCCCGAAGGAGTGTCATGAGTGAGAATCCCCGGCCTACCCCTGCGCAGGAGCTCGCCGGGTACCTGAGGTCGTACATCCGGGAGATGGGCCTGGGCAGCGAGGACCCCGGCGTGGTCATCGACCGGTACCACACCCCGGACATCGAGTGGCACAGCGATGGGATACGGCTGGACCGGGACAGGCTGATCGCCCATGCCCGCCCTGCACGCAAGAGCGCGATCGCCCTCGACGTCGAAGTCCATGACACTCTGATGGCCGGCGACCGCGTCGCCGCCCGGTACACCCTGCGCTCCACCATGCGAAAAGGGCGTCGCTTGAACAACGAGATCTACCTGTTCGGGGAACTGGCTCCGGACGGACGGCTGCGCCGCGTCCACTCCACCACCCGTGACATGCCGGACCAGGCCGGCGACGGCACCGGGAGGTGAGGCCGCCGGGAAACCGGGCGAGACATCGTGGACATGTCGTCGGCGACCGACGGACATTGGCCGATCTGGTTCGGACCGCTCCGAGTGCCGTCGGCTCAAGCGGTGGAGGCGACGGCACAACACCCCCCACGCCGAGATCCGTTGCGTCGGCGAGCGGGGAAAGGCGCCCCTGAGGGGCTGACGCCTGCCGCGGAAGCCTACGCCGGACTCGCCCCGACGACGAAGTCGTCAGGGACCTCCATCCACGGCGAACACGCGCCCGGAGGCGGCAGCCGACAGCTCACACGCGCGATGCACCTGTCCGCGTGCGCCGCCCTGCACTCGGCGACCGCATTCGCCGGGAGCCCTGGGACCTCAGGGCTCCCCGGTGAGCGGCTGAGCGTGGCGTCAACGTGCGAACTTCTCGATGGCCGCCGGGGTGACGGGGGTGAAGAAGTTGACGAGGTTGCCGTCGGGGTCGCGGAACAGCAGTGACCGGTTGCCCCAGGGCATCGTGGTGGGCTCGTTGACGAAGTCGGTGACGAAACCGATCAGGTTCTGGTGAACGCGGTCCACGTCGTCGACGAGGAACTCGGTGATCACGCTGTGGTTGTCCGCCGGTCGGGCAGAGCCCGGCGCGAACAACGGGACGGTGCGGGTGCTGGCGATCGCAAGCGTGGCACCCGCGGTCTTGAGCTCGGCGAAGTCCTCGGTGGCCCACGTCGCCCGCGCCCCTGTGGCTCGCTCGTAGAACTCGACGAGGCGCGCGACGTCGCCGGTGATGATGCGGATCGAGACGAAGTCCATGGGAATCTCCTTGGCAGTGCTGAAGGCGTGCACAGCGCAGGCTAGGAGAAATAGTGGACAGAATCGGTCCAGTATTCGCGTTAGGCTGCGAACATGCCTCGACCCACCGGCCGCGTGCTGACCCTCCTGGAGCTGCTGCAATCCGGCGGCACCCGCACCATGGCCGAACTCGCCGACCGGCTCGGCGTCGAAGGGCGCACCGTGCGGCGGTATGTGGACCAGCTGATCGACCTGGATGTGCCCGTGGAGTCGGTGCGCGGCCGCTACGGCGGATACCGGCTCGCCCCCGGGTACCGCTTGCCTCCGCTCATGTTCAGCGACGACGAGGCGCTCGCCGTGCTGCTCGGCCTGGTCGCCGGCCGCCGAGCAGGGTTGACGACGACGCAGTACGCGGCAAACGAGACGGCATCGGCGAAGATCCGGCGGGTGCTGCCCAAGCACATCGCCCGTCGGCTCGGTACTCTCCTGGAAACTCTCGCCTTCACGGATCAGCCAGGCGAGTTCGACACCCCGGACGCCGAGGTCCTGCTCACCATCGCCGATGCGGTGCGCCACCGCCGACCGGTCTCGATCCGCTACACCGACCGCGACGGGCGGCGCAGCGAACGCACGCTGCACGCGTACGGAATCGTCGCCCATGCGGGCCGGTGGTACGTCACGGGCAAGGACCCCGAGCTCGGCGAGGACCGAACCTTCCGGCTCGATCGCATCGCAGACGCCCGGACCCTGCCGGGCTCATTCGAAACGCCCGTCGGTCCCGGTCCGGCACAGCGGGTGTTGTCGGGGTTCGCCACGGCCGAGTACCGGCATGAGGTGACCTTGCGGATCCACGGCACGGTTGGGCAGATCCGTGCCCACCTTCCCGCCAGCGTCGCGAGCCTGGAAGAGCACGAGCCCGGGGCAGGCCAGGACCGGGCGACGGAGCGCTGGCTGCGCGTCGAGCTACGTGCGGAGCGGCTCGACTGGTTGCCTCCGGTGCTCGCCGCACTCGACCGGCCGTTCGTCATCGAGCGTCCCGATGAACTGCGCGACCTCGTCATCGCGCTCGCCGATCGCCTCACGTCCTATGCCCACCAAGCCTGACAGCGAGGAACCAATGTCATGAGATGGCGCATCTAGGCGTCGCGGAGTGCCGTGGTGGCGATGTCCAGGAAGGCCGTGACCAGTAGTTCGCGGGTGGTGGAGGGAGCCACCAGACAGGTTTCCGCGGAGGGCGCGTCGGTGACCGGGATGTGGGTCAGGTCGTGGCGGGAGTAGGTGCGGGCGACACTCTGTGGGACCAGGGCGATGCCGTGGCCGGAGGCGATCAGCTCGAACTTCTCCTCCGCGGAGGTGGTACGGCGGCGGCTCGGGGTGTCCAGGAGCGGCTCACCCTCCAGGTCGGCCAGGGCCAGTTCCTGACGGCTCGCCAGGTGATGGCTGGTCGGTAGGCAGGCCACCCGGGGCTCAGTGCCGATCGGGACGACGGACAGCCCTGCGTCGTCGAAGGGGCGGCGCAGGAAGCCGACCTGGGCGCGGCCGTCGCGCAGCGGGAGGTCCTTCTCCCACCAGTGCGCCGGGACGACGTCGATCTCCACGTCCGGATGGTGCTCCCCGAAGGCGCGGATCGCCTCCGAGACATGCAGCCCGGGAGAGAAGGCGACCATCAGCCGCCGCACGCCTCGGTCGGCGTCCCGGACGCGCCGCAGCCCGGCCTCCACCGCGGCCAGGATGCCCTTCGCCTCCTCGTGCAGCTGATGCCCGGCCGCCGTCAGCTCCACCCGGCGCGTCGTCCGGGTCAGCAGCGTGCACCCCAACTCCTGCTCGAACGCCCTGATCTGCCGGCTGAGCACCGGCTGGGCGATGAACAGCTGCTGCGCGGCCCGCCCGAAGTTGCCGTGCTCGGCCAGCGCGACGAAGTAGCGGAGCTTGCGCAGATCGAGATCCATGCCCTCAGGGTATCGAGCGGGCGCAAAGGGTATTGGACGCCCGAAGCGCCCGGGCCGAGACTCGAAGGCATGATCGTAGTCACCACTCCCACCGGAGGTATCGGCAGCCGGCTGCTGCGCGGCCTCCTGGACCGGACCGACGAGCCGGTCCGCGTCGTCGTCCGCGACCCCGCCCGGCTCCCCGACGCGGTCCGCGACCGCGTCGACGCCGTCACCGGCTCGCACGGCGACCCCGCCGTGCTCGACCGCGCCCTCGCCGGCGCCGACGCCGTCTTCTGGGTCGCCCCGCCCAGCCGCCAGGCGCCCACCCTGGACGCCGTCTACGCCGACTTCACCCGCCCCGCCGCCAAAGCCTTCGCCGCCCACGGCGTCGGCCATGTCGTCAGCGTCTCCGCGCTCGGCCGAGGCACCCCCGTCGCCGACCGCGCCGGGCATGTAACCGCCTCCCTCGCCATGGACGACCTGATCGCGGCAAGCGGCGTCGCCCACCGGGCACTCGCCAACCCCAGTTTCATGGAGAACCTGCTGCGCCAGACCGCCTCGATCCGCGACGACGGCGTCTTCACCGACACCCTCCCTGCCGACCTCAAGGCTCCCGTCGCCAGCACCCTCGACATCGCCGCAGCCGGGGCCCGGCTGCTGATCGACCGCAGCTGGACCGGAACGGGCGAGGTGCCCGTGCTCGGCCCGGAGGACCTCTCCGCCGCGGACCAGGCCCGCATCATGAGCGAGGTCCTCGGCCGCCCCATCCGCTACCGCCGGCAGTCCGTGGAGGACTTCCGTGCCACGCTCCAGGACCACGGCACGGGAGAAGCCATCGTCGAGGGCTATGTCGCGATGATGCGCGCCAAGGGCGAGGGCCTCGACAACGGCGTGCGCCGCACGCCGGAGACTGCCAGCCCCACCGCCTTCCGCACCTGGTGCGAGCAGGTCCTCAGGCCGGCGGTGCACGCATGAGCACCACAGCCCCGACCGCACTGATCGCCGGTGCCTCCCGCACCCTGGGCCTCGGCCTCGCCACCGAGTACGCGCGCCGTGGCTGGAACGTCGTCGGCACCGTTCGCGGCGAGGCCCGTACCGGTCTGCACGACCTCGCGGACGCCTCCGACGGCCGCGTCACCGTCGAGCAGCTGGACATCAACGAACCCGAGCAGATCAACGCGCTCCGCGACCGGCTCGCCGGACGCAGCCTCGACCTGCTCTTCGTCAACGCCGGCATCACCCGCGGCGACCTGCCGATCGCCGACGTCCCCACCGAGATGTTCACCGACGTCATGGTCACCAACGCGCTGAGCCCGATGCGCGTCGTCGAGGCGCTGCGCCCGCTGGTCGCCGCGGACGGCACCATCGGCGTGATGTCCTCCCGGCAGGGCAGCCTCGGCCACAACACCCGCGGCGGTCAGGACGCCTACCGGGCCAGCAAGTCCGCCCTCAACCAGCTGATGCGCAGCTACGCCGCACGGTACGCCGGCGCCGCGCACAGCCTGCTGCTGATGTGCCCCGGCCACGTCCGCACCGAACTGGGCGGCCCGGGCGCTCCCCTGACGGTCGACCAGGTCGTCCCCGGGCTCGCTGACACCATCGACCGACACCGCGGCGAGCCGGGCCTGAAGTACCTCGACTACCAGGACCGCACCATGCCCTGGTAACCGTCGGCCGGGTCACCGGTGAGGTAGTCCCTGAGCGTGTGCCCGTAGAGGGCGCCTTTCCGTCCTGGTTGCGGTCGTAGTCGGACCCGGGTCGTCATCGGGAACTTTCTCTCCGCGTGCGGGACTTGGTTCCGCCGCCTGCGAAACCGCCGCGAGAGGAGCCCGCGCTGCCAGTATGCCAGCCGGCCGTGGTCGCCTACGGATCGGCCTTCCTCCTATCCGGCGGCGGACTCCGTCACGACGCGCACTCCGCTGGCGTCACCAACCTTCTGCACCATGCAGCACCCGGCATGGGCGCCTTCGCGCTCCACACCGCCTCCGCCCGCCGCTGCCCGACCTCACGGACGAGCAGGGGACACGCATCGGCGCAGCCGTGACCGCCCTGGACCTCCAGGTAGCCGACGACCTCCCGTATACCGAGTGCGATCCGAGGCCACGCCGCCACGTTGTTCAGTTGGACTGCTCACCGGATGCTTCGCCATTGAAGATCCGCCATCTTCGAACGTGCTGGTCAGAGGGCTGGCGTGCGGGCGCGACGAGATGATCGACCTGCTAGCCGCGAAGGCCCCGCGCCTGGACCGCGCGCTGCGCAAGACAGCCGCGCGGGGCGGGGAGGTCGTCCTGATCGACGGCACCTTGATCCCCCCAGCACCGCACCGGGACGGCGAACCGACCCAACTACTCCGGCAAGCACCACCGCCACGGCCTGCAATTCCTCGCCCTGACCGACGAGGAGGGCAACCTGATCTGGATCTCCGCCGCCCGGCCCGGCCGCACCCACGACGCCACCGCCGCCCGCCGCGACAAGATCGTCGAACACCTGAAGACAGCCGGCCTCGGCGCCCTGGCCGACCTCGGCTTCCTCGGCGTGGACAAGCCCAGGAACGCCGATGCCCAGGTCATCGTCACCGGCTGCAAGGCCACCCGCGCCCGCAAACTCACCCCGGGCCAGAAGCAGGCCAACCGAATCCTGGCCGCCGCACGCGCCCCGTCGAGCACGGCTTCGCCCGCCTGAAGGCCTAGCGGATCCTCATCAAGCTCCGCACCGGCCCCGCCCGCGCCACCGCCCTCCTGCGCGCCCTGCTCGTCCTGACCAACCTCGAAGTCGGCCGCTGACGCCGCCCCGTCAGACGATCAAGACCGCAGACTCCTGCCCGCGACCGGCAGGAGCACTCCGCAGACCCCTCACGCCAGCCCCTCCGACCAGCACGTTCGAAGATGACGAAGCTTCATTGTCCTGTTCAGCCCTTGCCTGACGCTCCAGGGCCGGCAGGTCAAGGTCGAAATCCGGTTCAGCAAGCTGTAGCGCGGCCTCGATCAAGAATTCGCGGCAGAACGCATATCCGTTAGCACCGAACGGAGCACTGGTCGGCGTCGACCGTCACGAGGGTCATCGTCTCAGCCGGGTCGCTCACGCTGGCGGCCAAGCCGGCGCTGCAGGCCGGCGAGGTGCGACGTGTTCGGGGCCACTGCACTGACCTCGTGGCCATACGAGTCGGCGTTCCGGACAGACACCGGGGACACGTGCGGCGAAGGCCTGCGGGTGCTCGTAGAGGCTGCCTCCGTCCCCATCATGCTGCCGTGCCAGGGGACGGACAACCGGCCGCTCGCCCGCGCCGTACTCAGAAGCAAGACCCCGAACGGCAATGACCGGGGCCCCGTCGCATCCAGCCAGCCGAGCGTGCCTGTCCCGTGTGAAAACCCGAGTTCGGGCCCTGATCAGGACGCTTCGCTGCGGGACGGTGGAGGACAGCGGCGTGATCGAGATCCATGCGGTGGTCATCGATCCGTCTGCTGACGCGCAGGTCGCTGGAGCCTGCGGGCCTGCGGGCCTGCGGCTGCTGGGCAACACTGCCAAGGACGTCGAACTGCCGGTGTTGCGGCACCGGCTCGCTGTGCTCCAACGCCAGCTCGTTGAACCGAAGTTGGAACCGGGCCGACCGGGTCCTGCCGGCGGCCCCGTCGCGTCTGCCGCCCAGACAGAGCTGGAGCAGCTCCTTGGCCACCCCAGCGACGCTGCTGCGCCGGCTCCGAGAGCTGATCGGCGGGAAGTGGACCTACCTCCACAAGAGCCCCGGTCGGTCGCCGATTTCGGAGGAGACGCGGGAGCTGATCCTCCGTCTCGCGCGGGAGAATCCGCTGCGGGGACACCGCAGAGTGCTGGCACGCAGTCATCTCCGAGGCGGGCCCGCGGATACACGAACTTAACTTCCCAGACTCGGGTGTGAGACCGGTCCGGCCGACGATCGCAATACCTATCAAGCGACAGGTATCTGTCGACCGATCGGAGGTGCGGCGATGAGCCGGCCCGAACTCCCCCTTGCGCAGGACCCTGGCGGCGGTGGCACGACCGGCGACGCCCTCTTCGGCTACCAGCAGGAACTCCGCCGCGGCGTAGGCGGCTTTGCGTCGTTCGCCGCAGGGTTCTCCTTCGTGTCGATCCTCACCACCGTCTTCCAGCTGTTCGGGCTGGGCTTCGGTCTCGGCGGCGCGGCGTTCTTCTGGACCTGGCCGCTGGTCTTCGCGGGCCAACTGCTGGTCGCGCTGTGTTTCGCGGAACTGGCCGCGCGCTGGCCCATATCCGGGGCGATCTACCAGTGGTCGAGCCGGCTGGCCGGCACCACGACGGGCTGGTTCGTCGGCTGGATCATGATCATCGGGCAGATCCTCACGGTCGCGGCGGCCGCGATCGCGGCACAGGCGGTGCTGCCGGGCATCTGGTCCGGATTCCAGATCGTCGGCGGTCCAGGCGCCGATACGTCGGTGGGCTCCCCGACCGGCGCGCAGAACGCGGTCCTGCTGGGATGCGTCCTGCTGGTCATCACCACGGTGGTGAACATCCTGGGCATCCGCCAGATGGCCGCCGCCACCAGCTTCGGTGTCACGGTCGAGATCATCGGCGTGCTCGCACTGGTGCTGATCCTGTTCTTCCTGCCCGAGCGGGGTCTGCAGGTGGTGGCCCACCCCACCGGCTGGGCCGGCCACGGCGGCTACTTCGGGGCCCTTCTCGCGTCCTCGCTGATGGCGGCGTACGTGATGGTCGGCTTCGACTCGGCGGGCGAGCTGGCGGAGGAGACCCACAGCCCGCGCCGGACCACTCCCCGGACCATCCTGCGGGCCCTGATCACCTCGGGTGTCGGCGGCGCGTTGCTGATCGTCTCGGGGTTGATGGCGGCGCGAAGCCTGACCGACGGAAACCTGGCAGCCGGTGGTCTGTCCTGGGTGCTCACCGACCGGCTAGGCGGGGTTCTGGGCCGACTGCTGCTGTGTTGCGTGGCGGTCGCGGTGTTCGCCTGCACCCTGGCCGTGCAGACCTCCGGGGCGCGGATGATGTACTCCATGGCCCGCGAAGGCGCCCTGCCTTTCCACCGCCACCTCGGCAAGGTATCTGCCCGCACCGGTACGCCGATCACCACGTCGATCGTGGTGGGCGTCGGCGCCGCGATCGCACTCCTGGTCAACATCCGCCAGTCGGCGATCTTCACCGCCCTCTCCAGCCTCTGCATCGCCATGCTGTACCTGGCCTATCTGGGCGTGACGGTGCCGCTGCTGGTCACCCGGATCCGGCAGCGGGGCAGCGGCGGGCTGCCGGCGGGCGTGGACGAGACCGGCCGGCCCCTGTTCTCGCTGGGCCGATGGGGAGTGGCCGTCAACGCGCTCGCCGTGCTCTACCAGGCCGGCATGACGGTCAACCTGATCTGGCCCCGTGCGGAGATCTACGACCTCACCGGCGGCACGTGGTGGCTGCGATGGAGCGCCCTGCTGTTCATCGGGCTCAGCCTGGCCGCCGGTGCCGGCTACTTCCTCGCCCGCCGGCTGCACCGCCGCATCGAGCTGAGGCACGTACCGCACACGCACACCGAGCCGACCCTCGACGCGCGGGCCGTCGCCGAGCCCGCCTGAGGGCCCGTGTGACACGAGCGGACGCACCGATGACGTACCGACGAAGGGACGACGGGACATCCATGACCACCACCGAGAGCTCGACCGCCGTGCCGCCACACGGCCGCCACCCGACCGGGCAGACGCCCACGCGCACCCGTGATCTGCACCTGACCGACAGTGTCCACAGTGCCCGCGCCGACGCCCGCGCCCAGGGCGGGCAGGCCGGCGCGTGGATGCCGTACCTGCCGGCGTCGGACAGCCCGTACTGCCCACCGGGGGTGGACGCGACCGCCTTGGTATGGGCGGAGACGGTGGCGCCCGGCGGCTACACGCACAAAATCCTTGCCCGCGGCACACGGCTGCGCCTCGACGACCCGAGCGGTGACGCCTGCGCCCACCTGCTGCTCTTCAACGCCCTGGAGCCGGTGGAGCGGCTCAACGTCGCCGACACACAGAAGGTGCCCTGGCAGGCCTATCCGGGCCAGGACCATCCGCTGCTGTCCGGCGACGGCCGGATCCTGGCGGTGGTCAGCGCTGACTCCTCCGGCCGGCACGACGCCTTCTGCGGCACCACCACCGACGCCTGGAACGAGCGCAAGTACGGTGACGCCCGACCCGAGGGGCCGTCGCCGTCCGGCCGCGGGCTCTTCCTCAAAGCGGCCGCCAAGCACGGTCTGAGCCGGCGCGACCTGCCACCCAGCCTGTCCTTCTTCCAGGGCGTGCGCGTCGAAGCGGACGGCACCCTGGCCTGGCAGGGCAGCGCGGGGGCGGGCACACATGTCGAACTCATCGCGGAGATGCCCCTGTTGGTGCTGGTCGCCAATGTCGCCCATCCGCTGGACCCTCGTCCCGGCTACATGGTCGGCCCACTGCGGGTGCACGCCTGGCGCGGTGCCCCGACCGGCCCCGGCGAGCCGCGGTTCACCGCCACTCCGGAACTGCACCGGGCCTACCTCAACACCGTCGACTACTGCGAAGCCCGGGGGCTGTGACATGGCGAGCACGCGGACCGATACCAGGCCCGTCAACCACCCGACCGCCGCCGACGGCACGGTCGCCTCCACCGTCCCCGTGGGAGCCGTGTACGCGGAGGGCTCTCCCCTCGACCGGGGAGCGAGCCTGGTCGAGGGCGCGGTCGTCCTGGACGAGACGGTGGCCCCCAACGCGCCCTGGTCGGCGGTGGTGCGGACGGGGCACGTCCTGACGATCGTCGACGTCGGCGGCAACCAGTCGGCCGACTGTCTGCTCTACAACGCCGACGATCCCGAGGAACGCTACAGCGTCCCCGACACCCTGGCCTGGCAGAGCAACGCCTATGTGCGCACCGGCACCGTGCTGCGCAGCAGCGAGGGCCGCCCGTTGATGACCGTCGTCGCCAACGAGGTCGACCGCCAGGACACCATCGGCGGCGCGTGCGGCAAGGAGTCCAACACCCTGCGCTACGGCCATCATGTGATGTTCCAGCACGGCTGCCGCGAGAACTTCCTCGCCGAGGCCGGGCGGCGTGGCCTCGGGGTGCGGGACATCGTCTCCAACCTCAACTGGTTCATGAACGTGCCCGTCGAGGCGGACGGCGCGCTGGGCATCGTGGACGGCATGTCGGCGCCGGGCCGCCGGGTCGCGGTGCGCGCTGAGACGGACGTGCTGGTCATGGTGTCCAACTGCCCACAGATGAACAACCCGTGCAACGACTTCAACCCCACTCCGCTGCGGATGATCGTCGTGGAGCCGGCACCGGTCGGCGTCGACGCACGGTCCGCGCACGCCGCCCGCACCGCGAAGGAGGGCGCGTGATCCGCCCCACCGCCGTTCTCGTCGCCAACCGCGGTGAGATAGCCCGCCGTGTGATCCGCACCGCCAGGAGGATGGGCCTGGGCACCGTCGCCGTCTTCTCCGACGCCGACCGGGCCGCCCCGCACGTACGCGAGGCCGATCACGCGGTCCGCCTCGGTCCGGCGCCCGCCCGCGCGTCCTATCTTCGCGGGGAGGCGATCATCGAGGCCGCGCTCGCCCATGGCGCGGGCATCATCCACCCCGGCTACGGCTTCCTCTCCGAGAACACCGCCTTCGCCCGTGCCGTGGAGGAGGCCGGTCTGCGTTTCGCGGGACCGACCGCCGACCAGATCACCGCCTTCGGTGAGAAGCACACCGCACGCGCCCTGGCCAAGGCCGCCGGAGTGCCGCTGCTGGCCGGGACGGAACTGCTGGCAAGCGCCGAGGAGGCCGTCACCGCGGCCTCCTCGATCGGGCTGCCCGTGATGGTCAAGGCCACCGGGGGTGGCGGCGGCATCGGCATGCAGGCCTGCGCCACCGCCGACGAGGTGCGCGAGGCCTTCGCCCGCGTCGCGGCGCTCGCGGAGTCCAACTTCGGGTCCGCCGGAGTGTTCCTGGAGCGCCTCGTGCGCCCCGCCCGCCATGTCGAGGTGCAGGTCTTCGGCGACGGCACCGGCCGGATCGCCGTCTTCGGCGACCGGGACTGCTCGTTGCAGCGCCGCAACCAGAAGGTGATCGAGGAGGCCCCGGCCCCGGCCCTGCCTCCTCATGTGCGGGCACTGCTGCACGACTCCTCGCGCCGGCTGCTCGCCTCGGTCGGCTACCGGGGCGCGGGGACCGTGGAGTTCGTCTACGACCCCGCGCGCGAGGAGGTCGCCTTCCTGGAGGTCAACACCCGCCTCCAGGTCGAGCACCCGGTGACCGAGGAGGCGTACGGCGTCGACCTCGTCGAACTCATGCTCGTCCTGGCCCGCGACGGCTGGGTCGAGGACGCGGTGTTCGAGCGGGAGTGGACGCCCGCCGGGCATGCCGTGGAGGCTCGCGTCTACGCCGAGGATCCCGGCAAGGACTCGCTGCCGTCCTCGGGCCTGATCACCCGGGCGGTCTTCCCCGGCCAGGGCGCCGACAACATGCCCGGCGTGCGCGTCGACGGCTTTGCCGAAACCGGTCTGGAGGTCTCGCCGTACTACGACCCCATGCTCGCCAAGGTGATCGCGAAGGGCCCCACCCGGGAGGCCGCGTTCGACGTGCTCGGCCAGGCCCTGGCCGCGAGCCGGGTCGACGGCATCGTCACCAACCTGGGCCTGCTGCACGAGCTGACCTCGCGGGGCGAGGTGCGCGAGGCCGTGCACAGTACCAGCACGCTCGCCACCACGGCCGACCCCGAGCCGCGCATCGACGTCCTGGTGCCGGGCGCGATGACCACCGTCCAGGACCTTCCGGGCCGGCTCGGCTACTGGCACGTGGGCGTGCCGCCGAGCGGCCCCTTCGACGCCGTCTCCTTCGCCGAGGCCAACCTGGCCGTCGGCAACCCGGCCCAGGCCCCTGGCCTGGAGGTCACCGCGGGCGGGCTGAGCCTGCGCTTCTCGGCCGCCACCGTGGTCGCCGTCACCGGCGCCCCCGTCCCGGTCACGGTGGACGGCAGCGCGGTAGCCCTGTGGGAGCCGGTCACAGTCGCGGCCGGCGCCACCCTGGTGCTCGGTGCCTGCCAGGGACCGGGCCTGCGCAGCTATGTGGCGGTCCGCGGCGGCATCGGCGTACCCGAATACCTGGGCAGCGCCTCGACGTTCACCCTCGGCGGCTTCGGCGGGCACGGCGGGCGGGCGCTGCGCGCCGGAGACGTACTGCGTCCCGGGGCTTCGTCGACCGTCGGCGGCGGCCCCACCCCGCCCGAGCGCCGGCCGGCGATCACCTCGCACTGGCACATCGGTGTCACCGAAGGGCCGCACGCGGCGCCCGAGTTCTTCACCCGCGGGGACATCGACACCCTCTACGCCACCGACTACAAGGTGCACCACAACTCGGCCCGCACCGGCGTCCGCCTGATAGGACCCAAGCCGCGGTGGGCCCGCCAGGACGGCGGTGAGGCCGGGCTGCACCCCTCCAACATCCACGACACGCCATACGCGGTGGGAGCCCTGGACTTCACCGGCGACACGCCGATCATCCTGGGCCCCGACGGTCCGTCCCTCGGCGGTTTCGTCTGCCCCGCGGTGGTCGCCAGCGGCGAACTGTGGAAACTCGGCCAGCTCCGCCCCGGCGACACCGTCCGCTTCGTACCGGTCAGGGAAGCCGAGGCGGCCGCCCTCGATGCCCGCCGCTCCTCCCCCACGCTGATCAGCACAGGCGGAGACGGCGACGACGGCGTACTCGGCCGCCTGGAGGCCACCGATGCCCGCCCCGGCGTCACCTACCGCCGGGACGGCGACGACAACGTCCTGGTCGAGTACGGCCCCATGGTCCTCGACCTCGGCCTGAGGATGCGGGTCCACGCCCTGCAGGAGACTCTCGCCGGCCACGCGCCCGACGGCATCCTCGACGTCACCCCGGGCATCCGCTCCCTCCAGATCCACACCGACGCCCGGCGGCTGAAAGCCCGTGACCTCACCGCCCTGCTGCGCGAGCTGGAGGACGAAGTCCCGCCCAGCGACGAACTGGTGGTCCCCTCCCGCACGGTGCGGCTGCCGCTCAGCTGGGACGACCCGACCACCCGGCTCGCCATCGAGCGGTACATGGCCGGGGTGCGCGACGACGCCCCGTGGTGCCCGTGGAACATCGAGTTCATCCGCCGAGTCAACGGCCTTCGGACCGCCGACGACGTCTACCGCACCGTCTTCGACGCCTCCTACCTGGTGCTCGGCCTCGGTGACGTCTATCTCGGCGCCCCCGTCGCCACCCCGCTCGACCCACGGCACCGCCTGGTGACCACCAAGTACAACCCGGCCCGCACCTGGACCGCGGAGAACTCCGTCGGCATCGGCGGCGCCTACCTGTGCATCTACGGCATGGAAGGCCCCGGCGGCTACCAGTTCGTCGGCCGCACCGTGCAGATCTGGAACCGGTTCCGCAAGGGCGGCCTGTTCCAGGACTCGCCGTGGGCGCTGCGCTTCTTCGACCGCATCGAGTGGTATCCCGTCACCGCGGAGGAACTGCTCGAACTGCGGGCCGAGACCGACGCCGGGCGCGGTGCCTTCGCGACCGAGGAGGGCACCTTCTCAATCGCGGAGTACAACGCCTTCCTCGCCGCGGAGGCCGACTCGATCGCCGCGTTCCGCCGGCGGCAGAGCACCGCCTTCGAGGCCGAGAGGGAACGCTGGCGAGCCGCGGGAGAGTTCGACCGCGACGACGATCCCGAACCCGTGACCGCCACGGCTGCCGTCACCCTGCCGGACGGGGCTGTCCCGGTCACCGCGCCGTACACCGCCACCGTCTGGCAGATCGCGGCCGAGCCAGGCGCCACCATCGCGAGCGGCGATGCGATCCTCTCCCTGGAGGCGATGAAAATGGAGTCCAAGGTGAACGCCCCCACCGCCGGGACACTCCTGGAGATCTACGTCAAGCCCGGTGAGCAGGTCGCCCCCGGCCAGATCCTCGCGGCGGTGCGGGCATGAACGCCATGACACCGGCCGCACGCGTCCAGGCCGCCTACGACCGCATCGAGGGCGTCGGCCGGCCCGAGATCTGGATCCACCTCAGGCCACGCGAGGAGGTGCTCGCCGAGGCGGCCGGGATCGACCCGGCGCTGCCGCTGGCCGGCCTGGTGGTGGCCGTCAAGGACAACATCGACGTCGCCGGCCTCCCCACCACCGCGGGCGCCCCCTCGTATGCCTACGAACCGCAGGCCGACGCGCCGGCGGTGACGCGGCTGCGCGCGGCCGGCGCGGTGGTGCTCGGCAAGACCAACCTGGACCAGTTCGCCACCGGCCTGGTCGGCACCCGCAGCCCCTACGGCGCGGTGCGCAACGCCTGGGACGCGGCCCGCATCTCCGGCGGGTCGTCCTCCGGATCCGCCGTCGCGGTGGCGCTGGGCATCGCCGACATCGCGCTCGGCACCGACACGGCCGGCTCCGGGCGGGTGCCCGCCGCCCTCAACGGCATCGTCGGCGTCAAACCCACCAAGGGCCTGGTGCCCGTGACCGGGGTGGTCCCGGCCTGCTACACGCTCGACTGCGTGACCGTCTTCGCCCGCGACCTGCAACTCGCCCGCGCCGCGGTGGAGTTCGTCGAGGGCCCCGATCCGGCCGATCCGCTCTCCCGCACCGGCACCCAGCTTCCGCCGCCTCCCGCGCGTCCGCGGATCGCCGTACCGGCCGGGGAGCATCTGAAGGGCATGGCCGACGGCTGGCGCGAAGCCTTCGACGCCGCCGTCGCCCGCCTGGCGGGCACCGGGACGGAGATCGTCGAAACCGACATCACCCCGCTGCTCCAGGCCGCGGAACTCCTGTACGGCGGCGCGTTCATCGCCGAGCGGTACGCCGCCGTGGGCGCGCATCTGGAGAAGCACCGCGACCTGATCGGGGCGGACCTCGATCCGACCGTCGCCGCCATCGTGCTGGCAGGCCGGGAGAAGACCGCCGCCGACTGGGCCGCCGATGCCGCCAGGCTCGCCACGCTCGGTGCCGCCGGACGCGCGGTGCTCCACGGCTGTACAGCTCTCCTGACCCCGACCACCACCTGGCATCCCACCCTCGAGGAGGTGGCGGCCGACCCGGTCGGCGCCAACGCCCGGTTGGGACGGTTCACCAACTTCGCCAACCTGCTGGACTGCGCCTCGCTCGCCGTTCCCGCCGGGTTCGTGGACGGCCTGCCGTTCGGCGTGATGTTCACCGGACCGGCCTTCTCCGACCGCGCCCTGGCCGCGCTGGCCGAGCGGTTCGCCAACCCCGGGCTCGACCTGTTCGTGGTCGGCGCCCACCTCACCGGTCAGCCGCTCAATGCCCAGTTGGTGCAAGCCGGCGCCACACTGGTCGGCCCGGCCCGCACCGCAGGCGGCTACCGGCTGTACGCCCTGGCCACCGAGCCGCCCAAGCCCGGCCTGCTCCGGGTCACCAAGGGCGGGCGGGACGCCGGCGCCGGGGCGGGTCACGGCACGGCGTCAGGCGGCGACGTGGGCACGGGAATCGAAGGCGAGATCTGGCGGCTGCCGGCTTCCGGGTTCGGGGCGTTGACCGCCGCCCTGCCCGCGCCGATGACCATCGGCACCGTCGAACTGGCCGACGGGCGGCACGTCTGCGGCTTCCTCGTCGAGCCGTACGCCGTCGAGGGCGCGCCCGACATCACCCGCTTCGGTGGCTGGCGGGCGTACACGGCGTCCACGTGACCGGAGGCCGCCGGGCGGACACGTGGTGGCAGGATGGGGTCATGACGACGACGCGTCCCCGGCAAGGCAGGCCCCGGCACACGCCGCCGTCCGACCCCGGCGCCTCCGCCCGCGAACAGATCCTCGACGCCGCCGGGGCACTCTTCGTCGACCATGGGATCACCAGCACCAGCACCCGCATGATCGCCGAGCGGGTCGGCATCAGGCAGGCCTCGCTCTACTACCACTTCGCCACCAAGGAGGAGATCCTCGCCGAACTGCTGGCGACGTCCGTGCGGCCCAGTCTGCAGATGGTGGACCGGATCCGGGCCCTGGTGCCCGAGCGGGCGAATCCGGCCGCCGCGCTGTACGCCGTGGCCGCGATGGACGTACGCACCCTCTCCCGCACTCCGTACAACATCGGCACGCTCTATCTGCTGCCGGAAGTGCAGGCCGAGCGGTTCGATGCCTTCCGGGCCGAGCGGGGCCGTCTGCAGCAGAGCTACGGCACGCTGGGCGCCCTGGCGGCGACCGAGGACGTCGTGCGCGGCCTGCCCGCCGAGCGACTCGGTGAACTGCTGATCCAGCTGGTGGAAGTCGTCATCCAGATCCGGCGCTCCCGTGAGCCGGATGCGGCGGACACCGAGGCCATCGCGTCGTCGTGCCTGCGCCTGTGTGGGCTCGGAGAGCCGGCGGTGGCCGCCGCCCGGGAGGAGGGCCGAACGCTGCTGAGCAGTCTGGACTGACCGCCGGCCCACCGCACACCCTCCAGCGCCGCCATGCACTCGTGGGCTGCTTCGCGGCGGCGGCCGTCGTCGTCCGGTTCTTCCTGCGTCGACCGGGACGGGAAGTTCTCCGCCGCCTTCGACGCCGTGCTCGCCGACGCGGGCGTGCAGGTGCTGCTTTGCCCGCCGAGATCTCCGAAGGAAAACGCCTTCCCGGAACGCTGGGCCGGCACCGCCCGCCGCGAGCGCACCGACCGCCTACTCATCATGAAGGAACGGCACCTGCGCACCGTCGTGAACACCCGGACCAGTACGAGGTCCAGGCCGCTACGTAGGTTGGTATCGGCACATCACGTTCGCCGTACTCGCCCATGCGTTCCTCGCAGTGATGACTGTCCAGGAGCGCACAAAGGGGGGTGCCGAGGCCGACACACCCGCCCTCGTGGATCTCACACCCGGCCGAAATCCGTCGTCTGCTAGCAGCTCAACCCCCAAGCGTGCGCACGGCGTTGTGCTTATATGCAGCGCGGACACACGTTGGTGAGGACGGCCCCTCCAAGACGGTCCCACGCATGCCACACCCCCGCTACACTCCCCACCGCCTTCCAGGGAAGGGGTAGTGGGTGTGGCACTCGACAGCGTCAGTAACCTGGCTGCGGCGTACACTCCGCCCTCGGCCTCCCACCTGAGGAATGCGAGGCCGAGCACTACCCTTCGCTGGCCGCCCCGACCGCTGCCTGAAAACGCAAACCGGCCGCTCAAAGTGTGTATGCCAGGCGCACGTCGTCGTTGCCTGCCAGGTGTCAGGCGGGGCTTGGTCCCGGATCATCCTGCGGGGCCATGAACCGGCCCTGCTGGGAGAGCCTCCGTCATTGGCTGGGGGTGGTGCCGTAGGTCTGGGGTTCGGTGCGGCCCAGCTTTCCCTGTCCGCGTTCAGCGGCGTCTCACCCCACTTCCGGCCCCACCACCACCTGGTGACCGCACCCGACCACCGCGCCGAGATGACCGTCCGCTTCGCCGTCCGGGAGCAGATCACCAGCGCTGCCGGCCGACCCACCACGGCCTGAGCACAGGCCCGAACCGGGTGCCCACCATGCCCCGACGCACCGTCGGACACACACCCGACAACGTGACAGCGCCCGGCAAATGGAACCTGGGCCATGACGTCCCCTTCACCACCTGGACCTGGCATCAGGGCGCGCCCGGCGCGTGGGAGGGGTAGGAGACGTTCACGGAGGCGTCCGAGAGCGGCGGCGGCCACATACACCCGATTCGGGAAAGCCTCTACTACCACTATGTGAACCGCCGCGGCCTCGACGCGCCGTACGTGACCGCCCTCGCCGTCAAGGCCAGGCCCGACGGCGGCGGCGGGGACTACGTAACCGGCGGTTACCTCGATCACCTCGGCCTCGGCACCCTGGCCTTCACCCGCGACAAGGCGATCGTGTCCGCCCCGACATCGACCCTTTCTTCGGCCTCAGCAGCCGCCGCCTTCAGCGCTTCGTGCTCCGGCATGTCCTGCCGGCCGGGAAGCAGGTCCGTCCTGCCCTCTTTCTACAGTCGTCCATGGCTACGCGATGGAGGAAGCCGCCTGATCACACGGTCGATCCCGCATCTCGGTTCGGGTGAGGGGCCGCCGGGTTCGTGGCGGGGTTCGTCAGGGCATCGAGCTGGGCAGCGAGGTCGGGGTGGTCGGGGGTGAGGTGGGGGCGGGTGGCGTGGAGGGGGTGGATGAGGTCGGCGGGGTCGTCGTGGGCGAGGGCTGCGTGGAGCTGACCGAGCGGTGCGGGCCGCCGGTGTCAGGTCGGTGAGGGCGGTGATCTGGCCGGCGATGCGGCGTAGGCCGGCTGCGTTGCGGCGGGCCCAGGCGGCGGTGGCGCGTTCGGCGGCGCGGCGTTCACGGGCGGCCTGGACGCGTTGTTCGCCGGTGGTTCCGGCGGGGCCGGGCCGACCCCGCAGGTAACGGCGTTCGGCGGCTGGCGGCTGGCGACGCCGAGCGGGCGGGCGAGGTCGGCCCAGCCGGCTCCCGCGTGGCGGGCGGTTTCGATCAGGCCGTTTTCCCACCCCGCGAGTTGTTCGCGTACCTGGCGCAGCAGCAGGAGACAGGCCAGTGCCTGTTCCGGGCCGACGTCGCGGGTCTCGGCAGTCCCAGGGACCTCATGACGGGCGGCATGCAGGGCGTCGTCTATGGCCTGTAGGGCTGCCGCGGCGGCGAGGAATGACGCCGGGCTCGGCGTGTCGGCGCTGGACGGTGCCGGCTGGTCGGCCGGGGTCATAGGCGCCTCCCTCAGGTAGTCATCCTTTGGACGACACCATGTTTGTCATCCATTGGATGACATGTTACAACGGTTTCAGTGAGGCGCATTGGCAGCAACTGCCCGAACCTGCTGGAGGTGTTTTCCGATGTTGATGCGCACTGACCCCTTCCGTGAGCTGGACCGGCTGGCCCAGCAGCTGATGGGACCGGGCACCTGGTCCAGGCCGTCCCCGATGCCGATGGACGCCTACCGCGAGGGTGACCAGTACGTGGTGGCCTTCGACGTCCCCGGCGTCAGCGCGGACGCGATCGACATCGACGTCGAACGGAACATGCTGACCGTCAAGGCCGAACGCCGACCCGCGACGAAGTCCGACGACGTGCAGATGGAACTGTCGGAACGGCCGCTGGGCGTCTTCTCCCGCCAGATCGTCCTCGCCGACACGCTGGACACCGAGCACATCCAGGCCGACTACGACGCAGGCGTGCTCACCCTGCGCATCCCGATCGCCGAGCGCGCCAAGCCCCGCAAGATCGCCATCGGCGTCGGATCGGGCCGCAGGGAGATCTCCGGCTGAGCCAGACCCGATGAGGGCTGACCAGCGGCGGAGGACGGGTACCTGATCTCCCCCCGGGGCCTGTCCTCCGCGCCTTTGTGGACCGAGGAAGGGATGACGGCCGACATGACGGTGCGACGGGAAGCGTTCCTCGACCATGTGAAGGAACGCGGCGAGTACAAGACCCCGCAGGAAGCCGAACGCGCGACCCGCGTGGTGCTCGCCCTGCTGGGCGCACACCTGGTCGGCGAGGTACGCGCCCAGCTGGCGGCGCGTCTGCCGGAGGACTTCGCCCTGATCCTGCTCAACCCGCTGCAGAGCGCCGAGCCGCTGACCCCGGAGCGGTTCGTGCGCGCGACCGCGGCCTGGATCGAGGGCGCGACCGAACAGACCGCGGCCTGGGATGTCAGCGCCGTCCTGTCCACGGTCGCAGACGCCACCGGCGACGACCTCCTCGAACAGATGCTGCTCCAGCTCCCCGCAGGCTACGACCTCCTCTTCGGCCGTCCCCAGCCAACCTGACCACCCACCCCCGGTGACCGCACACCGGCCACCACGACCTGGTGACAGAAAGGCAACCACCGCAGTGATGTCCGACCACAGCGCACCGCTCCAGCAGCCCTACGGCAGGGCGTACGAGCACATGCTGGAAAAGGTCCGCTACGACGGCGCCTACCCCACCCGGGAGAAGGCCGAGGAAGCCGTCCGCCTCGTCCTTTCGGGACTGGGACGCCAGCTGACCGGCGACGAACGTGTCGAACTGGCCGCCCGCCTCCCCGTCGAAGCCGCGCGCATCCTCACCGCCCAGATCCCCGACACCCAGCCGCTGGGCGGCTGGGCCTTCGTCAAGGACCTCGCCGCCCGCACCGGCGCTTCCCTGGCCACCACCCGCTGGGACACCGGATCCGTCTTCTCCGCCGTCGCCGCCTACGCCGGCCCCGACCTCATCACCCGCATCCTGCAACAGCTCCCCTCCGGCCACGCGCTGCTGTTCGGCCACGCCGAACTCACCCAAGCCGCGTAGCCGGGCCGCGCTTTTCCGGCGCCACAGCATGCCGGCGACCGTGACGCGTACACGCTCAGCAAAGAGTGCGTAGCGCGTCACGGTCACCGGCATCATGCTGACGCGGACAAGGCCGCCACGTGGTCCGACACCGACGCTGGAAGCACCGCTCATACGCGCTCCGAGGATCGCAAACAGGAACAGCTATCGCCGCCCGAATCGACCGATACGCCGCAGCCCAACCCACCTGGGGTCAGGGCCCATGAGCACACAAGGCTCACGCGTCGGGGAGTCGCTGAGGCTCCGCGTCACGACGGGGCGAGGACGCAGAACTCGTGGCCCTCCGGGTCGGCCAGGCACGTCCAAGGAACGTCGCCCTGGCCGAGGTCGAGGTCAGTGGCGCCGAGGGCCCGCAGCCGGGCCACCTCCGCTGCTTTGTCGTCACCGGGGTACGGCAGCAGGTCGAGATGGACGCGGTCCGGAACGGTCTTCACGTCGGGCGTGCGCAGGAATTCGAGATACGGGCCGACACCCTTGGCGGAGCGCAACACCGCCTGATCGTCACTCACCTCGTGCAGGGTCCAGTCCATCGCCTCGTCCCAGAACCGGGCCATGGCCCGCGGATCCGCGCAGTCGACCACCACCGCGGCGATCGGCCCGGTGTCCCGGTAGATCTCCCGAGGCTCCAGCACACAGAACTCGTTGCCCTCGGGGTCGGCGAGGACCGTCCACGGCACCACACCCTGGCCCACGTCGGCGGGCGTCGCACCGAGAGACTTCAGGCGCGCGACCAACTCCGCCTGATGGGCCGCAGAGGCGGTGGCGAGATCGAGGTGTACACGGTTCTTTGCCGATGTCCTGGGTTCCGGGACGGGGACGACGTTGATGCCGACGAAGACCGGGTCCGGCCAGACGAGGCCGCCAGCGGGTCCGACGTAGGTGGTCACGCCGGGGCTGTAAGCACTCCAGCCCAGCGCCTCCGCCCAGAACCTGCCGACTGCCGAGGGGTCAAGAGCCTTTATGTTCACCATGACAGGTCGCAGTGCCATGCCGGCGATCCTATGCGGCCGCTCTGCAACGACACCCGCCCCGGCCCCGAACAGAGATCGACTCGCTGAGATGCCGCAATGCTCAGCTCGCCGACTGGAGGGCTCAGCCCCGCCAGGCGAACTGCTCACTCGCCAGGTGAAGTGCTGAGTCACAACTGCGCTTCCTGGCCCTGATCCTCCTGGGGTCCACAGGTCGAAGTCCAGCGCCTCGATGCCGGTGAATTCCAGGTTCTGGCACAGATCTTGGGGAGTGGTCGCGCACCGCCGCTGAAGCAGGATCATCTTGCGGAGCAGTTCGAATCCCGCACGCCCATAGAGCTGGCTCTTGATCTTCTTGATGCGGTTCACGGCGCCCTCGATGCCGCCGGAGCTCCATGTGAGGGTGAGCCCGGCGGTGACGGCGTCGATGTCTCGAAGCAAGTGGAGTGCGAAGCCGGTGAGGCCGGGGAGTTGGCCGGCGTCGACAGCGTCGGTCCAGGTGGGGAGCATGCGCCGCGGCGGTCGGTGAGGATCTCGCCGAATTCGCGGATGTGTCCGGCTGCGGTGTCCAGTTCGGGGCAGCGGGCCAGAACGTCCTTGAGGCCGGCACGATCCTCTTCGCCCAGGGCCATGGGACGGCGGGTGGGCCAGCCCGTCTCCCGCTGTCGGTGATGGCGGTGCCTGAGACGGAGAGGCACGCAGGCCGGCCATGTGGGCACGGACCATCTGATAGGTGACGGGGGCGTTCTCGGCCAGCAGTTCACGGTGCAGCTGCATGACGCTCGTGCAGCCTTCGGCCAACCGCCGTGCCGACGCAAGTCTCAACGGCTCGGCCGAGTCCCTTCCACAGATGGAACCGGTCGGCGACCTGGAGAGCGTCAGGGGCACCGCGCCGGGCCCCTCCCGCGTAGGCGCCTGCCCGGTCCCGGCACACGATCTCCACGCCGGGATGCGCGATGAGCCATGCGGCGAGCGGTCCCGCTTCACGTCCGAGCAGGATGTCGATCGGGTGGTGGCGTTCGCCGTCCGTGATCACAGTGGCGTACGACTGACCGCGCCGGGTGGCGAAATCGTCCGCACCCAGCACGGGCGGCATGCTGGACAGCGGATCCGAAGCGCCATGACCCGGCGCGGCAAGGTCATCCTCCCGGCGTCGAAACCGAGTTGGACAGCCAGCCGGGAGCCGGCTCGTCCGGCCAGTGCCGGCCCGACGCGTTCCAGGGCGCGGTTGAGACGGCTGGTGGAGTGTGCGTACGGGGTCGTGAACTGCGCGAACGGCTCGGCGAACGTCCGGCGCGGGCAGTCCGCCGAGCCACGGACGAACCAGTAGGGGCTCGCCAGGCACAGTCATCGCTGGTGAAGCCCGGGGCGGTCTGTCTTGAGCCGCGCACCCGGCTCTCCTAGACCGTCGTGCCGGCGTGCCGAGTCGGCGAACGGTTCTGGGTGGGGTGGCCGGTGTGGTGGCGGGCGGGGCGGGTTTGTGGTGGGTCGCGGGCCAGTTGTGCGGTTGGGTGAGGTCCTCGACGGTGGTTGTCCCGGTGGTCACCCGAGGGCGTTCCAGAACATGCAGTGGTGGCGGGTCTGCGTCGTGTGTGTGGGGACGATGCGGTCGGGTGCCAGGGACTGTGTCGTCTGGCGGGACCAGTGCGGCGGGGACGGGCCGTTGGGGTCGGCGGTTCGGGCGAAGCGGGTCCAGTAGTCGATCATGGTGTTGGCCAGGCGGTGCTGTGCCGCTGTCGGGCTGCGGGGGCGGCCGCCGAGGTCGAACAGGTAGGGCAGTTCGCTCGCGTGTGGTGCGCCTAGGGGGAACGGTGGCGTGCCGGGGGTGAGCGGCGGGGCATGCTGGTCGGCGAACTCGTAGCGCCAGACGGGCACTTGGGGGGCGAGGAGGGTGTCCGTGCGCGCGGTGGGGCAGGCGAGGTCGGCGTCGCCGATGACCGCGCCGAAGGCCGGGCCGCCGTCGGTGGGTTGCACCGGGTATACGCGGACGATCGCCTTAGCTTCCCCCGCGGCGGGGAAGAAGGTGGCTGCGACATCGGGCCAGGTGCCCGGGGGGACGGGGTGACCGGCCCGGATGATCCCGGCGGCCCAGCTGTTGCCCTCGTCGTGGTTGTTGCCGAGGAGTACGGGCACATGGTGAAAGCGACCGGCGGCGATGACCGCCGTGGGGTCACGGGGCAGCAGAGGCGTGGCGTATGCGGGCTGCTGGTCGGTGGTCTGGGCTTTGAGCAGGCGGGCGACGGACACGCGCCGCCGGCAGTGCATGACGTCGTGGGCGGTGTCGCAGCCGACCTTCGCCGTGAGGTCCGCGCCCGCGGTACGCGCCGTGGACAGCGGGACGGAGGACGGGGCGAAGGGTCGGCCGGCGCGGCCGGTGCACGGGCCGCTCTCGATGATCGCCCGGTCGAAGAGACCCGCGGCGGCGGGTGAGGCGAGTTGGGGCGCGAGTTCTTCGAGCAACTCACCGGAGTGTGCGCGCGAGATGCCGGACAGGGCAGGGTGGGAACAGGGCGCACGGGGCCCAGGTAAGCTTCACAACTCACCCAACCCGTACGGCCGTTCTCATGTTACGTGCCAGTGGCACAGCACTCTTGATCGTCTTCTGAGCGGCGCCTCGGCTCCCATGCCCATGGAGATGGGCGAACCAGACCGCGGGCGGCGGGCGTGGCACGACGGGCTGGTCAGGGGTCGTGTGGCCGGGGCGGGGCTGGTCATTCTGGGCACGCTGTTCGTCGTACTGCCGGGGGTGGTGGTCGACCACGATCTCGACGGGGCGAGCGTCGGCGCGCAGGATCGCCTGAAGGCGGTGAACGATGTCCGTACGACGCTTCTGCAGGTGGTCGGCGGCCTGGTCGTGCTCTTCGGCGCGTACGCCACCTGGCGGCAACTGCGGGTGAGTCAGGACGGTTTGCGCGCCACCCAGGAGGGCTACGTCACCGATCGATTCAGCCGGGCCGTCGACCAGCTCGGCAGCGGCAAGCTGGATGTGCGCATCGGCGGGTTGCACGCGCTGTGGCGGATCGCGGAGCAGTCCGCCCGCGACCGGGAGGCCATCATCTCCATCGAGGCCGCGTATCTGCGTACACACCTGCCCTGGCCACCCGCCGGGCCGGAATCACCGGCGGCAGACGTGCCCATCAACGACATCGCACCCCTGGAGACCCGCGCCGCCGACGCCCAAGTGGCGCTGACCGCGCTCGGCGTTCTGTGTCAGCACCGGGAGCAGTCCTGGGTCAATCTCAGCATCACCGACTTGCGCCGGGCCGACTGCGACGGACTGTGGTTCCCCGAGGTCGACTTCGACCGCGCTTGCATGGAGGCGGCGAGCCTGTACCGCGCCGATCTGACCCAGGCGTCCCTGGTCTCGGCCAACCTGCGGCACGCCGACCTCACGACTGCGATTCTCCGCCGGGCTCGCTGCATTCTGGCCGACCTACGGGCCGCGAAGCTGGTCGGAACCGACTTGCGTGACGCCGACTTCACCGAGACCGACCTGCGCGAGGCAAACCTGCGTAAGGCCGACGCCCACGGCGCGGTCTTCCACCGCGCCGACCTCCGCATGGCCGACTTGCGCGGCACCGACTTGAGCACCGCCAACCTTGTCGAAGCACGCCTGACCGGCGCCCCGGCCAGTGAGCACACCCGCTGGCCCGCCGACTTCGACCACACGGCCGCCGGAGTCGTCGACACCGATGACCCCGGACCCGAGCCCTCGCCCCTACTCCAGCCGTCCGGAATGACGTGGCAGGCACCGCCGCTGAGGTCCACTCCCTGACCAGGACGCGCCGGTCAAGACTGCGGCGACCGCGAACCGCCTGACCGACGTCACTCCTCCTCAGCGGCGTCCTGATCGTGCGGAACCCCAAGCCGCCAGGCAGATCCGGGAGCTGATATGGCTCCCAAGGTCGTAAGCATCGGCCGACGTCATGGACGCCGTTGACGGCGGCCATTCCCGCCGGCTACGTGCTTGTCCGGTTCGGCGTCGGCGAAGGCGAGGTCTCCGCCGAGATCTCGGGCTGGGCGAGGACGTCGCCGCGGTGTACGACTCGGACCGGACCCGGGGCCATCGTCGGATGCCGATCCGCCGGCGTAGCGAGGTCGTGTCGGACATTCAGCAAGACCGCCGTCGTCATCACCGCGAAGTCCGCCGGGCGCAAGGTCTTCGGCCTCGCCACCGCAGGCGTCCGTCTCGCTTGACCTCTTGCGCGTCAGTCCGGCAGCCAGTGCAGCTCGTGCGCCAGGGTTTTGGCGACGGCACGGATGCGGCGGTGCAGCGGCGACTGCTCGCGTGGGAGGACCAGGTGGATCGTCAGGCTGGGCGCGCCCCGCAGCGGTCGCCAGGTGAGACCGGCCGGTTGTGCCGTGACCGCGGCTTCTCCGGCCGGGGCGAGGGTGACCCCGTCGCGCAGGTCGCGCTGAGACATGTCGAAAGAGACTGCGGGCGTGTGGAATCGGGGGTGTGGTCGGGTGTCTCGGAACAGTGCGGACAGCTGGTCGTGGATCACGGGGTTGGCCGCACGGTCCGGGAGTCGCAGCGGATACGCGGCCGCGTCGGCGATCTCGATCTCCGGGTGTTCGGCCAGCGGATGGTGCTGCGCCAGCTGGACCCCGACGCGCTGACGCCGCAGCAGGAACCGGCGCACGCCACGGCCCGGCTGTTCACCACGGGTGATCCCGGCATCGATGCGGCCGTCGGCGACGGCGGGGGAGATCTCCGGTGTCGCCATCGGGACCGCGCCGACCTCGAGTCCGCTGTTGCCGCGAATCAGCCCGTCCACCAGGGCCGGTGCCGTCTCGGCCCCGGTGCTGAGGCTGTATCCGATGCGCAGCGTGCCCAGTTCACCGGCTGCCGCGCTCCGGGCGGTGTCCCATGCCCGGTCCAGCGCCGCCAGCGCGGGCGGCGCGGACTCCGCCAAAGCCGCACCGGCCGTGGTCAATACGACGCTACGCGTGTTGCGGACCAGCAGGGCCGTACCGAGTTCCGCCTCCAATCGGCGCATCCGGGCGCTGAGTGCGGGCTGTGCGATACCGATCCGTGCGGCCGCGCGGGTGAAGTTCAACTCCTGTGCCAGCACCAGGAAGTACCGCAGGCTCACCGTATCCGGCGCCACGTGCCCTCCCTGCCGATTGATAACGGTCCGTTCTGAGTCTATCCCGTACCGGTCTTTCCCTCGACCGCACATCAAGCTCTAACCTGCGCATATGTCGAGTCAACTGACGGTGGTACGCGTCGCCGGGATCGATCGATCCGAGTGTCAATCCGAAGTCGGACGTGTCCGGCCGGACACAGGAGGTTTCCATGGCTAAGGGCTACTGGGCCAGCGTCTACCCCGCCACTTCCGACCCTGAGGGGCTGACTGCCTACAACAAGCTGGCGGGTCCGGCTGTCCGGGCTGCGGGCGGGCGGACCCTGTCCCGTGGCGGTCGAGTCGTCGCCCACGAGGCCGGAATCACGCAACGCGTCGTTCTGATCGAGTTCGACAGCTTTGAACAGGCCGTCGCGGCATACGAGAGCGAGGCATACCAGAAGGCGCTGGTGGCCCTCCCCGACGGCTTCGAGCGCGACTTCCGCATCATCGAAGGCATCGACTGACCGGCGGGCCCAGCCATCGCTGAGCATCCGTCACCTGATATGCACACGGTGCTGAACGACGACTCACGAGACGAGTTCGAAGCCATGCGCCGCGTCCCAGTTCGTCGTCGACGTCCTCGACGGCCCGATCCCTGTCGGGCGGATCGAAGAAGCGACGCGACGTCCGGGCCAGCTGGACTGTCTTGCTGACCCAGTCGACGAAAGAGTCCTTGCCGCCGCGGCGTCGCTTCAGCCGTCCAACCGTGATCACCACAGTCGCGGCGGTTCCGCGCACCATGCGGGCATCGCCGACGCGGTACTCGTCGGCACCATCCCCTGCCCATGCGAGCACAGGCGCATCGGGTTCCAGCACGGTGAAGAGAACCAACGAATCAGCAGTCACCCGAACATCCTCCCGGGCCGCTGCTGTCGCGCAGACTCGGGCTCGCTCTCGCACAAACGCCCCAGCCCCGCCCATCGGCGACGGGCGGGGCTGGGCTTGGGGCAGGCCGGAGACCCGGATCTCAGCTCGGGCGGGGCCAGTTGATCGCGATCGGCACCTTGAGCCTGGGGTACTGGATCTGCTCCAGGGGCCACGGCAGGTCGCGAAGGAACACGCCGTCGCCCGGATGAGTAGCAACGCTGACACGGGCGGGCCCGTCGGCGCCGGTGACGAGTTCACCTTGCCGCTGGAGGAACAGCGCCTGGAAGTCCTCCCTGCTCCCCGGTGGCCGAGCTGGCTGATGATCGGATCGAGCCAGGCGTTGACCTTCGCCTTCTGCTCATCGGTCGGCTGGTCGATCACCACCTCTTCGTCCTCCGACAGCCCGCACAGCACCTTGAGGAAGCCGAGACGCCAGTCTCGTCGAGGTAGAGGTGGTGGTCGGGCCGGCCGGGGCGGCGGACGCGCAGGCGGCCGCGGGCCCGGTCGAGGTCGTCCAGGAGCAGGTGCGGGAGGTCTTGGTGGGCCAGGGCGTGGACGGCGACGAGAACAGCACGTCCAAACTGGCCGGGTTGTAGCCGGATGCCATTGGAGCAGGAGGCGCCGTACGTCGCTCAGCCTGTCGGGCATGACACGCCCTCACCTCCTGCAGGATCTCCTCCAAGCCCGCCGCTGAATAGATCTCCGTCGTGGACAGATGAGCGTGGCCGAGAACCCACTGCGCATGTGAGAGCGGAAGCTCAGGGTCGCGCGCCATCCGATTCGACGCCGTATGCCGCAGGTCGTGCAGCGACCAGTTCGACCCCAGCAGGGCATTGGCCCGCAACAACACCGCACGCGCCGCGTGATACGTCAGCGGACGCCACGGCCGACGCAGCATCCACCACAACGGCAACCGCGCTCCGCGAGGAACGCCCAGCTCCCACGCTTTCTGCTGATACAACCGCAACCACAGAAACACATCCGGCGCGGCCGGCAGGTCCTGGTCTTCCCGCGATTCCTTGCGGACCACGCCGATCAGCTGCTGGCCCGGGTCCGCATCCGCCTGGCGTCCCGCCAGCAGTTCCTCAGCCCGGGCGCCGGTGGATACCCAGGCCGCCACCGGCGCCCTGTCCCGATCATGCTTCAACGCCGCGAACAGCGCGTCGAACAGGCCATCGGGGATCCGCCGCGGGATACGGCGCGGCACCCGGGGCCGGTAGCGCCCTGCCGCTCACCCGAGAACGGCTCCAGCGGGTTGTGGTGAGCATGAGCTCGGCCACCACGTCGGGAACGATCCAGCGGGAACGGATTCAGCAGCGGGCCGGTGCCCTCCTCGCGATGGAAATCGTAGAAAGTGCGCAGCACCGTCTCGCAGTGCGCCCGTGTCGGCGCCGCGTACTTCAGGCCCGGCGTCGGCTTACCCATGATCGGGTTCGGTGTCCCTGGCACCGGTGTCACCCGCGGCCCCTGGGGCGGAACTGCCTCATCCGTGGGCAGCCTCGCACGATGCCGCCAATGAAGCCGGACCGGTTTGTCCGTGACCTGCATCCACCGAACGGTACGGCGAACCGATGCTCAAGAAGGTCCGCCAGTTGATCGAGTCGGTCGACGACACCCTCAAGGGCCGACTCGACCTGGAACAACACGGCGGCCGGACCATTGAGGGCGTCGCCATCCGCGTCGCCCAGCGCGTCCTGGCGACGGCAGCCGGGATCTGGCACAACAACAAGACCGGCGCACCAGACGCCCGGCCGCTCATCGCCTTCGACCACTGATCACTTCGGATCTACTCGTCTAGGATTGCGAAGGTGACGGCAAGAACCAGTGACATCGAGAAGGCGGCCCGTGTGCTGCGCGCCGGCCGCCTGGTGGCCCTCCCGACCGAAACCGTCTACGGACTGGGCGCCAACGCCGAGGACCCCGTCGCCGTCGCGCGCATCTTCCAGGTCAAGGGACGTCCGCCCTCCCACCCGCTGATCGTCCACATCGGCGGCGCGGAGCATCTGGACGACTGGGTCAAGGACGTGCCGGCGACGGCGCGCCTGCTGGCCGAACGCTTCTGGCCTGGGCCGCTCACGCTGGTCCTGCGGCGCGGTCGCCGGGTGCCCCTCGAAGCGACGGGCGGCTTGGAGACGGTGGCCGTGCGCGTGCCCGATCACCCCGTCGCCCTCGCGCTGCTGTCGACCTTCGGCGGCGGTGTCACGGCCCCGTCCGCCAACCGCTTCGGCTCGGTGAGCCCCACCACGGCGGACCACGTCCGTGCCGAGCTCGGGGAGGCGGTCGACTTCGTGCTGGACGGTGGTCCCTGCTCGGTCGGCGTCGAGTCGACCATCGTCGACGCCACGGGCGAGATCCCGAGCATCCTGCGTCCCGGCGGGGTGACGCGAGAGGACCTTGAAGCGGTGCTCGGGTGCCCGCTCGCGGTCCCCTCGACCAGCCGTGTCCGCGTGCCGGGCCAGCATCCGTCGCACTACGCGCCGCGTGCGCGAGTCGTCCTCGTCGAGCCCGAGCAGGTCGTCGCCGAAGCGGAGCTCGCGCAGGAGCTGGGGCAGCGGGTTGGGGTATTTCTTCCTCCCGCCTTCGCCGACGCTCCGGTGAAGGCGCACGCCGTGGTGACGGTCCCCGGTTCGCCCGCTGCCTATGCGCGCGGACTGTACGGGTTCCTGCGCGAACTCGACCAGCAGGGGTGCGACCTCATCGTCGCCTCCTTGCCGGTGGAGGACGGGCTGGGACTGGCGATCGCCAACCGGCTCCGCCGCGCCGCGGGGCCCCGGACCTCCGCGTGACCAGCATCGGATTGGTGGCGTGCCCGAGCAGCCACGGCCGTGGCGGTCAGGACGCGGCGGGCACCGCCACATCGAGGCCACGGGCCGCGACGAGCTGCGCGCTGCCGTCGGCCAGGCGGTAGCACAGGCCCACCACGGCCGCCTGCCCGGCGGCGACCTTCTCGGCGAGCACCCGGGAGCGGTCCAGCAGCAGGTCGACGGTGTGCCTTATGTGCTCGGCGAGGATCTCCTCGGGCTCGACCTTTCCGGCGGCCCGCGCCGCCAGCACGCTGGGCGTCACCCGCTCGACGACGTCCCGGACGTACCCGGCCGGTGTCATGCCGTCCTCCAGCGCGGCGCACGCCGCGCCGACCGCGCCGCACGAGTCGTGTCCGAGGACCACGACCAGCGGGCAGCCCAGCACGTCTACGCCGTATTCGATGCTGCCCAGTACCTCCGGTCCCATGACGTGGCCGGCGGTGCGCACCACGAACAAGTCGCCCAGGCCGCGGTCGAAGATGATCTCGGCGGCCAGCCGGGAGTCGGAACAGCCGAACAGCACGGCGAAGGGCTGCTGGGACGGTGCGATCTCGGTGCGGCGGGTGGCGTCCTGGTTCGGGTGCTCAGGGGTGCCCGCGACGAAGCGCTGGTTACCGGCCAGCAGCAGCTCGAAGGCGTCGCGGGTCGTCGGGCTCTGGATCTGGGTCATGGCTGCAGCCTACGAGTCGGCGCCGGGCGACACATCGCTTGGCCATGCGGAGGCCTCTTCCCGGGACGCGGTCGTACTCCATCCCACGACACCGGCCGCGAGGCAGCGGTACAACCCGCTGCTCACGAGCGAGGCCCGGCGGGCGCGGGAGCTGGACTTCCGTAAGATTGAAGAGGGAGCCGCTGGCAGGGAATGCGTGTGACACCGGAGATTGATTACCCGGGGGTGTTCGCCGCCCTTCCGAGCCCGTGCCTGGTGCTGGGCACGGACCTGGCGATCGCCGCTGCCAACTGGGCCTTCTGCGAGGTGACCGGACGGAGCCGGGTCGAGCTGCTCGGGCAGTACCTTTTCGATGTCTTCCCGGACAACCCCGCCGACCCGGAGGCTGACGGGGTGTGCACGCTGAAAGCCTCACTGCACCGTGTCCTGTCCTCTGGCCAGACCGATCACATGGCGTTGCAGAAGTACGACATCCCGGTCCAGGGCAATCCCGAGGTGTTCAAGGAGCGGTGGTGGACCGCGATCAACGTGCCAGTCCTTGGCACGGACGGAAAGGTCGCCTGGATCATCCACCGGTCCGAGGACATGACCGACGTCGTCCGTGCCCACCGTACCGCGCACCCGCCGTCGATCAGCCCCGGCCGGGAGGCGGCCATGGAGGCCGAGCTGTACGCCCGGGCGCGGCAGCTGCAGCAGCTGAACGAGGAACTGCGGCAGGCCCACGCCCGTGAACGGCGCATCGCCGTCGCCCTCCAAGAAGCCATGCTCCATTCCCCGGACCTGGCCCGGCACCCGAATATCGCCGTGCGCTACCTGCCCGCGACCGGATCACTGAACGTGTGCGGCGACTGGTACGACGCGGTCGACCTGCCCGCGGACCGCTTCACCGTCACGGTCGGCGACGTGGTCGGCCACGGGCTGATGGCCGCCACGATCATGGGCAGGCTCCGCAGCGCACTGAGCGCCGCCACCCGCGCCGTCCACGGCCCCGCCCAAGCCCTGGAGGTCCTGGGACTGTACGCCCGCTCGGTCGAAGGAGCACTGGCCGCCACCGCCGTCCAGGTCCTCGTCGACTGCCACAGCCACCTGCTCATCTACAGCAGCGCCGGCCACCCCCCGCCCGTCCTGCTGCACACGGACGGCTCCTGCGAGCTGCTCGACCAGGCCACCGACCCACCATTGGGCGCCCGCCCCGAACACGTCCCCCGCCCCCAGGCCAACGCGACCTACACTCCCGGCGACACCCTCGTCCTCTACACCGACGGCCTGATCGAACGCCGCGGTGAGGACATCGACGCCGGCCTGACCCGCCTGACCTCCACTCTCGCCACCTGCGCCGAATTCGGCGCGGAACACCTCGCCGACGCCCTCCTCGCCCGCCTGGGCCTCGCCAGCGGCGCAGGCGACGACATCGCCATCGTCGTCGTCCGCCTGGACCGAACGACCCGACCGTACTGATCAGGCCCAGGTCAGCCATGGGGGAAGGCGGCAAGCTTGGTGCGGTCGCATGGCGGCTCCGGCAGTCCGCCCCGTCAACACAGCCGAGAGCGGCATGGCTTTGTCACGATTCCCGTTATGGAGCAGTTGCCGATCCCCTGCCCCGCTCACCGCAGCCCGGACGCCACCGGCACCGACGCTCTCCACGCCGCGTACCGGCAGGCCATGGCGCAGCACGCCGCTGATCGCCTGCGGCGAGTCATATCGCGTTGATCGCCGCGGGCGCTCGCTCCAATCGGGCCAATGCTCTCAGCAACGCGCCTTGGCCATGCCGTCGGGCAGCGAGACGAGCCAACAGCACAAGCACCAGATCGAAAGCTTCCTCCGGGAGCTCTTGGACGGCCAGCCCCACGCTGACAGCGAGATCGTCCATATGCACGGCGAGCTCCAACATCCGGGTGACCAGAAAATCATCGAGACGCAACGCCCATCCCGTCTGCGGCATGAACACGGGCTGGTCGCCTGCACACTCCGCGAGCTTGGTCCGCTGCTCGACGAACGAGGTACGGGCAAGCTCTGCCAACCACAACGACCCCTGGGACGCGATTCCCTCCCCCTTCGCCCGGATGCCGGCGTTGACCTCCCCGTCGAGAGGCGTATCGATCCAGGCAGCTCGGGCGTAGTGTTCCAGCAGAGGGATCGGCACCTCTTGGGCAGGGGCCTCCTGCAGGGCCGAGTTGACGCCGACTTGCAGGGCAGAGCCGACACTTAAGATCTGATAGGCGAGATGTCCGGCCAAGCCGCCGACGGTCATCTTGGCCAACGCACTGGGCTGCTCCCACGCCGTGGCAACCTCCGACGCCTCCAACAGTGCTACTGCCTGCCCCGCGGCGCCCAGGTAGGCCTCTGCAACGCTCATCCAGTCCTCCGTGATCGAAAATCCCCGACATTTTTTAGTTCAGTCAACAGGACGTCGACGACGAGCGGGCCCGGTTCGCTCACATGCGTGTCGTGGATCGGGTCCATGCACGGCACTACGACCCGGCATCCAGGGGAAGTTCTGCCCGTACGGTGTCTTCACCCGGCCGAGGGGAGGGCGATCAGGGGATGTCGCCATCCCGGTCCCAGCAGGCCGGGTTGCCCGGGCGCGGGTCGTACAGCGCCCGGCCGCCGGAACCGAACTGCCCAGGCTCGGTCCATGGAAGACGTCGGTGTCGATCTCGCCCGGCGTCCAGCCGGTGATGTCGAGCAGCACCTGCTCGATGAGCCGGAGCGGTCGAGCGGACGCAGGAGCTGGCAGGTGGAGACGCGCCAGTGGTCAAGGCTGTCGCGGCTGTTACCGGCTGAACCCCCTGTCCCGGTCCCGTGGGCAGTCAGCTCGGCCAGGCGGCCGGGCATCTTGCGAGAATCGGCCCGTCGAGGGTTCCCGGGTAACCGTAGGCGCCGTTGGCCCGATTTCCCCAGATGCGTTCCGGCGGTTTCCCGCAATCTGCCAGCGCTTGCGAACGCTGGCCCATACTGGCGCCGTGACTGTGACCCGCCGCCTCATCTCGCCTCGCCGCTGGACCCCGCCCCCGGCCCCTGACGACGCAGGGCGCAGCCCTGTCACGGGCCGCTTCTCCATCGCCCGCCGACTCGCGAGCGGCGGCCATGGTCCCGAAGACGTGATCTTCGACCGGCAGGGCCGCGTACTCGCCGGTCTCGGCGACGGCAGCGTCATTCGCCTCGACCTCGCCAGCGGCGCACGCACAGTGCTGGGCAACACCGGCGGCCGGCCTCTGGGACTCCAACTGTCCGGCGACGGCAGCGTCCTGGTGTGCGACCACGACCGCGGACTGCTGCGCATGGGGGCCGACGGATCGGTCGACGTCCTCGTCGACACCGTCGCCGGTAAGCCGCTCACCTTCGCCAGCAATGCGGTCGAGAGCCGGGACGGAACCGTCTGGTTCACCGTCTCCACCCGTCGCTGGGACCTTGAACACCATCTCGGCGACATCGTCGAACACTCCTGCACAGGCATGCTCGTCCGACGCGACCCCGACAACACCGTCACCGTTCTGCGCGACAGTCTCAAGTTCGCCAACGGCCTCGTGCTCGCCCCGGACGAGTCCTACCTGCTCGTGGCCGAGACCGCCGGCTATCGGGTGAGCCGCTACTGGCTCACCGGCCCGAAGGCCGACACCGTCGAACCATTCGCCGAGAACCTCGCCGGCACGCCCGACAACATGAGTCTGGGCAGCGACGGACTCGTGTGGGTGGCGATCGCCGCGCCCCGCAACGCACTCCTCGACACGCTGCTCCCCCTGCCGGGATTCCTGCGGATCCTGCTGTGGAACCTGCCCGAGGCCGTACGCCCCAAGCCCACCCCCCTCGCCTGGGTCATGGCCTTCGACCTCTCCGGCCGCCTTGTCCACGACCTACGCACGGACGAAGTCGACTACGGCTTCGTAACCAGCGTCGCCGAGCATCGCGGAACGGTGATCGCCGGCAGCCTCCACGAGGACGACATCGTCATGCTCACCCACACCGACGCGAGTCGCTGACCACACCAGAGACCAGTGCGAAGAGCACTCCCTCCACCGGCTTCCCCCTGGCAGTGCGCCCTCGCCTACCAGCGCTCCCTCCATCCGGCGGGACTCGCCAACTGAGCCGCTCATGAAGCCCGCTGCCGAAGTTCACCACGGATCCGGCCCGGAGCGCGGTCTTGGTGGAGTCCGCCGCCGGGACCTTGACCAGGTCGGCGGCCGGGTCTGGACCGTCGGCCATGGTCCGTAGTGTTCCGGCAGGTTGCGCCGCGGACGGCCGGGTCCGTCGGCGGCCGGCGGTAGGGGCTGCAGCGCCTGCCGTGCAGCATCCGTCAGCCCGCCACGTCCTGTCACGTGATCGGCCACGAACTTGGCCTCATGCAGCCGTGGCCGTCTGTGTCTTGGCCTGGCGCACCCCGCGCAGCGCGCCGGACCAGGCGATCACCTGATCGAGCATGCCGCCCAGGGCAGTGTCGAGGCCCTCCTGGGGGGCGAAGGTGCCGGTGTGGAACGAGGGGTGTGTCGAGATGGTGGGCTGGGCGCGGACCGTGGCCACCTGGAGTTCGGCGAGGACGAGCCGCAGCGCTTCGGCGGCCCGGGCCCCGGCGACCCAGCCGCCGTAGCTGATGATGCCTGCGGCCTTGTCGTTCCACTCCCGGTAGACGTAGTCCAGGGCGTTCTTCAGGGCTCCGGGATAGGAATGGTTGTACTCGGGGACGAGGAACACGTAGCCGTCGAAGCTGTCGATGAGGGCGCCCCAGGCGCGGGTGTGGTCGTGCTGGTACTCCTGGAGGTTCGGGTTGCCGGGCTCATCGAGGTTGCCGAGGTTGTGGTCAGCGAGGTCGATGAGTTCGTAGACGGCGCCGCCGTGGGCACGGGCGGCCTCCAGTGCCCAGGCGGCGATCTGGTCACCGCGACGTCCGGGGCGGGTGCTTCCGAGGATGAGTGCGATGCGAAGTGTCATGGTCTCCCCTTCCGGAAGAGTTGATACGTCAACTCTAGTTTGGAGAGTGTTGATGTGACAACTCTGCTGGTCGCGGTATCCTCGGCGATATGAAGGAGACTCGATCGCTGGAACCCGAGGAGTGGGAGTTCTGGGATACCTGGATGCGGGCGCAGCGCCTGCTCACCAGGGAGCTGGAGCGTCGTCTGCAGCGTGACTGCGACATCTCGAAGGCCGAGTTCAGCGTGCTGGTGACACTGTGGCAGGCAGCCGGCCGCGAGATGCGTGTAGGCGAGCTCTCCGAGTCGCTCGACTGGGACAAGAGCCGCGTCTCACATCAGCTGACGCGCATGGAAAAACGCGGTTTCGTCAATCGCACCCGGTACGGAGCCGATGGTCGCCGCGCGGGGATCGGGCTGACCACCGAGGGCCGCCGCGCCGCCCAGAACGCCATCCTCGTGCACGGCGGCAACATCCGCCGCCACTTCCTCGACTCACTAACGCCCGAGCAGACATCAGTCATCCGGGCATGGAGCAAGCAAGCAGCCGAACGCCTCGAGTCCCACCGCAGCGAGACAGCCAGCGACGGCGCGTCCTAGATGTATTGATCACGAGCGTTGTCAACAGGGCCGAGGTCTTGATCACGGCGAAGACCTTCGGTGTGGTGGAGGTGCCTAAGCTGCACCGCACGCAGGTCTTCGTGTCCCACCGTAATGCCCGTCTGACCGTTCACGGCAGACGGATCCTGGTCGAACGCGTCCTGTCCGGCCGTCCCGTCGCTCATGTGGCGGCCGAGATGGGCATATCGCGGCCCACCGCGCACAAGTGGATCCACCGCTGGCGGGCCTCCTCGACCTTGCTTCACCCAGACCAAGGCCGACTGGGCGCGGGAGGCCATGCGGAGCCAATGATCGGAGTGTCCTCGCAGCGCGGGGACGGGAGCAATCTTCCCGAACTCCGCGGGTGCGGTGGAGTCAGCCGATCAGGGCGTTTCTGGAGTCCTGATGACCCACCAGGAAAAGGGTTGAAGGGATGATCACCGGGCTGGTAGCTTTCAGTCGCCCGTGACACCGCCCCAGGAGGTGAGACCCATGAACGCTGTATCGACGTGGGTGCTCCACCTTCCCGTCACGGTCGGCAATTGACGTAGATGTCGCCGGGAGCGCCTCGCCAACAAGGCACTCCCGAAGGGCAACACCTATGCACTCTCTGCAGTTCACCGCCGAGTTGCCGTCGAGCGGCATGCTCGAACGCGACTTCACCGTGGGCGACGTCCCCGGCGTCCTCTGGTCGCCGACCTCCGACGCGGCCGATCGCGCGCCCCTGGTTCTGATGGCCCACGGCGGCGGCAACCACAAGAAGCACCCGGCGATGTCCGGCCGCGCCCGACTCCTCGTGACCGGCTGCGGCTTCCACGTCGCCGTCATCGACGCGCCCGGTCACGGCGACCGGCCGCGCACGGCACACGACGAGGCGGAAATCGCCGAGCTGTTCCGGGCGAGGGCGGCGGGCGAACCGGAAGGCCCGATCGTCGTGCGCTACAACGACTACTTGGCGGAGCTCGCCGTACCCGAGTACCAGGCGACCCTGGACGCCCTTCAGGAGCTCCCGGAAATCGGCCCCAACGGGCAGGTCGGCTTCTGGGGCATCAACATGGGCACCGCGATTGGCATACCGTTCGTGGCGATCGAACCCAGGATCACGGCCGCGGTCTTCGGTCAGCACTGGCCCGACGTCCTGGCCGAGAAGGCGAAGCAGATCACCATCCCGATCGAGTTCGACATGCAGTGGGACGACGAGCACATCTCGCGCCAGGAGGGTCTCGCGCTATTCGACGCCTTTGCCTCGAAGGAGAAGTCGTTGCACGTGAACTCAGGCAAGCACAAGGAATTGCCCCGGTTCGAGGCCGACAGCGCGGTCCGGTTCTTCGCCCGGCACCTCGGCCGACCGATTACCTCGCCGGCCTGACGTGCGCGGTGGCGGCGTCCGGCTTGCCAGCCAGGCGCCGCGACCACGGCCCCGGGTTGAGGCTGCGCATCCAGATGATGGATCCATGTAGTTGGTGCCCCGCCGCGTAGCTCGCGGGCGTCTTGTCGTGGCGCTGGCCGTGACCCGCCATGCCCGGATCTTGTTGATGCAGCGTTCCACCGTGTTGCGCTCCTTGTACTGCTCAGCGCCATGGACCACCAGTCGACCGCCATCCTGGCACACTTCTTGCGATTCGCAGCCTGATCGGCTTTCTCCTGGATGACCGCCTTGATCTCACGTCTGCGCAGGTAGGCGCGGTTCGCCCGCGAGGACTACGCCTTATCGGCAGCCACCGCGTCCGGTCTGGTGCACGGACGGCCCACCGGTCCGCGCACCTTGGCCTTCTCCAACACCGCGACGAACCGGGGACTGCCGGCGGCCTGCCCAGGCGTGAGCACGACCGCCAGCGGGCGGCATCCACGGTCTGCCGCGAGACGGACCTTGCTGCTCAGCCCACCGCGCGAGCCGCCCATCGCCGCCGCCTTGAGCCGGGCCCCGCGGCGCCGAGATCCGCCTTCTGCCGGCCTGGCTGCTCGAACGCCGGGTCGAGGTAGTGGTGCTCAAGGCCACCTCGGACTACTGGCGCCATCTCTACTGCACCCTGCAGCCGCATCTGAACCTGACGCTGGTCAACCCGGCCCACCTCAAGGGCATCCGCGGGCACATGAGCGATCCCAGCGACGCCGCGTTGCTGGCCGGGCCGGCGCCTCGGGCATGGTCATGGGCTCCTTCGTGTCCGAGCGGGAGATCCGCGAGCTGCGCGGCCTGACCCTCCGATGCACCGAACTGGCCACCGCCTGCGGGCAGGAGGCCCAGCGCCTGGAGAAGGAACTGAGGAGGACACCGGGATGAAGCTTTCCTCGGTGCTCTCCGACATCACCCGGCCGACGGCCGGGCCATTCTGGGCGCGCTCATCAACGGTGAGCGCGATCCCGGGGCACGTGCCGAACTCGCCGTCCGCCGGGCCCGCAGCAAGGTCCCGGCGCTGATCGAGGCCCTGGACGGGCAGTTCACCGACCACCACGCCATGTGCCGCCACCACCTGGAGGAGATCGACCACCTCACCTCCGCGGCCGACCGGATCGACGCCCGGATCACCGCGCTCCTCGCCCGCCTAGTACTGCAACCGCATCTGGGGTGACGATCAACGTCGCCTGTCGTTGATGTGACTGTGTGCTGATGTGCTGACGGTCGAGCAAATTGAGTCG
>NZ_JBVHMR010000044.1:0-51191 GCF_055558375.1 Streptomyces sp. NPDC025793 | reverse complement strand
GCGTGGAGGCGGTAGTTGATTGACACGAAGACGACACCGTGTTCGGCGTAGACCGTCCCGTCATAGTCGCTGCCCGCTCCAGAGACGAACCCGCCACCGTGAATCCATACGATGACGGGGCGGCTGCCTTGCGTGCAGGCCGACCAGACATTGAGGAACAAGCAGTCCTCGCTTTGGTTGGACGGATTCGGCTGCCCAGGAAGGACCAACTGCATCGCGATCGGGCCGAATTCGGTGGCTTCGCGCACGCCCGTCCACGGCAGTGCGGGCCGCGGGGCGGTAAACCGCCAGATCCCCGTCGGCGGTTCGGCGTACCGGATGCCTCGCCAGACGACACTCTGGCCCTGGTCCACTCCACGCAGCGCGCCAGACGGCGTCACAGCGATCAGCGGGTCGGTGGCCCCGGAGGGGCTGTCGGCCAGGCGGTCGGGCGCGCCGACCGCCGAGGCTGCCTCGGCGATACCGCCCGTCAGCGCGGTCGCACCGGCTGCAGCGAGTAAGCCTCGGCGAGTGAGGTTGTTCATCGTGTGCATTCCCTCCGGAAGGTCCGCCGCGTCAAGTCCAGGCGGGCTCAAGGCGTCAGCGTGCAGTGACTCCACGCCCGGCTTGTCCTGCATCGCAATCGCCTTGGTCTGTCGCAGGTCAGCCGGCCGATCACACGCTGTTCTTAGGGGCGTGAGCAACGACACGGTTCGAGGACACCTCGCTCATGCCGCGCGAATCGTCCCACCGACGTGAAAAATCCTCCGTGTGCGCCGCGCTTTCATCGTGAAACCACACAAGATCTCGCCCTTGGTCTCGTCGTGCGCGACATGTTCCGCTACCTCGGCCCCCGTGCAAGCTCATGGGAGAGTGGGCGAGTGCCGGGCGATCGCCACAGGTCTGCACAATCGCCGAGTGAAGCATTGCGTCGAACGATCCCCTGCAATCACCTCTGAGCGTCAGGAGCTCACCAAATGCATCTGCGTGCGGCAGCAGTCCCGCCGGACTCCGCCACGGCCGGGGACCGCCGAGAGCACACCGTGGAGGGCGAGCTGATCGGCCTGCTGCTTGAAGGTCTCCCGGCCGGTGCAGTAGCCATCGACCCCGATATCCTCGCCGCCTACCGGAACGACATGGCAGGGTTCTGCGAAGCAGGCACTGCACGGGCGGTAGTGCACCCAACGACGATCGAGCACGTACAGCACGTGATGCGTGTGGCCACCCGCCTGCGAGTGCCCGTCGTCGCGCAGGGTGCACGCACCGGCCTCGCTGGCGCTGCCAACGCCGTGGATGGCTGCATTGTGTTGTCGCTGACGAAGATGGACCGCATTCTCGAAATCGACCCGGTCAATCGGACGGCCACCGTCGAGCCTGGTGTCGTGAATGCCGCGCTGTCTCGGGCCAGCGCCGAGCACGGGCTTTTCTACCCGCCGGACCCGTCAAGCTGGGAGTCCTGCACCATTGGGGGCAACATCGCGACCGGGGCGGGAGGCCTTTGCTGCGTGAAATACGGCGTCACGGCTGAGTATGTCCTGGGGCTCGACGTGGTCCTCGCGGACGGCCGACTTCTGCACACAGGGCGGCGCACAGCCAAAGGCGTCGCAGGCTACGACCTCACACACCTGTTCGTCGGGTCCGAGGGCACGCTCGGTGTCGTCGTCGGTGCGACGCTCGCCCTCCGTCCGGCGCCTTCCACGCAACTGATACTCGCTGCGGAGTTCCCGTCCGTTGCGGTGGCCTGCGAAGCCGTCTGCGCGGTGGCAGATGGCTGGACACCGTCGCTCATGGAACTCATGGACCGGACATCCGTCCAGGCAGTCAACTCACTTACGCACATGGGCCTGCCGGAGTCGACCGAAGCGCTGCTGCTAATCGGCTTCGACTCCCCAGACCCCGCCGCCGACCTCGCCTCGGTTGGCGCGGTGTGTTACGCGCATGGTGCATCCGAGGTTGTCCCGGCCGCAGATGCGGCCGAATCCGCGCAGTTGCTCGCGGCGCGGCGTATGGCTCTGCCGGCTCTCGAGCGCCTCGGCGCGATCTTGATCGACGACGTGGCGGTACCTAGATCGATGCTTGCCACCATGGTCGAGGGCGTCGCGGCCATCGCTGACCGCTTCGAGGTCACCATCGGCGTGTGCGCACACGCTGGAGACGGCAACACGCATCCTGTGGTTGCGTTCGATGCAGCAGACCCGTTGGCGACCGCCCGCGCGCGCGACGCCTTCGACGCGATCATGACGCTCGGTCTGGCGTTGGGCGGCACCATCACGGGCGAGCACGGCGTCGGCCTACTCAAGAAGGCATGGCTCGCCCGCGAGCTCGGACCCGTAGGCCTTGAGCTGCAACAAAACATCCGCGCGGTGTTCGATCCGCTCGGCATTCTCAACCCCGGCAAGGTCTTGTGAGCTGGTCGGGGACATGACCTACCTGAAGTTCCCCTAGGCCGGGTAGTTAGCGTTCTTGCAGCTCACGCAAAGGGCGTCGTTTCCTGCGTGATGGCCGCGTAGCGTCCCGTGCGGACCCTCTTGATCATTCCTTTCTCGGTCCAGCGGGCGAGTTGTCGGTAGGTGGCGACGAGGGTGACGTCGCCGAGGAACTCGGCGATCTCCCGTGAGCGCCATAGCCGTTCGGGTTCTGCCTGCAGGATGGCCAGGACGCGGGCCGTGCGGCTGCTGGTCTGGCCGGGGCCGACATACCGGGGGACGGTGGTCGCGGGTAGCGCGGGCTCCGGCACCGGCGGCAGGAGCGTGATCGTCGTCGAGGTCACGGCCTTGCTGGTGTCCGGGCGGCCGTCCATCTTCCGTTCCGCGTGACGGGAGGTGGGGACTTCACCTTGCGGGTGCTGACACGGGCCCGCCGTGCGGGCGACAGCGCCGACAGGACGCGTCGGCCGATCTCTCCGATGCCCTGCTCGACGACTCCTTCCGCGCAGACCAGCAGTTCGCGGGCGGTTTGAAGGGCAACGGTGAAGCCGCAGCGGTCGGGATCGGTGCCCGGTCGGGGCTCAGCTGCCTGGACCATGGTGCGGCGCAGGAGCTGGTAGAGGGTGAGCAGGGCCCACATCTCCTGCTCGACGCCGACGGGATCGTGCGAGCGCAGGACGCGTCCACGCAGGATGGTGTGGCGCAGGGCGTAGTAGGCGCTCTCGTGCTCCCGGCGCTCGTGATACAGGTGTACGAGGCGTTCGGCGGGGTAACGGTGGGCGTCCAGGAGTGTGGTCACCAGACGGTAGGAGCCCTCGAATGCGCTGCCGTCGGTGCAGGTGATGCTCACCTGGGCCTCGATGATGCGCACCGGGACGCCGCCGATGGCCGAGAGGCAGGGGGAGTCGGCGAGGGTTTGCAGGGCCGGTGGGCGGCGACGCCGGCGGATGCGGCCCAGGACCTGTGCGCCGGTGGCGTGCACGGCGGTGAGGAAGTCGTTGCTGTCGAAGCCCCGGTCCCACAGCATCGGCATCCCCGGGTTCAGATGGTGCAACATCCGGGTGGCATAGGAGGTTTCGCCCTCTCGGGTTGGGCCGAAGACCGCCGCGATCACGGACCGGGTGCCGGTCTCGACCAGCGTCATCAGCTCGATTGGGGGATACCCGCCGTGCGGGCTGCGCCCCAGCCAGCCTCGGTTGCGCTCGCCGGCGCAGTACGGTCCGGGTCTCCGACAAGACCGTATCGACCAGCTCGAACGGCATGAACGGCATGAACGGCGTCAGCTCTCCCAGATGGCCGGGCGCGAACCGCCCCGCGGCCGCAGTCACCGTATGGGTGACGGTCGCCAGCGACGGTGGCAGGACACAATGACCGGGCAACGGAGCTCCTTCGGGACAAGCTGTCTTGGTCGACTGCCTGTGCCGACGAGTTCCGTTGCTCTGCGTCGTGGTTTCGTCAACTGCCTTGCGTGACCTGCAAAAGCGCTAACTACCCGGCCTTGGGGAAGCTACACCCGAGAAGACCGCCTGGCACCCTGGACGCTACGGCTGCAGACCGAGAGCCTGCGGTCGACTCAACAAGTCAGACACTCCCGCTCTCTCGCCGGGTGCCTTCGCGAAGTGCCTTGTCGATCTCGCTCAGGGCGCCGGTCAGCTGCGCGTAGTCGTCGGCTGCCAGAGGTTTGACGAAGTACTTCTCCACCACCTGGGCGTGGACGACCGCCGCACGCAGGAACGCTGTACGTCCTTCGGGGGTCGGTTCCACCAGGGCCACCCTCCGATCCTCGGTGGACGGTGCGCGGTGGACCAGACCAGCTTCCTCCATGCGGTCGATCAGGCGGGTGGTGCCGCTGCTGGTGAGGGTGAGGTCGTCGGCCAGCTGCCGCTGGGAAACCTCCTCGCCGGGCTCGCGGCAGAGCCGTATCAGCACCTCCAGCATGGTGTGGCTGATCCCGCACTCCTTCCGCAGAGCGCCGTCGATGTGCTGCTCCAGCCGGGTGGCGGACTTGATCAGCAGTCCGAAATCCCGGACGAGCCGACTGTTGGCGGCACGGGCGGCGGCTTGTTCGTTGTGCTGGGGTGAGGCGTTCATTGTCGCCGAGTTTAGTGCCTCCTCACCTACCATCGTCTCAATTGCTGACTACTCAATTGCTGATCAGTCAACGAAACTCTAGAGTGAGAGCACAGCCGCGAGCGAGAGGGAGATGCAGTGGATCTGCAGCACTGGCTCGGCCGAGCCGCCGACGCGATACAGGATTGGGCCGAGACCTTCGGCCCCTACCAACCCCACCCGTCTCTCCAGGTGGACGACGACCGCATCGCGGCAGTCTTTGAAAAGTTCACCGGGAGGCTGAAGGACAACTACCCCTTCTTTCACCCGCACTACGCGGGCCAGATGCTCAAGCCCCCGCACCCCGCCGCCGTGGTCGGCTACCTCACCGCTATGTTGATCAACCCCAACAACCACGCCCTGGACGGCGGCCCCGCCACCGCCGCGATGGAACGCGAGGCCGTCGCGCGGCTTGCTGCCATGTTCGGCTACCACACCCACCTCGGCCACCTCACCACCAGCGGCACAATCGCCAATCTCGAAGCCCTCTTCGTCGCCCGTGAACTCCACCCCGGCCGGGGCATCGCCCACAGTGCCGACGCCCACTACACTCACGGCCGCATGTGCCATGTCCTGGGCATAAGGAGTCACCCGGTCCGCACCGACAGCATGGGCCGCATGGACCTCGACGCGCTGGAGGAGGTATTGCGCACCGGGGAGGTGGGCACCGTCGTCCTCACCGCCGGCACCACCGGACTGGGTGCCGTCGACCCCGTCCACGAGGCCCTGCCCCTCGCCGAGCGCTATGGCGTCCGAATCCACGTCGACGCCGCCTACGGTGGCTTCTTCACCCTCCTCGCGGGCGCCGACGGCCCCGAGGCCCTGCCGCCTGAGCCCTGGCAGGCCATCGCACAGGCAGACTCGATCGTCGTGGACCCGCACAAGCACGGCCTCCAGCCCTACGGCTGCGGAGCCGTCCTCTTCCGCGATCCCGAAGTCGGCCGCTTCTACCTTCACGACTCGCCCTACACCTACTTCACCTCCACCGAACTCCACCTCGGCGAGATCAGCCTGGAATGCTCCCGCGCCGGAGCTTCTGCGGCCGCTCTGTGGTTCACCCTCCAGCTCCTGCCGCCCACCCCCGACGGCCTGGGCGAGGTCTTGGCAGCCGGCCGGCGAGCGGCGCTCAAATGGGCGGACCTGATCGAGGCATCCGACGCCCTGGAGCTCTACCAGCGACCCCAACTGGACATCGTCACCTACTTCCCTGCTGTCGCCCCCTCGACCCTCACAGGCATCGACGCAGCCTCCGCCCGCATCCTCGCCGACGGCATGACCAGCTCCGACCCCATCTACCTCAGCACCTTTAAAGCTGACCACGAGGCTTTTGCCGCCCGCCACCCAAAGATCACAGCAGACGCCGACGGCGCCCGGATTCTCCGCAGCGTCCTGATGAAGCCGGAGTCAGAGTTCCACGTCCAATACGTGCACGACCGGGTCGAGCAGCTGGCCCAAGCCCGCTGAACGGGAAATCAATCTTCGGGAGGGCAGGCGGTCCGGGCGGTCTGTCCAATCAACGACTGATCTTGGTTGTTGAGGGTCAGTGAACCGTTTTCATCCTGAATACGTGCAGGTCATCAGGGTGCGGGCGGCCTTGACCGCGGTTGCGATACGGCGGGTGGAACAGCGGGCTCGCCGCAGTAGCCGCCAGGTCTTCAGCTGCGCGAAGGCGCGTTCGCCGGGGGCGCGGAGTCGGGCGTGGTCGCGGTTGAACTGCTGGTGGTGCTCGGGTTGTTCGCGGTGGTGGTGGTACGGGGTGTGGACGGTGGCGCCGGCCTCCTGGTAGGCGCGGTCCGCGAGGACGAGGATGTGCCGGGTGAGGCAGGCCTGGATGATGCCGTGGGCGCGGGCCGCGGTCAGGTCGTGTGTGCGGCCGGGCATCGCGCGGGAGAACCACAGGGGTGTGGCCGTCCGATCGGGCGATGACCTGCACGTTCATGCCGTGCTGCTTGTGTTTCTGCGAGGAGTACGGCTCGTCCGCGGCGACCCGGTCGATCGGGATGAGCGTGCCGTCGACGATGGCGAAGTCACCCTCGCCCAGGCCGACGAGGGACTCGTGCAGGCCAGGCGGCCAGGAGGCCAGCACCTGGAGGGTCTCGTCGACATACCGCCGCGCGGTCGTGGTTGAGACGCCGAGCCCAGCCGGGAGAGCGGGCAGCGTCTCGCTCTTGCGCAGGTGCACCAGCGCCGGCAGGGCCTGTGGGAAACAGCCCAACTTGCGCCACCACGTGCCGCGTTCACACCTTCGGGCATGGATGAGCCACGAGACGTGCTCGACCAGCTCATACGGGACGTCGACCGTGGCACGATACGGGACCAAGCGAGGCTCCTCGGGCGATGCGTGGTGCGTAGAGAACACCGGCGCAACGACCAGGAGCCTCGCCTTGCCACTCCACCCCGCTGACCTGCCCCGCGTTGATCGCCTCCCTGCACCGCTGCCCCTCATGCCACCGCGAGCCCGACGACCTCACCAGTCTCGACCGAGGACCATGACCAAGGCCTGGTGCGAGGGGATTGACACTCTGGGGGACGCCTCAGTAGCAGGGTGTCGAGCAACAGGACTCGCCGCATCAACAAGCGTCCCTTTTCATTCGTACGTGACTGGCCGCGTTCACGCGTAGGGCGACAATCAGTGTGTGCCGTGCGCTTCGGTGCTTCTGCGGTAGCCGTGACAGGGTCAGCTTCGCGGCCACGCTGTGGTCGGTGGCGGTGTCGGAGCCGGCATTCCTGGGCCGCAGCACGTCGTTGCTACAGGTCGGCTCGGTGGGACCCTCCGACATCAGAGTTTGACCCGAGGAAGTCGCTTTCCAAGAGTGCCGCTCCCGCGGCAGTGTCGGTGCTCTGCTCTGCCCAGATGGTTTTACCGCCCGTCGTGTAGCGCGTGCCCCACCGACGAGAGAGGCGTGCGACGAGGAACAGGCCGCGCCCTCCTTCATCATAGGTACGTGCGTGACGTAGCCGGGGAGAGGTACTGCTGGCGTCTGAGACCTCACAGATCAGGACGTTCTGCCGGATCAATCTCAGGCGGATGGGGCCGGAACCGTAACGGATGGCGTTGGTGACCAGTTCGCTTACGATGAGTTCTGTGGTGAACGCCAGCTCGTCCAGCCCCCACTCGCTGAGCTGATGGGTCACGAGATCGCGGGTGGTGGAGACGAAAGCGGGGACGGTGGGCACGTCCCATGAGGCGACCTGGTCATCGCCCAGGGCTCTTGTCCGGGCGACGATCAGCGCGATGTCGTCGTTCTGCGGTCCATCCAGTAGTCTCCCGATCGCGTCTTCGCAGATGCCCTCCAAAGTCGCGTCGGGCCCGGCCACCACCTCGCCGAGGCAGGTGAGCGCCGCTTCGACATCCTGGTTCCTGTTCTGGATGAGGCCGTCGGTGTAGAGGGCCAGGAGACTGCCTTCGGGGAGTTCCAGCTCAGCGGACTCGAAAGGCAGGGCCCCGAGGCCGAGCGGGGGCCCCGCAGGGAGATCAGGGATGACTGCCGAGTCACCGGGCCGCACGATGACGGGTGGAGGATGGGCGGCGCGGGCCACCGTGCATCGCTGGGTGACCGGATCGTAGACGGCATAAAGGCAGGTGGAGCCCAGGACCGCGGTGGCAGCATCCGACTCCTCTTCGTCTGTTCCCGAATTCTCCTCCTGCTCCACAAGGCTGATCACCAGGTCATCCAGATGAGCCAGCACCTCTTCCGGAGGCAGGTCCAGGTCGGCGAGTGTACGCACAGCCGTGCGGAGGCGTCCCATCGTGGCGGCCGCGGTCGTCCCGTGCCCGACGACGTCCCCCACGACCATGGCGACACGGGCGCCAGAGAGCGGGATCACGTCAAACCAGTCGCCCCCCACCCCGCTCGTGGCGCACGCGGGCAGATAGCGCCACGACACGTCGAGTGCTGTCCCTCCGGCCAATGCGCGTGGCAGAAGGCTGCGCTGCAGAGTCAGGGCCGCCGTCCGCTCGCGCGTGAAGCGGCGGGCGTTGTCCACGCACACGGCTGCCCGGGTGACAAGATCCTCAGCCAGAGTCACATCCTCTTCATCGAACGGTTCCGGGCGCTTAGACCGGGCGAAGTGTGCCACACCTAGCGTAACCCCCCGCGCGCAAACGGGTACGAAGAGTGATGAATGCGGAGTGGAACCTGCGTTGCTTCCTACGGTCGAGTCGTTGGATGTCTCGGGGGCGGAGCGGTTCGCGACGGATTCCGTGGTACTTCGACCATTCATCAGGCAGAGGACGGCGGATGGCGACGGGTCGGCGACGGTTTCCCCAGTCCGCACGGCGGCTGCCTGAACTACGTCAGGGATCGATTGCTCCCCTGTTCGCCGAAGGGCAACGCTGCCGTTGGGCGGTCCGGGGAACAGTTCCTTGCCGAGCAATACCGACTCCAGCAGGTCCACCGCGACCAGATCGGCGAAACGGGGTACGGCGATATCGGCCAGCTCCTGCGTGGTCACAGCAATGTCCAGGGTGCTGCCGATCCGTGCACTGGCCTCGTTGAGCAGGGTCATTCGTTCCCGGGCACGCCATTGTTCGGTGATGTCCATGACCATGTACCACACGCCCAGCACATGGCCTGCCGCGTCCTGCAGCCGGAAGAAGCACATCCACCATGCGTGCCTTCTTTCTGGATCCACGGGGCTTCGGCCGAGGTACTCGAAGTTCAGCACTGGCTCTCCAGTGTCCAGTACCTTGCGCATCGTTCCTTCGAGAACGTCGATCTCCATGTGAGGGAACAACTCTCCGAGCCGCCGGCCCAGCCGCCGTTCGAGCGGGACGGCACCGCCGTACGTCAATGCTTCGTTTGCCCAGATGCAGCGTAGATCCGGCCCCAGCACGGCTACGCCGATTGGTGAGTGGGAGAGAAGCGGAGCGAACATCGGCCCGCCCAGGTCGGAGTACGGCGTCAGCCGCTCGTCCTGAGCCAAAACCACCCAGTGCCTGGTCCCGTCGTCACCGACGACCGGTGAGATGTGCACGGTCAAGTGCAGCTCTCGGCCGTCACTGTGCCGCACCTCCAACACGCCCCGCCAGGCCTTGCCCGCGCAGAACTGCCCGAACACCTCGGCCGCCGACCCATTCCCTTCGGGGGTCGCGAGCAAGTAGGCCGCGGAGCGGTTCAATATTTCCTTGGTTGTATAGCCGAGGAGCCGATGTGCGCCCTCCGTCCAGCCGATGACCGTACCGCTTGCGTCGAGCAACGCCAGCGCCATATGCGCAGCGCCGTCGAGCAGCCTCGCAGTCGCGTTGGCGTCAATGCTTCGGGAGATTGCCATGACGGCGCCACCTCGCCGGGTGTCTACTTGATAGTTCTCATGGTAGGTCGGCCCCCGGTTCCCGCAGACAGCTACGGATTAGCAGGTCAAAGGAGTTGCTGTCGGAGGCCTTCGGCGCTCTGGCGAAGTGTCTCGAGGACCTTTCCGAACATCTCTTCGGGGGGGAGCTGCTCTATGGTTGCACCTACATTCAGTGCGGCTACGACGCGGCCGTCCCAGCGCTTGATCGGTACAGCTATCGAGTGGAACCCTGCCTGGACGTCGTTTGCGACGTAACAGTATCCGGCCTGTCGCGTCTCTTCCAGAGTCTTGTCTTCCAGAGTCTTGGTGTCCGCGACCCCACTCTGTGAGGCGACTGGGAAGGGGGTGAGGTGGGCCAGTAGGACCTTGCCCAACGCCGAGCTGTGCGCGGGCACGCGGTAACCGACTCCGCTTCCGAGGCTAAGCAGCGACTGGCGTACAGCGCGGGCAACCATGACGGCGTCGGCTCCATCGAGGACGGCCACACCGGACGAGGCCTTGAAGTCTTCGCAGATGCGCTCGCAAACTGGCTGGACGATAGTACTGATCATGTTCGATGTCAGATAACCCTCTGCGAGTCGTAGGACCTGCGGTGTCAGCTCGTAGGCGCGTCCGTCGGCCGACAAGTATCCGAGATGTTCCAAGGTGAGCACCGCGCGGCGGACCGTTGCCCGGGATAGGCCGAGTTCGCGTGCCAGGTCCGCCTGTGTCAGGCGTTTCCGTTCCACTCCGAAGGCCGCGACGATGGCGAGGCCGCGCGCGAGAGCTTCGGAGAAGTCCGCCGGGTTGGCAGCGCTCGCCAGTTTCCGTTGGCGCCGCGTGTCGGCGTGTGCGTCATTGAGTCGGGCCATTGCGCAATCCCCTGTCTGGTCGTACTCTCCACTCGGGCAAATTTTGAACTTATGTGCGGTAATCGAACGCTGGAGTTTGGATGCTACCACACGAGAATAAGAAAATGACCGAGACGGGCCCGGGAACGCCGGCCGGTAACTGGATGCGGCTCTACTGGCAGCCGGTCGCGCTGGCGGAAGAGCTGACAGGCCCGCGCCCGGTCGTGTCGGTCAAGCTGCTCGGTGAAGACCTGGTTCTGTTTCGCGCCGAGGACGGTTCCCTGGCCCTGATCGAGCGGCGCTGTCCGCACCGAGGCGCGGACCTCTCGCTCGGCAGGCTGGAGGACGGCGGCCTGCGCTGCTACTTCCATGGATGGCTGTTCGACGGGGCCGGCGGCTGTCTGGAGACGCCCGCGGAGCCAGTGGGGAGCACACTGGCATCGAAGGTGCACATCAAGTCTTACCCCGCGCGCGAGTGCAACGGCATCGTGTGGGGCTACCTCGGCCCCGGTCAGCCTCCGAGCCTTCCAGCACTCGACTGCTTCCTGGCCCCCGCGGAGTACACCTTCGCTTTCAAGGGCTTCCTCGATTGCAACTGGCTGCAGGCACTCGAGGTCGGCATCGACCCAGCCCACGCCTCCTATCTGCACCGATTCGAAGAGGATGACGATTCCGGCGACGCTTATGGCAAGCAATTCCGCAACGTCTCACTCGGAACCAACCTTCCGATGACGAAGATCCTGCGGGAGTACGGCCGACCTGAGATCCTCAACGCCCGCACCGAGTACGGCCAGCGCATCGTGGCCCTCCGTAAGATCGACGGCGAGGACCACGACGGCAGCGCCACCCATGTCCGCATCACGCACCAGGTCTTCCCGCACGGCATCACTATCCCGCTGAGCGCCTCGATGGCTATCACTCAGTGGCACGTTCCGGTCGACGACGTCTCCTGCTACTGGTACGCGATGTTCACGAGCTTGGATGAGCCGGTGGACCGGGAGAAGATGCGCGAGCAGCGACTCGACGGCATCACGTTGCCAGACTACAAGCCCGTGCGGAATCGGGGCAATCGGTACATGTTCGATCCCGAGGAGCAGCGCACTACCACTTACACCGGCCTGGGTCACGACATCAACGTGCACGACCAGATGGCCGTCGAGGGCCAGGGACTCATTCACGACCGCACTCGCGAGCACCTGAGCCGCTCAGACAAAGCCATCGTGACCTACCGCCGGATGCTTCTGGCCTCCATCGACGCGGTCGCCGAGGGCAAGAGTCCGGATGTGCTCCTGCATGACACGGCCGACGTCGAAAGCAGGGGGCCGATCCCGCTCGACGGGATCGGCCCGACGGGGGAGTGGGAGACGTTTTGGACCGAGGCGATCGACAGCCTGCGCCGCGCCAGTCCCTGGGCGCAGGATTCCGACGCAGCCCGAGCCAGTGGTCCAGCAGGAGTTGGGCTCTCGCCGCCAGAGCCTGACGACGAACTCCTGCCCCCCCTCCCGAATCACTCGGAATGAGTACGCCATGGGATTCATCGAACGGTACGGCCTGTACTCCGACGACCAGGCGCGCGCGGCAGCCGAGATCGTCAGGCGCGTCGAGCGGGACAACCTGAACTTCGTCCGCGTCGTCTTCGCGGACCAGCACGGACTGCTGCGCGGGAAGACCATAGCTGCCGCCGAACTGGAATCCGTCCTTCGGAGCGGCCTCACCGTGGTGTCCACCCTTCTGTCCAAGGACACCTCCGGTACCACCGTCTACCAGGCGTTCTCGCCGGATGGTGGCTGCGGCATCGCCGAGATGGCCGGGGCCGGTGACATGGTCATGGTCCCAGATCCCAGCACGTTCCGGGTGCTGGACTGGGCGGGAAACAATGGCTGGCTGCTGTGCGACCTGTACTTCACCAATGGGCAGTCTGTCCCTCTCTGCAGCCGGAGTCTGCTTCGGCGAACCGTCCAGCGGGCGGCCGATCTTGGCTACAACGTGCTGACCGGTGCGGAACTCGAATTTCATCTCTTCCGTGCCGCCGCACCGGACGGGACTGCGCACACCAGCTCGGACGAGCTCGGACTGCTCAACTCCGGCTACCAGTTGCTGTCGGAGGATCGGATCGACTCCATCGCGCCGATCGTCACGATCTTCGGTGATTATTTGCAACGTCTCGGCGTCCCAGTACGGACCTTCGAAGTCGAGTTCGGCCCCAGCCAACTTGAGGTGACGCTCAGCCCCGAGACCGGTGTGCAAGCCGCCGACACGGTGATGCTGCTACGCAGCGCCCTGAAGCAGATCGCGCGCCGCCATGGCTACCGAGTGACCTTCATGTGCCGGCCGAAGATCCCTCGCGTGTTCTCCAGTGGGTGGCATCTCCACCAGTCACTGCTGCACACAGGCGAGCGGGACGGAGAGAACGCGTTCGTACCCGACAAGCCCGGCGCGGTCCTGTCCGACGTCGGGCAGCACTACCTGGCCGGTCAGCTGCGGCATGCCGCCGCGGCCTCAGTCTTCGCCGTGCCGACCATCAACGGATACAAACGGTTCCAGTCGTATTCCATGGCCCCGGATCGCGTGCTCTGGGCGCGCGACAACAGAGCCGCGATGCTTCGCGTTTGCGGCTCAGCCGAAGACAGCTCGAGCCACGTTGAGAACCGGGTCGGCGAACCCACCGCCAACCCCTACCTCTACATCGCCACCCAACTCACCGCCGGCCTCAACGGCATCGAACAGCGCTGGGAACTCGGGCCGGCGGCCGACGAACCATACGAGACAGAGGCACCGCGACTGCCCGCGACGCTGGGAGAGGCCCTTGAAGCCCTCGTCGCCGACACCGAGTTCGCGCAGGCCTTCGGCAAGCAGTTCATCGAGTACTACGTCGGCATTAAAAGCCACGAACTAGCCAGGTTCAACGCCGCAGTCACTGACTGGGAGCACAACGAGTACTTCGACCTCTTCTGAGCGCCCACCGTCGCACAGTGTGCAGCGAAAAGAGTGAAACAACCATGCCTGACATCTCTTCAGAACCCGGCACGAGTAGAACCCTGTTGGTCAAGCAGATCCGTGCCGAGACACCGCTTGTGGTTACGCTGACCTTCGTCGATCCTGCTGGAGGAACCGTTCCGCCATGGGAACCCGGAGCGCACCTCGACCTTGTCCTGCCCTCTGGAAGGGTCCGGCAGTACTCCTTGTGCGGGGACAATCAGGACAAGACGAGCTACACCGTGGCCGTCCTGCACGAACCCGCAGGGCGGGGCAGTTCACACGAGATCCACACCACGGCCCTGGTGGGACGGGAGTTGACCGTCCGCGGCCCACGAAACCACTTCCCCCTGACTGAGGCCGCGCAGCACCTCCTCATCGCCGGAGGCATCGGCATCACGCCGATCCTTGCCATGGCGCGATCGCTCGAACGCTCTGGACAGGACTGGCATGTCCTGTACTGCGGGCATCGCGGAAGCATGCCCTTCGTCGACGAACTCCGGGACCTCAACGCTCAGCGCGTCACGATCGCCCAGACCGACAAGGAGGGCCGACCCGACCTGGCGGCGTTGGTCCGCCGTTTCCCGGAGGGAACGGCGGTCTACTGCTGCGGCCCGCCGTCGCTCATCGCCGACGTGAGAACGGTCTGTACCGAGGCCGACAAGGACCTCGACGTCCGCATCGAACGCTTCTCTGCAGATCCCGACGCACCTCCCCCATGCACCGGCGCGGACAGTCCCATCGAGGTCCAACTCGCCCAGTCCGGTACGACCATCATGGTCCCCGCCGACCGGACGATTCTTGACGCGGTTCGGGAAATCCGGACCGACGTGCCCTTCTCCTGCGAGGAAGGCTACTGCGGAACATGCGAGACCCGGGTCCTCGACGGCACTCCCGACCACCGCGACGAGGTCCTGGGCGCGAATGAACACGGGCGCAACAGCACCATGATGATCTGCGTCAGCCGAGCCATGTCGGAGCGTCTCGTGCTCGACCTCTGACCAGCGCCAACTTTACCGCCTGGAGGAGATCGACCGTCTCCAGGCCACGGTCAAGACGTTCGACGCGCGGATCGCGGCCATGCTCGTCCGCGTACTCCTGAACGTGTCTCTGGCAAGATTCTCGTAGCCGGTGATCACCAGGGGGCTCAGGACACGAACTGCCCGGCCCTGGGCATGCTCCTGTTGTGGGTCGAACTTCTTTATCTTTTACCACACTTGGCAGGTGTGAGCAGTTGTCGCCGTCGACGCGACAGGTCGTTTCGTGATCGCTCGGGCTCGTACCCGTGACGAAGCGCCTGCTCCGCGCACGGGCTGAGGCATCAGCAGCAACTTCACCGGATTGAGTGAGCTGGCACGCTATCGAGAGGCGTAACAACACCGGTTCCTCGCGTACACCTCCCCGTTTCGCTCACCGGGCCCGGTGTCGGCGGCGGCTGAACGCTGGCTCCATCACTTTCAGTGATGGAGCCACGGGGGGTCACCACAACCGCGATCATGAACGGCCGTGGCTGATGTACTCCTCCAGGACCTGTGGTTCCACCAGGTCGAAGGTGTTGTGGTCGAAAGTGTCATATCCAAGGGCGAGTCGGTGGTCGTGCGGCCCGGACGGCTGCGGAGCGGGCTGCGTGTCCGGCGTGTGGAACGGCGTCGGTGCGGGTGGACAGCCGGTATGTACGCCGGCTTGCCGACAGCGCGGTCGGCGGCCGTCCGGCGCTGATCGAGTAACAGGTCCGGCGGTTTCGCTGCTCTCAACAGGGTTACTAGCAGGCGACGTTCGCCGAGCAGGTCGACGGGCTGACGTTCAGGCACGGCAGACGCAGTGCCGGGCTGCAGACAGTGCTGGAACGGGTGACGGTGATGCTGGCCGGCCGGGCCGGTTCCCGCCTGGCCCACGCGCTGGCGGCCAAGGTGAGCCGCTCGACCCTGTTACGACTGATCCGTCGCCTGCAGGACCCCGGGACGTCGACACCACGGGTGCTCGGGGTCGACGACTTCGCGCTGCGCAAGGGGCACAACTACGGCACCATCCTGCTGGACATCGAGACACACCAACCCGTCGACCTGCTGCCGGACCGCACCACTGCGACTGCGGCCCGGTGGATCGCCGAGCATCCCGGTGTCGAGGTGATCTGCAGAGACCGTTCCACCGCTTACGCCGAGGCCGGACGCCTCGGCGCCCCGGACGCGGTGCACGTTGCCGATCGGTGGCACATCTGGTCGAACCTCGCCGAGGCCGTCGACAAGACCGTCGTCCAGCACCGTGCTCTGCTGCGCGAGCCCCAGGACACCACCACTGCCGCGGCTGCCGCGGCGCTGGAAGGGCTGGACCTCGCCCTGGCTCCCGCCGGGCCGCGGGCCACCGGCCGCCTGTCCGACCAGGTTCGCGAACAGCACAAGGCCGTTCACACACCGCGCACCGGTGCACGCACCGCGCGGTGCCGCGCCCAGTACGTGCATCAAGGCCTCTACCTGTCAGGAACTTTCCCGTTCAACGTACGTCGCTCGCCCCTGTGAGTGCCAAGGTCGACCATGACGGAGGGGCATCTCATCCGCTGGGACGCGTGGTGGACGCATCTTTCCCGTTGTGCTTTGATCCGGCCATGAAGACCACTGGCCCGGCGCACACGGTGCTGCTCGACCCGTTCTGGGTGAGCCGCCGCGCCGATCAGTTCGACCAGGTCTGTTGCTGATCGCCGTTCGACGGCTCGCGATCAAGCTCTTCTTCTTTCTGCCTGCAGCTTTCTCTTGCCCTCAGACAGCCGCTCTCCGGGCGCAGTTGTGAGGCGCACGCGTCCGCCCTGACGTGAAGGAAACCCCCATGGCCCAGTCCACAGCCCTGCCTGCCATCGACATCTCTCGCTTCCACGCCCCGGACGCCGACCGCGACGCCTTCCTCGCCGAACTCCGCCTCGCCGCACATGAGGTGGGCTTCTTCTACGTCACCGGGCACGGCGTCCCCGCAGCACTGCGGGAGGAGGTGCTGAGCGCGGCACGCCACTTCTTCGCGCTGCCGGAGGAGCAACGGCTGGAGATCGAGAACCTCAACTCGCCTCAGTTCCGGGGCTATACGCGCACCGGCATCGAATACACCGCGGGCAGCGCCGACTGGCGGGAGCAGATGGACATCGGCCCCGCGCGGACGGCGCTTGAAACCGGCCCGGACGATCCCGACTACCTGCGTCTGATCGGCCCCAATCAATGGCCGTCCGCACTGCCGGAGCTGAAGGACATCGTGTTGTGGTGGCAGGCGGAAGCGCTGCGGGTGAGCCGTGAGGTGCTGCGGGCGCTCGCGGCGGCGCTCGGACAGGACGAGGGCTACTTCGACCAGTGGTTCGACGACGAGGCGGCCGTGCACGTGAAGATCGTGCACCATCCTCCGCCCGCCGCCGAGGACGCCGACCAAGGGGTGGGCGCGCACAAGGACTACGGCTACCTCGCCCTGCTCCAGCAGGACGAGGTCGGCGGGCTCCAGGTGCAGCGCGAGGACGGCGAGTGGATCGACGCGGTACCGGTGCCCGACGCCTTCGTGTTCAACATCGGCGAGATGCTGGAGATCGCCACCCAGGGATACCTGAAGGCCACTCAGCACCGGGTCGTGAGTCCCCGGTCGGGCGTCCGCCGCTACTCGATTCCCTTCTTCCTCGGCCCGCGCCTGGACGCCGTCGTCGAGCCCCTGCACCTCCCTGAGGAACTGGCGGCGCTGAGCCGAGGCCCCGGACAACCCGCTCCTCGCCGCCTTCGGGGAGCACGCGGTCGTCGGCTGGCTCCGTTCGCATCCCCGGGTCGCAGAGCGCTTGTGGTCCGACGTCCTGGCCGTGGGGCCCCGCTCGAGCGAAGCCGAGAGCGGGGGGAGGGAGGCCGGACGATGACCAACTGGGCTGTCGAGACACGCCAGGTCCACTCCGGTGCGGTCCACGACCCCACGACCGGCGCCCGGGCCGTGCCGATCCCCCCAGCCACCAGCTGCGTCTTCCGGGACACCGCGCACGCCGCCGCGGCCTTCGAACTGACCGACCTGACCACCCACGCCTACACGCGGCTGTCGAACCCGACCACCGCCGTGGCCGAGGAGAGGATCGCCTCGGCGTGCGACTTTGCCGAGCTCGTGATCCCCGAGCTGCGCCGACGCGGCCTGTTCCGTGCCCACTACACGGGTCGTACGCTGCGTGACCACCTAGGCCTGCCGCGGCCGTCCCGGCGGGCGTAGTGCTCCCGGGAGAAGATCGCGCCGCACGACGGGTGCTGCTGGTGTGCATGGCCGCGGGCGCCACGACCCTGCTGGACCAGGCCGTCCTGAACATCGCGGTCCCGAGCATGCGCCAGTCCATCGGGGCCACCGGGGCGGACGTCCAGTGGATCGTGGCCGGGTACTCGCTGGCCTTCGGCCTGGCCCTCGTGCCCGGGGGCAGCATCGGTGACCTGCACGGCCGCAAGCGTCTCTTCATGGCCGGGGTGGCGGTCTTCCTCCTGGCCGGGGTGACGGCCGCGACCGGAGGAGGGCCGGGGACTGTGATCGGTGCGCGGCTGGTGCAGGGCGCCGCGGCCGGGATCGTCAACTCGCAGGTGATCGGCACCATTCAGGATGTCTTCCGCGGTGTGGCCCGCGGCCGTGCGCTGGGCCTGTACGCGGTCACCGGCGGCGTTACCACGGCCCTCGGCTCGCCCCTCGGCGGTGCGCTCGTCGCCGGACTCGGCCCCGAGGCGGGCTGGCGGTGCTGCCTGTTGCTGAGCTCACCGTGCGCCGCGCTCACCCTGATCCTCGCGGCCCGCTGGCTGCCCCCGCCGCGGCGCACCGCCCACGACTCCCGGCTGGACGTCCTCGGCCTCGCTCTGCTCTGCGGCTGCACGCTGACACTGATGGTGCCCTTCATCCGCACCCCGGACAGTGGGGGAGAGGCGCTCCAGTGGGGCACTGCGGTGTGCGCGCTGGCAGCCGTGTTCGCCGTGCACCAACGCCTGCGGGTTCGACGGGGCCGTCCGCCGCTGCTGCACCCGGCGCTGACCTCGTCGAAGCCGTACATGCTGGGCACGGCCGTCGCCATGGCCCAGTTCGGCTCCTCACTGACCGCGTTCCTCGTGCTCACCGTCTTCCTGCAGGAAGGGCTCGGCCTGTCCGCTCTGCTCACGGCGGCGGTCACCCTTCCCGGGGCCGTCGGGATGGGCATCTCCTCGGCCCTCGCCTGGCGGCTGGTGCGGCGGATCGGACCACGCACGGTGCCCGTCGGTCTGACCCTGGGCATCTGTGCCGCCCTGGCGGGGGCGGCGGTCGCGCTCTGCGTGTCGACGGCGGTGCTGCCCGTCGCTCTGGCCGCAACGCAGTTGATGGCCGGCGTCGCCGGAGGGCTCACCGTCTCACCCAACCAGGCCCAGGTGTTGCAGCACGCTCCGCCAGAGGCCGCGGGAGTGGGCGGCGGCATCCTGCAGATGGCCCAGCGCATCGCGGCGGCCGTCTGCCTCAGCGCCGTCCCCGCGGTGTATCTGCATGCCGCTTCCGGTCCGTCGGGCGGCAGCCACCCCCGGGCCGGGTACGCACTGGCCTCCTGCGTCTGCGCCGGCCTGCTCGCCGCCGCCCTGCTGCTGTCGCTGCTGCGCCGGGCAGCCACGCCGACCCGCCCGTCGGCACTCGCGTCGGCGAACCACGCCGGCGTGGTCCCCCGCCCCAGGGAGACGACCTGACCCTCCGTGGCGCGGGTGCCGCACCCCGTCGGCTCCCTCACCCCACCGAAACCCAAGGAGTACACGTGAGTTCGTCCAGAACCCGACCCGTCCTCGTTGTCCTCGGCGCGGCAACCCTGTTGACCGCCTCCGTCGCCGTTCCGCAGGCCTCGGCGGCCGGCCGTACGTCCACGGCGCTCACGTGGTACGACGCCACAGCCGAGACCATCGCGACGGCCGGAGCATCCACCCAGATCACCAACAGCCGTACCTGGGCCATTAGTTGGCTCGCGGCGGCCAGGGCCACCCGAAGCGTGCCCGCGGGCGTCCAGCGTGACGCGTATCAGGAGGCGGCGCTCGCCGGGGCTGTGCACCACGCGCTGGTGAAGCTGGCCCCGAGCCGAACGGAGCAGCTCGACGCGACGTTCAAAGAGACCCTCGACGCGATTCCCGACGGCCCGGCCGAGGAGCGGGGCATCGCGGCGGGAGAGCGGCAGGCGGACCTCGTCCTCGCGTCGAGGCAGGGCGACGGTCTCGATCCCGCCTCGGTCAACGCGCCCTATCCGGTGAAGCCCGCGGCGCCGGGTGTGTGGCAGCCGACGCCGCCCGCGTACGCGCCGGCGGCCCAGTACGGCAACCGTCTCGCCAAGCCGTTCCTGCTGAGGACGCAGAGCCAGTTCCGGCTCGCCCCGCCGCCCGCTCTGGACTCCGAGCGCTACGCCGCCGACCTCGCGGAGGTGCGCGCCTACGGCGCCGTCGACAGCGCGGTGCGCAGCGCCCGCCAGACCGAGACAGCCACCTTCTGGCTCGGCTCCTCCCTCACCCTCTACACCGAACCGCTGCGTGTGGCGCTCTCGCGCACGGATGAGGGGATCGCCGGGCAGGCGCGACTGGTCGCGCTGTTCCATGTGGCCCTGGTGGACACGCAGATCGCCACGTCCGACAGCAAGTACGCCTACGAACGCTGGCGTCCCGTCACCGCGATCCGCACCGGCACCATCGACCCCGACCCCGAGTGGACGCCGCTGCACACCACCCCCGCGCACCCGGACTACCCGAGCGGCCACAACACCTACGCGGGCGCCGCGCAGACCGTCCTGTCGGCGCTCACAGGCCCGCGCTCAGCCCCGTTCACACTGACCAGCTCCACCGCGCCGGGCGTGACCCGGACCTACACCACCTGGAAGCAGCTCTCGGACGAGAACGTCGACGCCCGGGTCTTCTCCGGCATCCACACGAGGTCGGCCGACGAGGCGGGGATCACGCTCGGCACGAACGTGGCACGGTACGTCCTGCAGAACGCGGCAGGGCTCCTTGCGCGGCGTTGACCCTCGGTGCATCGGACGGCGAGTCCGTTCCTCCCACTGACACCAGGATCCGCATGCAGATGAAACCCGGACGTGTACTGCACTTGAGCCTGTTCCTCGGCGGTCACCTGAGCACCCGGTGTCCCGTGCGGGTTGTCGATTCCGGCGCGGACGGACTCCTGTTGTGGCTCGCCGTGGGCTCGCCGGTGTGGCGGGCCGCACTGCCGACGGGCGTGCATCTGAGGGACGTGCCACCGGAACAGTGGCCGGCGACCGGGTACCCCCTGGAAACCGGGCACTGGCACCGGGGCAACGCCCTCATCCACCAGCCCAGCGAGGCCTGCCCACGCGGTCTGGTGGCTGTTCTCGTCGGCGGACGGTGACGGTGGCTTCAGCGGCTGGTACGTCAACCTGGAGCATCGCCGACGGAACACGGACGGCATCGACGTGTTCGACCTGGAGCTCGACGTCACCGTACGACCGGACGGGACCTGGCAGTGGAAGGACGAGGAGTCCTTCGCGGACAAGACCGGGCATCCTTCCTACTGGACGTGGCGCGAGGCCGAGGACATCCGTGAGGAGGGGCGTCGGGTGGCCCGGCTGGCGGAAACCGGTGTCTTCCCGTTCGACGGAACCTGCTGCGACTTCACCCCACCGCCCTCCTGGCCACTTCCGGCACTGCCGCCCCGGCCCGCCACCTCCCTGTGTGCCCGGCCTCCCCGTGGTGGCGGGGCCGAACACGAATCGCCGCTCCCGCTCGACGGCAGCGGCGGCGAGGTACGCGGAGCGTGGGCCGACGCCCTTGCTGCCCACGCCTGTCTCGTGCGGAGGATCAGGGACGGCCCGTCCGCTGTGCCAAGAGGGGGGACGCAGGCGGGACAGGCGGTTGATTTCGGCGTGGATGGCCGCGAGCCGATGTGCGATCACGTGGGAGCCGGGGGAGGCCGAGTCGGTGTTCGTGCAGCGCAGTTGTGGGTCCCCGGCCAGGAGCTGGATCCGGTCGGCGATGCCGCGCAGGTCCTCGACGGTGAGGCCGAGGCCGAGCAGTTCGCGGATGACGCGGACGCGGGCCACCTCGTCCGGCCCGTACCGGCGTTGGCCGGTGGCCGTACGCTGCGGCGGGGGCAGCAGGACGCGCTCCTCGTAGAACCGCAGGACCCGTGGGGTGGTCCCGGCCGCTGCCGCCGCGTCTCCGATTCGCATCCCGATCTCGCCTCGGTCCGTGTCACTGGGCCGGCAGCTCCACGACGACCGTGCCGAAATGCCGCCCCTCGAACAGTTCCTGCAACGCCTGAGGGGCTCGTTCGATGCCCGGGATCCGTACATGCGGAAAGGAGATCTCACCGGAGCGCAACCAGCCGCCGAACCGCTTGGCCCACTCCTCCGTCACCTCGGGATGGTCGATGCCGCTGTAACCGCGCAGCGTGATCCCCTGGTTGATGACGCGGAAGGTGTCGATCTCCACCGGAGCGCTGTCACCGTCCCGGTGCGGTGACAACTGGCCGGACAGCGCGCCGACGAGCGCGAAGCGGGCGCCGCGGCGCGCCGCTGTCGCTGCTCGCCGCCCACGGTGTCCACCAGGACGTCGATGCCTTCGGGTGCCGCAGTGCCCAACTGCTCGGCGAATCTGGGAGTGGTCGCCGGACACCACCACCGAGTCGTGACCCAGCTCGGTGCGCAGCCGCTCGGCCTTGGCCGCGGAGCGGGTACTGCCGATGACCTTCCCGGCGCCCAGCAGCCTGGCGATCGGACCGGCCAGGGTCCCCACCGCGCCCGCCGCCCCCGTGACCAGGACCGTGTCGCCGGGACGGACGTCGGCGAGCCGGGTGAGCGCACCGTAGGCGGTCGACCCCGAGGACAGGTGGGTGACCGGGGCCCGCAGCACATCGCCGACCGGGGTGTGCAGTCGCCTGCGGCCACCAGCGCGTGCTCGCGCCACCCGAGCAGGTGCGTGACGGTGTCTCCCGGCTGCAGCGGACTGCCCGGGTCCGCGCCGACGACCTCGCCGACAGCGGGGCCGAAAAGCACGACACCGGCGTTGACCGGCGGCAGCGGTACTCCCTCGGGTGAGCCTCCGAACAGGGTGCGCAGCCCGGGGAACACGAGGAAGTACCGGTTGCGGACGAGGACTTGGCCGGGGCCGGGCGTGGGCAGTGGCTGCGCGACGACGGCGAAATGCTCGGGGCCGGGCAGCTCCTCAGGAGCAGTGACGAGCCGGATCTCGCGGGTGGCGGACGGCAGGGGAGTGGCCATGGGGGCTTCTGATCGGGAGAAGCGAAGCGGGTCGAGCGGGACGACCGGCCGGTGCGGGCGCGCAGACGTTAGCCCCTGACGCGCGCGTCAAAGGCAAGTACGGTTGCCCGCGGCGTCCACGCCGGTCCCGTGTCCGCAATGCGAGACCTGTCCGGAAGGTTATTGACCAACGTGGTGGACCTCTGCTGGACTCCCGTGCCATGAACCCGCGCGTGGAGCTCACTCGGCGGCGCCACATCGATCTGGCGCACGTCTCCAGCGCGTTTTGTTGTCGCTGACCCGGTAAGTGGTCCCCGGCGGCAACCGGTGCGCACCGACGGTGCGCGTCGTGGGGAGGCGGTCCGAAACCGCCCGTAATGCAGCGCCGCCCTGTGGGATCGCCGTGTCCGTCTCCTGAGCGACTGCTCCTCCGGCCTCACCTCTTCCGCGCGCTCCGCACAGGCTGAGGTTCGGGCTCCCCTGCGCCGCCATCGCACCGACTGCCCGATCCCCCGTTGATCGGCTCACGAGTCGGCCGTTCACTCACGCTCTCCGCTCTCCGCTCTCCGCTCTCCGCTCCCGGCTCTCCGCACGGAGCACCCAGCTCTCAGCTGTGCGCCCACTTCCTCCCGACAAGGACTCCCTCATGCCTGTGTCCATCCGTAAGCTCACCGGCCGCGTCGGCGCCGTCGTGGAGGGCGTCGACCTCACGGCGACCCCCGATCTCTCGACGGTCACGGCGCTCCGTGACGCCGTCAACGAGCACAAGGCGATTGTCTTCGATCACGTCAACCTCGACAACGCCGGCCAGGAGCGCGTGGCTCGCTGGTTCGGCGAACTCACCACCGCCCACCCCAACGTGCCGGCCGCCGACGGCACGACGAACGTGCTCGCCGTCGACAGCGAGACGTCCAAGGCCAACGAGTGGCACACGGACGTCACCTTCGTGGTCAACCCGCCGCAGCTCACCACGCTCCGGTCGATCGTGACCCCGCCGTACGGCGGCGAGACGCTCATCGCGAACGCCGCCGCGGCCTACCGCGACCTGCCCGAACCGTTGCGCGCCCTCGCGGACTCGCTGCGCGTCGTGCACACCAACCAGTACGACTACGCCCGCCCTTCGGCCACGACGGCACAACGGCAGGAGTACGACCGCATCTTCGTGTCGACGCCGTACGAGGCGGAGCACCCTCTCGTACGGGTACATCCGCTGACGGGTGAACGCGGTCTGTTCATCGGCGGGTTCGCCAAGCGGATCGTCGGTCTGTCGAGCGGCGAGTCGGCCGATCTGCTGCGCCTCCTCCAATCGTACGTGACACGTCCGGAGAACATCCTGCGCTGGACCTGGTCCCCGAACCAGCTGCTGATCTTCGACAACCGGATCACCCAGCACTACGGGGTGGACAACTACGACGACCACCCGCGCCGCCTGAACCGGGTGACGATCGCGGGTGAGGTGCCGGCCGGTGTCGACGGACGCCGCAGCGAGCAGCTCGTGGGCGACGCCTCGCACTACAGCAGCGTGCCGGCGGTGGCGGCATGACGGAGCTCAGCCTCAAGGGGCCTGCCGTCACCAAAAGCCCCGACGCCGAGACGACGAGCGCGCGGGAACGCGAGGTGTTCCTGCCGCGCGACGCCCGCCGCCGGACGACTCCGCTCACCGCGCTCCGCGACCGCCTGCGTTGGCCGCTGGGCATCTACACGACCCCGGTCGTGATCCTCATCGCCTGGGAGGTACTCGCCCGGGCCGCAGTGGTGCCGAAGACCTACGCTCCGGCGCCGACCTCGATCGTGAAGTCCGCCGCCGATCTGTGGCAGCAGGGCGTCCTCGGCCCGGACCTGGCCATCTCGCTGCAGCGAGCCGGCATCGGTCTCGCGATCGGGCTGACGGTCGGCATCGTCACCGGAGTGCTCGGCGGGCTGCTGCGCAGCGGTGAGTACCTGTTCAACGGCCTCGTGCAGGTGCTCAACACCATCCCGCTCCTCGCGGTGCTGCCGCTGATGATCGTGTGGTTTGGCATCGACGAACTCACCAAGGTGCTGCTGATCTCCTTCGGCGCCGGTGTGCCGATGTATCTCAACCTGTTCGCCGCGATCCGGGGCGTCGACCAGCGGCTGATCGAGATGGCGCGGACGACGGGCGCGGGCACCTGGCGCCTGGTGACGCGGGTGCTGGTGCCCGGGGCCCTGCCGGGGTTCCTGGTCGGCCTGCGGTTCTCCCTGGCGTACAGCGTCCTGGGCCTGGTCGCCGCGGAAACGGTCAACGCCGACAAGGGACTTGGCTTTCTCATTACTCAGGGGCAGACCTATCTGCAGACCAACCAGGTCTTCGTGGGGCTGGTGATCTACTCCCTCCTCGGTCTGCTCGCCGACCAGTTCGTCCGGGTTCTCGAGCGGGTGCTGCTGCGGTGGCGACCCAGTTATGAGGCGTCATGAGCAGCACGATCGCGACGGAGCCCCGTCGGCAGACCGGGGTTGTCGTCGAGCAGGTGGTCCGTCGGTTCGGCGACCGAGTGGTGCTTGACCACCTCGACCTCACCCTCGCCGACGAGGAGTTGGTGATCCTGCTCGGCCCCTCAGGCTGCGGCAAGAGCACCCTGCTGCGTCTGCTCGCCGGACTCGACCGGCCCGACGCAGGGCGCGTGGAGGTCCCGGCGAAGCGTGCGATCGTCTTCCAGGCCGACCGGCTGCTGCCGTGGCAGCGGGTCCTGCGCAACGTCACGCTCGGCCTGCACGGACCCGACGCGGAACAGCGGGCCCGCGACGTGCTCGCCGAGGTCGGACTCGCGGGCCGCGAGAAGGCATGGCCCAAGGAACTGTCGGGTGGCGAGGCCCAGCGGTTGTCGCTCGCGCGGGCCCTGGTCTCGGAGCCCGAACTCGTGCTGCTCGACGAGCCGTTCGCGGCCCTCGACGCCATCACACGGCTGCGCATGCACGACCTCGTACGCGCACTGCGGACCAAGCACCACGCCGCCATGCTGCTCGTCACCCATGACGTCGACGAGGCGATCGCCCTCGCGGACCGCATCGTCGTCATGAGCAACGGCTGCATCGGCACCTCGCACGACGTCCACCTATCCGCCGGTGACCGCGAAGCGAGCGTCGCCCGCGAGGAACTCCGCGCGCGACTGCTGGAAGACCTCGGCCTCGCCGGCCAGCACTGACCTCCCCGAACACCCTCACCCAGCACAGAAAGCACGACAACCATGCGAAAGAGAACCACCAGACTCATCGGCGCCGTCGCCTCGCTCGCCCTGGCGAGCACCCTCGTCGCCTGCGGATCGTCGTCGTCGGACACGGCCGCGCCGCTGAGCAACGCCGCCGATACGAGCGACGCCAAGCACCCCGAGTGGAGCAAGTACACCTTCACGATCGGCGACAACGGCGGTGACGGCAGCCAGGAGCTGGCGAAGCTGACCGGCGTGTTCGACAACGCGCCGTACAAGGTGAAGTTCGCCCGGTTCACCTACGGCCCGCCGCTCGTGCAGGCCGAAGCCTCGGGCGACATCGACCTCGGGAGCGTCGGCGACGTGCCGCCGATCACCGGGGCGGCGAAGGAATACGGCTTCAAGGTCGTCGCCGTCAACCGCTCGCTCACGCCCGACCAGGCGGTGGAGAACATCATCGTGCCGAAGGGCTCGAAGCTGACGACGGCCGCCGACCTCAAGGGCAAGAAGATCGCTGTTCCGCAGGGCAGTTCGGCCCACGGCCTGGCCCTGAACGCGCTGAAGAGCGTCGGCCTCACCCCCAAGGACGTGAAGCTGACGTTCCTCGACCCGGCGGCGGGCGCGACGGCGTTCAACACCGGCAAGGTGGACGCCTGGTCGATCTGGAACCCCCAGTCGGCGATCGCGGTCAAGAACGGCGCGCGGATCCTGGTGAAGGGTCTCCCGCCGATCGACCAGACGAGCAGCTACTACGTCGCCAGTGACACGTCGCTGAAGGACAAGACCAAACGCGCGGCTCTCACGGACGTGCTGAAGAGGCTCTCGCGGGAGTTCGCCTGGGCCGTCAAGAACCCCGACAAGTACGCGCAGGCTCTCTCGAAGGAGCAGGGCATCCCGCCGGCCGACGCCAAGGCATCCCTGGCCGCCTACTCGAACCGGGTGACCCCGGTGGAGCAGTCGGACATCGAACTGGAGCAGAAGCTCGCCGACGCCTTCCTGGAGGCGGGCCAGATCACCAAGAACGTCGACGTCAAGTCGATCAGCGACAACCTCCTCCCGGCCGGTTACGACAGCTCCAAGCTGAAGGTCACCTCATGAGCGGGGGACGGCGGCGGCTCCACCTCAACGCCTTCCTCATGGAAGCGGGCCACCACGAGGCGGCGTGGCGGCTCCCGCACAGCCACCCCCGGGCGGACTTCGACCTCCAGCACTGGATCGAGCTGGCTCAGCTCGCCGAGAGCGCCAAGTTCGACTCGCTGTTCCTCGCGGACGGCCCGGCCCTCATCGGAACCGGCGAGTTCCGGCCGCCGGGCCAGCTGGAACCACTGACCCTGCTGACCGCGCTGTCCCAGGCGACCAGCAGGATCGGCCTCATCGCGACCGTGTCCTCGACGTACAACGAGCCGTACAACCTCGCCCGACGGCTCGCCTCCGTCGACCATGTCAGTGGCGGCCGCGCCGGCTGGAACATCGTCACCTCGGCAGGGGCGGACGAGGCGGCCAACTTCGGCCTCGACGACCGCCCCGGTCACGCCGAACGCTACGCCCGTGCCGACGAGTTCCTGAAGGTCGCCAAGGCGCTGTGGGACAGCTGGGAGTCCGAGGCCGTCCTCGCGGACAGGGCCACCGGACGCTACGCCGACCCCGCGCGTCTGCACCGCCTCGACCACCGGGGCCGGTACTTCCAGGTGGCCGGCCCGCTCAACGTCGAGCGCCCGCCACAGGGTTACCCGCTGCTCGTCCAGGCCGGCTCCTCCGAGGACGGCAAGGACTTCGCGGCCCGCCACGCCGAGGCGATCTTCACCGCGCACACGACGTACGAGCGCGCGGCCGCCTTCTACGCCGACATCAAGGCACGGACCAGGGCCACGGGCCGTGACCCGGACGGCGTGATCGTCCTGCCTGGGATCGTCCCGTACATCGGGTCGACCGAGGCGGAGGTTCGGGCGCTTGCGCGGCAGTTCGACGAGCTGCGCGTCCCGGAGTACGGGCTTCGTCAGCTGGCCGCAGTGTTCGAGACCGAGCCGTCCGTCTTCGAACTCGACGGGCCCCTGCCCGACTCCGTCCTCGCCAGGCCGAAGCTGGAAGGCTCGCAGAGCCGTTCCGACCTGATCATCGATCTCGCGGTGCGCGAGCGGCTGACGGTCCGGCAGATCATCTCCCGGCTAGGCGGCGGGCGCGGACACTTCGAGTTCGTCGGGACGCCCGAGCAGGTCGCGGACACGATCATCGCCTGGTTCGAGGGCGGTGCCGCGGACGGGTTCAACATCATGGCGCCCGCCCTGCCGTCGGGTCTCGCGGCCTTCGTGGAGCATGTGCTGCCGATCCTGCGCGGCAAGGGGCTGTTCCGCGAGGAGTACGAGGGCACGACCCTGCGCGAGCACTACGGACTCCCGGTCCCGGCGAACCAGTTCCATGGCTGACACGCTCGCGACTCCCGCCGTTTTCCGGAGCGGCGGGAGTCCGCCCGCGCTGCGGGTCGAGGGGTTCCGCAAGACCTACGAAGACGGCTTCATCGCGGTGGCCGGGCTGGACCTGGAGATACCCGACGGCGCCTTCTTCGGGCTGCTCGGCCCGAACGGCGCCGGGAAGACCACGCTGATCGGCTCGGTGTGCAACATCGTCCGACCCACCGCAGGGACGCTCTCCGTCTTCGGCCACGACCACCGCAGCCGTCAGGCCCGCAGGCTCCTGGGTCTGGCCGCTCAGGAGATCAACGTCGACCGGTTCCTGTCCATCCGGCAGATCCTGATCTACCACGCCGGATACCACGGCATCGGCCGGAAGGCGGCCGCCCGGCGCGCCGACGAACTGCTCGCCCTGTTCCGCCTCGACGACAAGGCCGACGTACGCGCCTACGAACTCTCCGGCGGCATGCAACGGCGCCTCGTCCTCGCGCGGGCCCTCATGCACCGGCCCCGCCTGCTCATCCTCGACGAGCCGACGGCCGGTGTCGACGTCGAACTGCGCTCGGAGATATGGCGGGTGGTCAAGGGCCTCAACGCCGCAGGCACCACTGTGCTGTTGACGACTCACTACCTGGAGGAGGCGGAGACCTTGTGCGACGAGATCGCGCTGCTGCGCGCGGGCCGGATCGTCGACCGCGGCTCCGCCGCCTCGCTACGGGAGCGGTACGCGGCCCGGGACATCTCGGAGGTCTACGACCGGGCGATCACGGCGGAGGAGGTCGCCTCGTGAGCGGCACCGAGGCCCCGGCCCTCCCGGTGTACGACGAGCCCTTCCGGGCGGAGCGGTCGCCGTTCCTGTGGCTTCTGGAGCGGGAGGTCCTGCGCTTCCTCACGATCTGGCGCTACAGCGTCGTCGGCCCGGTGCTGTCGACCGTGCTCTTCGTCGTCGTCTTCGGGTCGGCCCTCGGCCGGCATGTCGACACGATCGACGGCGTCGGGTACGGCAGCTTCATCGTGCCCGGCCTTTTCACCCAGGCGATCGTCAACGTCGGCTTCTTCAACGGGACGACCAGCCTGTTCGAGGCCCGCCGCGACCAGTACATCAACGACGTGCTCGCGAGCCCGCTGAGGTGGTGGGAGATCAACGCGGCACTGGTGGGCGGCGGTATCGCCCGAGGCGTCGTCGTGGGCGCGGGCGTCCTGGCGGTGGCGCTTCCGCTCACCCACGGTGGCGCCCCGGCCCGTCCCCTCGTCCTGCTGCTCGGCACGCTCGGCGTGCTCCTTGTTGCCGCGCAGGTCGGTGTGATCGCGGGCGGCCACGCGAAGTCCCTCGACCACGTCTACTCCATGGAGTCGATCATTCTGCTGCCGCTGGGCTTTCTCGGCGGCGTCTTCTACTCGGTCCATCAACTGCCGCCGTTCTGGGACGCTCTGAGCCGCCTCGACCCCGTCTTCTGGCTGGTCCAGATCGAGCGGATCGGCTTCCTCGGCCAGGGCGACGTCGGCGCGGGCTGGGCCCTTGCCGTGGTCTGGGGCCTCGCGGCGGCGCTCACGGCCTGGTCGGCCGCGATGTTCGGCACCGGCCGCCTCAAGTCCTGAACCCCGCAACGGAAGGAACGCAACGTCATGACGAGTACCGAACCGGAACAGACCCTGTCCACGGACGTGTTGGTGATCGGCGGCGGCCCTGCGGGCACCTGGGCCGCGATCAAGGCCGCTCAGGCAGGTGCCGACGTAGTCCTGGCCGATAAGGGCTACACGGGCGCGAGCGGAGCGACCGCCTCCGTCGGCACCGGCATCTGGTACGTCGACGACCTCCCCGAACTGCGGGAAGCCGCCATGGCGAGCCGAGAGGCGCTCGGCGGATTCCTCGCCGACCGGGACTGGATGGCGCGCGTCCTCGACGAGACCCACGCGCGCATGGACGAACTCGCCCGCATCCAGCGGTACCCGTTCCCTGTCGACGCCCACGGCCGTCAGCTGCGCGGCGACCTCCAGGGGCCCGAGTACATGCGTCGGCAGCGGACCCGGGTACGGCGACTGGGCGTCCGCATCCTCGACCACACCCCTGCGTTGGAACTCCTGACCGATGCCGACGGCGTTGCCTCGGGGGCGCGGGCGCTCGACCGCACGACGGGCGAGACCGTCCGTATCGAGGCGGGGGCGGTCGTGCTCGCCGCAGGCGGATGTGCGTTCCAGTCCAAGACGCTCGGCTGCGACGTCAACACCGGGGACGGCGCGCTGCTGGCCGTGGAGGCGGGGGCGCGGCTGTCGGGGATGGAGTTCTCCAACGCCTACGCCATCGCCCCGAAAGGCACGTCGCTGACCAAGACCGCCTACTACTCCTGGGCGACCTTCTACCGCGCCGACGGCTCGGTGCTGGAAGGCGCGGGCAGCACCCGCGGCCGGTCGGTGATCGCGAGGACGCTGCTCGTGGAGCCGGTCTACGCCCGGCTCGACCGAGCCGGCCCTGACGAACAGATGGCGATGCGCAAGGGTCAGCCGAACACCTTTCTGGTCTTCGACCGGCTGGGCATCGACCCCTTCACCGACCTGTTCGAGGTCACTCTGCTGGCCGAAGGCACGGTACGCGGGACGGGTGGTGTGCGCATCGCCGACCACGACTGCTCGACCGACGTGCCCGGCCTGTACGCGGCCGGCGACACCGCGACCCGCGAGCTGATCTGCGGCGGCTTCACCGGAGGTGGCAGCCACAACGCCGCGTGGGCGGCGTCCTCGGGCAGCTGGGCGGGCCGGGGCGCCGCCGAGTTCGCCAACCGGCGGGGCCGACGCGGCAACCGACTGCGGTCCGTGGGGACGGCCGGCCTTCGCCCGACCGGTGCCGTGAACGTCGGCCATGGCGAGGTCGTCGCCGCCGTACAGCGCGAGGTCCTGCCGTACGACCGCAACTACCTGCGGCACGCCGACCGTCTCGAACCGGCTCTGCGTTCCCTGCACGGGACGTGGTCCGCGATCCGCGAAGGGCTGGGTGCGAGCGGTGAGGAGCTCTTCCGGGTCAGGGAAGCAGCCGCGATGGTGGCCCACGGACGTTGGATGTACCACGCGGCACTGCAGCGCACCGAATCGCGCGGTATGCACAAGCGGGCCGACCGGCCGACGCAGGATTCGGCCCAGCACTATCGGCTGCTCACCGGTGGGCTCGACGAGGTCTGGAGCAGTCCCGAGCCGGCGTCGCGGGCGCTGGTCACGATCGGAGGCCGAGCCGCATGATCGAGATCGTCGAGCCGGACCGCTGCATCGCCTGCGACCGGTGCATCGAGGTGTGCCCGACGCGCGTCTTCGACCGCGGCGCCGACGGCGTTCCGGTGATCGCGCGACAGGACAGCTGCCAGACGTGTTTCCAGTGCGAGGCGTACTGCCCGACCGACGCGCTCTTCGTCGCCCCGCTGGTGACCGCGGTCGCTCCGGGCTCGCGCTTCCGTGATGCGACACAGCTCGAGGAATCCGGTCTGCTCGGCGGATACCGGCGTGAACTCGGCTGGGGCAGGGGAAGGACGCTCGGTGCCCGCACCGCGGTCGGACCGGAGTATCCGGACTGACCGGCCTGAGCCGGCGCAGGTTCAACACCCAGACTCCTTACTCGGCCGAGGACGCTGGACACCGACCTCGAAGGTTGGCTTGTCGCACGCCACTCAGAAGCTCCGCGAAAGGGGGCAAAGGTCGCAGGTTCAAATCCTGTGGTTTCGACGGTGCGAAGGGTCCTCGCGGGCGAGAGCCTGCGGGGACCCTTCGCGTGAGCCTTCAGCAGTGAGCACGCTGCTGATCGGCACGTCACCCACGCCGACTCGTCCGACGCCGGATACACCGCGCACCACGCGATGTCCTCGGGCGCCCCGACCCGGCCGAGAACATCGGTACGAGTTCCATCACAGGAGACCGTCGCCTCCCGACGGTTGCAATGGGAAACCTGTGCCCTGCGCTCCGCCGCCGATGTCGAGTTGTGGGTCGACCTGGTCCAGCTCGACCCCGTGCACCGCGACCACCTGGACGCCGCCGCCGTCCAGCGCGTCGCCGACCATCCCGCGCTGTGGGCCCACGGCCGCTGCCTGGCCGTTCACCCGGCCCTCGGCGGCCACCTCGGCCTCGACGGCATCAAACGCCGCCACCGCGCCCGCTGTCAGGACCTGGAGGACGCCGGAGCGGCCATCCGCATCCTGGACTGGACGGCCTGCGCCGCCCGCTGGTCGTTCCATCTGATGGACCGCCGTTGACATATGTTCGGGCCGTTGTCTTAATTACGACTCAGAACGGTCATGAGTGTCAGCGACAAGCCCTGGCTTGCTGACCGGCAACCCTCGCACCGCGGTGGGGTGCCCCAGGTGACGACCGGACCGGATGACGTTTCGGTAAGCGCGAGGCCCACAGGGCCGGAACAGTGACGGTGACGCCATGTACGCAGCTCCCAGGACGGCGACGCGCCGCCCGCAGGGCTGCGTACGGCCGTACGCGAACCTGCTCGTCGCCGACCGTGCCGTCGATCTGCTCCGCGTGAACAGCGCACTGTGTACCGCACCGGGCCGCGCCCGCTGTCGGGGCTGACCCCTTCCCGCAGCCCCCGCACTTCCTGACGAGCACCGCGCCCGCGGTGTGCCGTTGCCCTCCTCCGCCCCCGGTACCTCGCCGTCGTGTGCGCCGCCGCATGCCGCCGTGCTTCCGGGTGTTCCCACCCAGCCGGAGCCCACCATGAGTGAACCCCCTGGTGCCACCGTCACACTCGCCGAGGCGCCGACCACCGACGAACCGTCAAAGGCCCTCACCGCCCAGCGTGTTCTTCCGCTGCGGCGGCCAGGTCGCTGGATCGTCACCGCGGTCGTGCTGGTCCTGGTTGCGCAGTTCGTGCACGGACTGGTCACCAACCCCTTCTACCAGTGGGACCGCTGGAGCTACTGGTTCCTGCGCCCCACCATCCTCGACGGTCTGCTGATCACCCTCGAAGTCACCGCCTACAGCGCGGTGCTGGGCCTGATCGGCGGCATTCTGCTCGCCCTGGCCCGGCTGTCGAAGAGCCCGGTGTTGCGCGCGGTCAGCTGGACCTACGTCTGGGCGCTGCGCTCCATTCCGCTCATCGTGGTGCTGATCTTCCTCTACAACTTCAGTGCCCTGTACAAGACGGTGAGCGTCGGCATCCCCTTCGGCCCGGCCTTCTTCTCCTTCGACGAGTCGAGACTCGCCACCGACATGGTCGTCGCCGTCATCGGCCTCAGCCTCAACGAGGCCGCCTACGCGGCCGAGGTGGTCCGCGGCGGGATCCTCTCCGTCGACCAGGGGCAGCACGAGGCGGCCGCGGCGCTCGGCCTGCCCAAGGGCTACCAGTTCCGCAGGATCGTCTTCCCGCAGGCGCTGCGCTCGATCATCCCGAACTACGTCAACCAGCTCATCGGCCTGATCAAGGGCACCTCGCTGGTCTTCTACGTCTCCCTGCTCGACCTGTTCGGCTCCGCGCAGACCATGGGCTCCACCTACCCCGGCGACATCGTGCCGCTGCTGCTGGTCGTCACCGTCTGGTACCTGATCCTGACCAGCGTCGTCTCCGTCGCCCAGTTCTACGTCGAGCGGTACTACGCCCGCGGTGCCACCCGCAGCCTGCCGCCGACGCCGCTGCAGAAGCTCCGCACCGGTCTTTCCGACCTGCGGGCCCGTATCCGCCGGGAGGCCGCCGTATGACCGCCGACACGCTCGAAGCCCTGGCGGACGTCGAGGCCGCCACCGTCGAGGTGCACGACGTGCACAAGTGGTACGGCACCCACCGGGTGCTGGACGGCGTCGACCTGACCGTCCGCCCCGGCGAGGTCACCGTCATCCTGGGTCCCTCCGGCTCCGGCAAGTCCACCCTGCTGCGGGTCATCAACCACCTGGAGAAGCCCGAGATCGGCTACGTCAGTATCAACGGCGAGCTGATCGGCGTGAAGCGGCAGGGCGAGCGGCTGAAGGAGCTCAGCGAGCGGGCCATCCTCACCCAGCGCGGCCGGATCGGCTTCGTCTTCCAGAACTTCAACCTCTTCCCGCACCTGACCGTGCTGGACAACGTGGCCGCGGCCCCGGTCGCGACCGGGAAGCTCACCAAGCCCGAAGCTCAGGAACTGGCCCGAGAGTTGCTCGTCCGGGTCGGCCTCGCCGACAAGACCGGCGCCTACCCGCGCCAGCTCTCCGGCGGCCAGCAGCAGCGCGTCGCCATCGCCCGAGCCCTCGCCCTGCGCCCCGGAGTCATCCTCTTCGACGAGCCCACCTCCGCCCTCGACCCTGAACTGGTCGGCGAAGTCCTCGCCGTCATCAGGGACCTGGCGACCAGCGGCACCACCCTCGTCATCGTCACCCACGAGATCGGCTTCGCCCGCGAGATAGCCGACCGGGTCGTCTTCATCGACGGCGGCAAGATCGTCGAGCAGGGCCCGCCCTCCGAAGTCCTCGACAAGCCGCGGCACGAGCGGACCAGGGACTTCCTCAGCAAGGTCCTCTGACCTGCCGCATCCCCAAGACCTCCCCCCACGCCACCCTCATCACCTTCAGCGACAAGGAACGGCCATGCCCACCCAGTTCACCCGACGCAGCCTGATACGCGGCATCACCGCGGCGACCGCCGTCGCCTCCCTGGCCACCGGGCTCGCCGCCTGCGGTGGCAACAGCGACGCGGCCACCACCACCGACAGCGCCAAGTCCGGCGAGGTCGTCATCGGGCGTGTCTCCAACGGCGCCGCCACCCAGACCACCATCAAGGTCTCCGAGGTCAAGTCCATCAGCGCCGAACTGCCCGCCGCCGTCAAGAAGAGCGGCAAGCTGGAGATCGGCATCGGTGCCCTGCCCGCCGGGTTCCCGCCGCTGGCGTACGTCGGCGACGACCAGAAGACCCTCACCGGCTCCGAGCCCGACCTCGGCCGCCTGGTCGCCGCGGTGTTCGGGCTCAAGGCCGAGGTCAAGAACTCCACCTGGGAGAACCTCTTTGTCGGCATCGACAGCGGCAAGGTCGACGTGGCCTTCTCCAACGTCACCGACACCGAGGAGCGCAAGAAGAAGTACGAGTTCGCCTCCTACCGGCAGGACAACCTCGCCTTCATCGTGCCGAAGAAGAGCACCTGGAACTTCGACGGCAACTACGAGAACCTCGCCGGCAAGAGGATCGCCGTGGGCTCCGGCACCAACCAGGAGAAGATCCTCCTGGAGTGGAAGGACAAGCTGGCCAAGGAGGGCAAGAAGCTCACCGTCAAGTACTTCCAGGACAGCCCCAGCACCTACCTCGCCCTGAACAGCGGAAAGATCGACGCCTCCTTCGGTCCCAACCCCGGCTTCGCCTACCACAACCGTCAGGTGGCCAACACGCCCAACGCCACCCGCACCGCGGGCACCTTCTCCGGCGCGGGCGCGAGCCTGCAGGGCCTGATCGCTGCAACGGCGAAGAAGGACAGCGGACTCGCCAAGCCGCTGGCCGACGCCATCAACTACCTGATCAAGAACGGTCAGTACGCCGAGTGGCTCAAGGCCTACAACCTCTCCGACGAGGCCGTCGCCAAGTCCGAGGTCAACCCGCCCGGACTGCCGCTCGACAACTCCTGACCACCGTGTGCCGGGGACTCCGCCACCGCCCCACGGTGGAGTCCCCGCGCGCCGGACACCCCGAGCCGCACCCCGGAGACCGCCACACCATGTCCGTCACCACCCTCGACGCCAGCTCCTCGCACATCCTGGACAACCCCGCCTGGGCCGCGCTCACCGGCCCGCACATCCACTTCGCCGAACGAATCGGACGCGCCGTCCGATACCACCCCGACGTAGCCCCCTTCCACGCCGTCTCCGACGAGGACGACCCGCGCGCCTGGGCCGACCTCGCCGCCCTCGTCGGCCCCGGCCGCACCGCCTCGGTGCGGGGCGTCACCGAGGCGCCGGTCGGCTGGGAGGTCGTCGGCACCGGACACGGCGTCCAGCTCGTGGACACCGGCCTGCGCGCGCAGCCCGACCCCGAGGCCGTACGGCTCGGGACCGACGACGTGCCCGAGATCCTGGACCTGGTCGCCCGCACCGAGCCGGGCCCCTATCTGCCCCGCACCGTCGAACTGGGCACCTACCTCGGCATCCGCCACCAGGGTCGGCTGATCGCCCTGGCCGGCGAGCGGCTGCACCCGCCCGGCTGGACGGAGATCAGTGCCGTGTGCACCGACCCCGCCCACCGTGGCCGGGGCCTGGCCACCCGGCTGGTCCGCGCTGTCGCCGCCGGGATCAAGGAGCGCGGCGAACGCCCCTTCCTGCACGCCGCCGCCACCAACGCGAACGCGATCCGGCTGTACGAGTCGATCGGGTTCACACTGCGCCGCCGTACGGTCTTCTCGCTCGTCCGGCACATCGGGGCCGCCGCGCTGGAAGAAACGGCATAGCCGTGCCGTTGTCCTTGTCGATGGCGATTGTTCGGACCACTCGGACGGAGGTGCGACACGTGACACGTGTACTCCGCGCCGTCCGCCTCCACTCCCGGCCCCACATCGACCTCCAGCGCGTGGCCGGCTCCCTCTGTAGCTCCTGACCCCGTTTCCCCAGCCGCCGTGGGCCCCGGTTCCCGCGGGCCGACGATCTCGAACGGACCTCCAGGAAGGCACCTCGTGTCCTCTACTCCCGCTTTTCCACTGCACCTTGCCGTCGCCCTTGAGGGCACCGGCTGGCACCCCGCCTCCTGGCGCGAGCAGGTCGCCCGTTCCCGGGAGCTGTTCACCGCCGGCTACTGGGCCGACCTGGTCGCCGAGGCCGAACGCGGCCTGCTCGACTTCGTCACCTTCGAGGACGGCCTGGGCCTGCAGTCCTCGCTCGGCGAGTTGGACGGCCGCACCGACCAGGTCCGCGGCCGACTCGACGCCGTCCTGACCGCCTCCCGCGTCGCGCCGCTCACCCGGCACATCGGCCTGGTGCCGACCGTGATCGCCACCCACACGGAGCCGTTCCACATCTCCAAGGCGATCGCCACCCTCGACTACGTCAGCAACGGCCGAGCCGGCCTGCGCGTCCAGATCAGCGCCCGCCCGCACGAGGCCGACCACTTCGGCCGCCGTACCTTCCCGCCGATCAACCTGGACGAACTGCGGACCCCGGCCGGACAGGAGCGTCTCACCGATCTGTTCGACGAGGCCGCCGACTACGTCGAGGTCGTGCGGCGGCTGTGGGACAGCTGGGAGGACGACGCCGAGATCCGGGACGTGGCCACCGGCCGCTTCGTCGACCGGGACAAGCTGCACTACATCGACTTCGAGGGCCGGTTCTTCAGCGTCAAGGGCCCGTCCATCACCCCGCGCCCGCCGCAGGGCCAGCCGCTGGTCACCGCCCTCGCCCACCAGACCGTCCCGTACCGGCTCGTGGCCCGCCAGGCGGACGTCGGCTACGTCACCCCGCACGACGCCGAGCAGGCCCGCGCGATCGTCGCCGAGATCCGTGCCGAGCAGGAGACGGCCGGACGTACAGGCGAACTCCCGTATGTCTTCGGCGACTTGGTGGTCTTCCTGGACGACGACCAGGCCGCTGCGGAGGACCGGCGCGCACGCCTCGATGCGCTCGCGCAAGAGCCGTACACCAGCGACGCCCGGATCTTCACCGGAACGCCCGCGCAACTCGCCGATGTGCTTCAGGAGTTGGCGGCGGAGGGGCTGAGCGGCTTCCGGCTGCGGCCCGCCGTCGCCGGACACGACCTGCCGGCCATCACCCGGGGCCTCGTCCCCGAACTCCAGCGCCGGGGTGCCTTCCGCACCGCCTACGAAGCCGACACCCTCCGCGGCCTGCTGGGCCTGCCCCGCCCCGCCAACCGCTACGCCGCAGCGACCGCCTGAGCCGGAAGGACCCGCATCGACATGACCAGCAAGCCGCTGAAGCAGATCCATCTGGCCGCGCACTTCCCGGGTGTCAACAACACCACCGTGTGGAGCGATCCGAAGGCCGGCAGCCACATCGAGTTCAGCTCCTTCGTCCACTTCGCGCGCACCGCCGAACGCGCCAGGTTCGACTTCCTGTTCCTCGCCGAGGGCCTCAGGCTGCGCGAACAGGGCGGCAAGATCTACGACTTGGACGTGGTCGGCCGCCCCGACACCTTCACCGTCCTCGCCGCGCTTGCCGCCGTCACCGAACACCTCGGCCTGACCGGCACCATCAACTCCACCTTCAACGAGCCCTACGAGGTGGCCCGCCAGTTCGCCAGCCTTGACCATCTCTCCGGCGGCCGCTCCGCCTGGAACGTGGTCACCTCCTGGGACGCCTTCACCGGCGAGAACTTCCGCCGCGGCGGCTTCCTGCCCCAGGAGGAGCGCTACTCCCGCGCCAAGGAGTTCCTGGCCACCGCGAACGAGCTCTTCGACTCCTGGCACGGAGACGAGATCCTCGCCGACCCGGCCACGGGTGTCTTCCTGAGGGACGCGAAGGCCGGATCCTTCGTCCACAGCGGGCAGCACTTCGACATCCACGGTCAGTTCAACGTCCCGCGCTCACCGCAGGGCCGCCCGGTCATCTTCCAGGCCGGTGACTCCGAGGACGGCCGCGAGTTCGCCGCCTCCTCCGCCGACGCCATCTTCAGCCGCCACGCAACCCTGGAGGGCGGCCAGGCGTTCTACACGGACGTCAAGAACCGCCTCGCCAAGTACGGCCGCCGCCACGACGAACTGCTCATCCTGCCCGCCGCGAGCTTCGTCCTCGCCGACACCGACGAAGAGGCCGGGGAACTGGCCAAGGAGGTGCGCCGCCAGCAGGTCAGCGGGGCCACCGCGCTCAAGCACCTGGAGTTCGTCTGGAACCGGGACCTGTCCTCCTACGACCCCGAGGGCCCGCTGCCCGACATCGACCCGGACGTCAGCGCCGACCACATCTCCAAGGGCCGGGCCCAGGTCCGCATGTACCGCGACCCGCTGGCCACCGCCCGCGAGTGGCGTGAGCTGGCCGCGGCCAACAACTGGTCGATCCGCGACCTGGTCATCGAGACGGGCAACCGCCAGAACTTCATCGGCTCCCCGGCGACCGTCGCCGGCACCATCAACGAGTACGTCCAGGCGGACGCGAGTGACGGCTTCATCCTCGTCCCGCACATCACCCCGACCGGCCTCGACGCCTTCGCCGACAAGGTCGTACCGCTCCTCCAGGAACAGGGCGTCTTCCGCACCGACTACGAGGGCCCGACCCTCCGCCACCACCTGGGCCTCGCCCACCCGGACGATCTGCGGGGCGAGGAGCGGGCGGCGTCGTGAAATTCCTCGCCATCACACTCATCGTGCACCGTCCGGATCCCATCACCGGGGTACAGAAGCCGACCCACGACCGCTTCCGCGAGGTCCTCGACAACGCGCTGCTCGCCGAGGAGCTGGGCTTCGACGGCTTCGGCGTGGGGGAGCGTCACGAACGGCCGTTCATCTCCTCCTCACCGACCGTGGTACTCAGCCATGTGGCCGCCCTGACGAAGCGGATCCGCCTGTTCACGGCCGTCACGACGCTCAGCCTGCTGGACCCGGTCCGCGCATACGAGGACTACGCCACCCTCGACCACCTGTCCAACGGGCGCCTCGACCTGATCATCGGCAAGGGCAATGGCGCCGCTCAGCGCGACCTGTTCCACGTCACGCCCGAGGACCAGTGGGACCGCAACGCCGAGAGTTACGAGGTATTCCGGAGGATCTGGCGCCAGGACAAGGTCACCGCCGACACCCGATTCCGTCCCCCGCTGGCGGACGCCGAGGTGTGGCCGCGGCCGTATCAGCGGCCGGTCCGGGTCTGGCACGGCAGCGCGACCAGCAAGGAGTCGGTCGACCTGGCCGCCCGCTACGGCGACCCGCTCTTCTCGGCGAACGTCACCAACCCCATAGAGCCCTACGCCGAGTTGATCCGCCACTACCGCGAGCGCTGGGAGCACTACGGCCACGACCCGGCGAAGATCGCCATCGGCGCGGGCACGGCGGGCGTCCACGTCGCGCCCACCTCCCAGGAGGCGCTGGCCTCGTATCGGCCGGTCTTCGAGTCCAATCTGGCGTTCTTCAAGAAAGCCGGCCTGCCGGTCGTCTTCGAGACCCTGGAGGACTTCGTCGAGCGCAGCTCCGCTCTGATCGGCAGTCCGCAACAGGTCATCGACAAGGTGCACCGCTACCACGAGCAGTTCGGCCACACGGTGGTGCACCTGCACGCGGACGCGAGCGGGCTGACGGAGTCCCAGCACCGTGCCTCCCTGGAGCTGTTCCAGTCCAAGGTCGCCCCCGTGCTGCGCCGCGAGATCCCGGACCCGCCGTTCGTGTGGGGACCCGTGCTTCCGGCGCCACCGTTCACCCAGGAGTCCGTCCATGTCTGATATTGCCCTCGGTGTTCTCGACCTGGTCCCGATCCCCTCCGGCTCGACGGCAGCCGATGCCCTGCGCAACTCCATCGACCTCGCACAGCAGGCCGAGCGCTTCGGATATGCCCGCTACTGGTTCGCCGAGCACCACCTCAATCCGGGCGTGGCCGGCACGTCCCCCGCGGTCGTCCTGGCCCTGACCGCATCCGCCACCTCCACCATCCGGCTCGGTTCCGGGGCCGTGCAGCTCGGGCACCGCACCGCGCTGTCCACGGTGGAGGAGTTCGGCCTGCTCGACGCGCTGCACCCGGGCCGCTTCGATCTGGGCCTGGGCCGCTCGGGCGGCCGCCCGCCGGAACAGCCGGCCGTACCGTTGCCGACGGCGACCCCGGTCGTCGACCGCCGCACTCCGAACGGCCTGTTGATCCCGCCCCGCTTCTCCTTCGAGCATCTGCTCGGGTCACCCCGCGTCGCGCTGCAGCGGAGACTGCTTCTCCTGCCGGGCGCCGAGTCACAGGACTACGCGGCACAGATCGACGACATCCTCGCCCTGCTCGCCGGCACCTACCGTTCCCCGGAGGGCGTCGAGGCGCACGTCGTGCCGGGGGAGGGCGCCGATGTGGAGGTGTGGATCCTGGGCAGCAGCGGTGGTCAGAGCGCCGCTGTCGCGGGCCGCAACGGTCTGCGGTTCGCGGCGAACTACCACGTCAGCCCGGCCACGGTCCTGGAGGCGGTGGACGGTTACCGGTCCTTCTTCCAGCCTTCCGAGTTCCTCGACAAGCCGTACGTCAGCGTCTCGGCGGACGTCGTCGTCGCCGAGAACGACGACACCGCCCGCGCACTCGCCACCGGCTACGGCCTATGGGTTCGTAGCATCCGCACCGCCGAGGGCGCCATCGAGTACCCGACGCCGGAGGAAGCGCGTGCCCACCCATGGACCGACGAGGACCGGGCCCTCGTCCAGGACCGCCTCGACACCCAGTTCGTCGGCTCACCGGGCCGGGTGGCCGACCAGTTGGAACAACTCCAGGAGGCCACGGGCGCCGACGAGTTGCTCATCACGACGATCACCCACGACCACACGGACCGGATCCGTTCGTACGAACTGCTCGCGGAGGAATGGCGCCGACGGGGTCACTCCTTCCAGTCGAGCTGATGTTCGGGAATCCCCGCCGACCCGCTGCACGCGACGGCTTCCGCACGGGTCTGATCGGCACTCCTGAGCAGATCGCCGAGCGGACGTCGCCTACAAGCGGCTCGGCGTCGACCTCTTTCTTCTCGGCTTCCTGCACTACCTGGAGGAGGTCGAGTACTTCGGCAAGTGGGTGCTGCCCCTGGTGCGCGAACGGGAGGCGCAGGAAGCCGCGTCCGAGCCCGCCCCCGCCTGACCGCGGCCCGCACAGGAAACGACGAACCCGAAAGGTCCTCCCATGGCCACTGTCCTGTCCGTCTCCGGAAGCCCCTCCGCCACCTCCCGCACCGCTCGGCTGCTGCGCCACCTGGACGAGCGGCTCATCACGCAGGGGCACGAGGTGACTGCGCTGGACGTTCGTACCCTGCCTGCCGAGGCGCTGCTCGGGGCCGACTTCGCTCACCCGGCGATCGTCCGGGCCACCGCCCTGTTCGAGCAGGCGGACGGCGTGGTGATCGGTACCCCCGTCTACAAGGCCGCCTACTCCGGACTGCTGAAGTCCCTGCTCGACCTGCTCCCGCAGTACGCCCTGGCGGGCAAGACGGTCCTGCCGCTGGCCACCGGGGGCTCCACCGCCCACGTCCTGGCCATCGACTACGCCCTGCGCCCGGTGCTGGCCTCCATGGGCCCCGCGCACATCACGCCGGGCTGGTTCACGCTCGACAAGGACATCACGGTGGGCGAGGACGGCACACTGACCGTCGCGCCGGGATCGGCCGAGGCTCTGGCGCAGGTCACGGACCAGTTCTCGGCCGCGCTGGGCGGGCGGACGCCGCTGCTGGCGGCCGCTGGATGAGCGTCGCGCACGTCATCGCGGATGACGACGCCCGCGCCGACCTGACCGACGACTCGGCGGCCGAGGCCTCGATCGCGGTGGCCACCGCAAAAGTGACGGCGGCCGAGGCCGCCGTGGAGGTCGCCAGCGCCCCTTTCGAGGTCTCCGGCACCCGCTGGGCGCTCGACTCCCTGGGCCTGTACCGTCATTGGCGCCACGCGCGCACCCACACCCCGCACGACCCGGCCCGCTGGAAGGTCCAGCGCATCGACCGTTACCGGCTCAACGGCACCAAGCCACCCCGGCACGGCCTCCGCTGACGAACGCTGACGAACACCGGTCGGAGCACCCACGTGTCCCGCACCTTCCACCGGCTCCTGCCCACCAACGGCGACAGCCGCCACGTCGTCGGCGGCGGCCACGGCACCCCCGCCACGGAGTCCGGGCGTGACCGGCCCGCCGACGGTCGCCTACCTGAGCCAGATCGCCCGAGCCGCCGAGGACCTCGGCTTCGTCGGCGCGCTCACGCCGACCGGCGCGTGGTGCGAGGACGCGTGGCTGACCACCGCCATGGTCAGCCAGAACACCGAACGGCTGAAGTTCCTCGTCGCCTTCCGCCCCGGCTTCGTCTCGCCGACGCTCGCGGCGCAGATGGCCTCCACCTTCCAGCGGCGGACCGGCGAACGGCTCTTGCTCAACGTCGTCACCGGCAGCGAAAGCCACGAGCAGCGGGCCTACGGGGACTTCCTGGACAAGGGCGCGCGGTATCGCCGTACCGGCGAATTCCTGGAAATCGTCCGGGGGTTGTGGGAGAGCAGGACCGTCGACCTGTCCGGCGAGCACCTCCAGGTCGAGGACACCAGGCTCGCCCGGGTGCCCGACCCGGTGCCCGAGGTGCGGTGCCCCTCGGGTTCTTCCACGAGCCAATGACCGAAAGCCACGACGGCTTCTTCCGGTCACTGCGCCGCACGTCGGTAGTCGACCGGCGCCGGGCCCGAGCGATCGCTCACGTCGCCCATGACCTCGCGGTCCGTGCATCAGGCGCACAGCGGTTCTCTCTGAGTGACGTGCCGGTGCTCCCCGTGAGCGGGCTGGACACCCCGATCGCTGAGATTGAGCAGGCTGCAGCCAAGGTTCGCTCCCTGCGGAGTATTCCCTCAGGTCCTGTCCCGAACATCGTCGAACTGCTGGAGACGCACGGAGTCGCCGTGATTCGACTCCCGTTCGGCAGTGCGGACGTTGACGCGTTCTCCCTACCCTTCCCCGACCACCCGGATGTGGTCCTGGGTACCGATAAGAATGACCGTGCCCGTTCCCGGTTCGACGCCGCGCACGAACTCGCGCATCTCGTGCTGCACGGCGAGCAGATCTGGGGTGTCAAGGAGGTCGAGACCCAAGCGCACCAATTCGCGGCGGCCTTCCTCATCCCGGCCGGCGACATCTACAGCCAACTACCGACCACGGCCGACCGGCCGGCCTTGTTCGACCTCAAACGGTACTGGCAAGGGTCCCTCGCCGCTCTTCTCATGCGCGCTCGGGCCTTGGGCCGGATCAGCGAAAGCGCGTATCTGACAGCTATCAAGACGGCGTCTGCCAGAGGGTGGCGCCCTGTTGAACCGGACCCCCTCGGCAGACCGGAGCAGCCGACCAAGCTCCTCAACTGCCTGGCATCCCCCGACAGCGGGCCCGCCCGAACCGTCCTACCCGCGCAGATTGTGGACAGCATCGAGACGGCGTCCGCGGCCTCACCACGGAAGGTTCTCAGTGGCCAAGATCGTGAGACGAACGACTCGTGGCCACTACTGAGACGAGACTGATCAGTGCAGGTAGGCGAGGTGCGATTGGTCAGCGGATTCGAGAACCCACATCTTCAAACGCCGCATGGCCCTGTGGGTGAAGTAGCTGCGGCGGACCCGGCCCAGGTGGCCAGGGTGATCAGCGACTGAAAGGCTGAGCAGGAGATTCCGTACACCCTGACGTGCCGTGCGCTGGGTGTGAGCAGGTCCTGGTTCTACAAGTGGTGCAAGCGGCCCGTCACCGCTCGCGAGATGCGGCGTGGGAAGCTGGCCGACGCGATCCGGTAGATCTTCGATGAGTCGGGCGGCACGATGCTTCCCCGAAGGTCTGGATCAAGCTCGTGCGCCAGGGGTGGAGGGTATCGCTGAACGCTGTCGCCAAGCTCATGGCCGAACTCGGCCTGGCCGGACGCAAGGTTTGAAGGCGCCGGGGGCTGACCAGGCCGGGCAAACGGCCCGCGTTTGCAGACTTCGTGCGCCGCGACATCAGCGCCACCGCTCCCGACCAGGTGTGGGCCGGAGATATGACGGAGATCGTCACCAGCGAGGGCAAGCTGTACCCGGCCACCGTCATCGATCTGTTCTCGTGCCGCCTGCTCGGCTACGCGATGGGCGAGCGCCGACGCGGAGCTGGTCGTCGCCTCCCCGCATATGGCCGCGGCCACCCGTGGCGGCGGCTTCAAGAGCGTGATCTTCGACTCGGATCGCGGCAGCGAATACCAGTCCCGGCGCTTCAGGCGAGCCTGCCGCCGACTCGGCGTGACCCGGTCCATAAGGTCGAGTACGTCCACCGGCGCACCTTCACCACCGACACCGAGGCGCGGCTGAAGATCGCCACCTGGATCACCGGCTTCTACAACACCCGCCGGCTACACAGCGTGGGCGGATACCGGAGCCCGATCGACTACGAACGAGACCATCAGACCGACCCCACCATGGGTTTGGCCGCCTGAAAGATCTCCACGGTTCGAGGGGATTGACACCCCGGGCGCTGGCACCGTCCCGTACAGTCGGAACACCGCACAGGACGTCACACCTGCTTCCCTGACGCAACGACCTTGGTGTCGTGCGCCGGAGCACACCGGACGCCCCCGGAAGGAAGAACTCGTGAGCGATGATGTGCCGAGCGGTGTGCTGGGCAAGGCCCTCACCGTGCTACAGGCCTTCACCGTCGAGGACACGACCCTGGGATTCGCCGAGTTGCAGCGGCGTACGGGCTTCGCGAAGAGCACACTGCATCGGGTCCTCGGCGATCTCGTGGCCACCCGGCTCCTCGACCGCGTCGAGGGGCGCTACCGTCTGTCCGGCCTCGTCTTCGAGTTGGGGATGCGCGCGTCGGTCGAGCGCGGGCTGCTCGAAGTGGCCACGCCCTTCCTTGAGGACCTCTATGTGCGTACTCACGAGCTCGTCCACCTGGGCACGCGCGAGGGCTCGGAGGTCGTCTACGTCGCCAAGATGGGCGGCCACAGACAGGCGGATTCGCCGTCGAGGCTCGGCGGACGAATGCCACTGCATGCGACGGCGCTTGGGAAGGTGCTGCTGGCCCACGCCCCGACCGAGGTGCGCGAGGCCACGCTGCGCGGCCCCTTGGAGCGCAAGGCGCCCCGGACCATCACCAACGTCGACGTCCTGGCACGGCAGCTGTCCGACGTCGTCACGAAGGGCGTCGCCTTCGAGTACGAGGAGTCGGCGGTGGGCATCGTGTGCGTCGCGGCCGGGGTCTTCGGCGCGTCGGACGAGATCGTGGCGGCGGTCAGCGTGACGGGCCCGGTGCACCGCTTCCAGCCTGCCCGGCACGCCACCAGCGTGCGCGCGGCCGCGGCGGAGATCTCCGCGACGCTCGGTCGCCGCGCGGAGCTGCGCAACCACTGACCCTTGAGCGGCCCGGCGTCTGGTGAGTTCCGTCAGACGGAACTCCATGCTGGGCGTGGGGCGACCCCTTTGCCCAAGCTGAGGGCATGAACGAGATTTCCCCGGGCAACGATGCCGTTGCGCAGGCCGGACAGCGGCTCCTGCGCGCCGCCGCCGACCGCGTGCCCTGTCCCCCGGTGCGCGACCTGATCGGCGGCGACGACGTGAAGGCCGCCTACGCCGTCCAGGAACTGCTCACCGCACGCCGTCTCGCTGCGGGTGCCCGCATCGTCGGCCGCAAGATCGGCCTCACCTCACCCGCGGTGCAGCGGCAGCTGGGGGTGGACCAGCCGGACTTCGGCGTTCTGTTCGCCGACATGAGCGTCCAGGACGGGGCGTCCGTGCCGGTCGAGGGCCTACTCCAGCCCAAGGTCGAGGCGGAGATCGCGTTCGTCCTGAGTACGGACCTCGCGTCCGGGCCGCTAGACGACGCCCGGATCCGGGCCGCCGTGGCGTACGCGGTCCCCGCGCTGGAGATCGTGGACAGCCGGATCGCCGACTGGGACATCACCTTCGGTGACACCGTCGCCGACAACGGCTCCTCCGCACTCTACGTCCTCGGGACCCCGACCAAACCGCTCGCCGAGTTCGAGCCAGCCGAGGCCATCATGACCTTGAAGCGGCACGGCGAGACCGTCTCCAGCGGTGACGGCGCTGCTTGCCTGGGCGACCCGCTCGCCGCGCTCGCCTGGCTGGCCCGGACCGCGCTCCGCGTCGGCGACCCCCTGCGGGCGGGCCAGGTCGTGCTGTCCGGCGCCCTCGGCCCGATGGTGCCCGCGGTGGCCGGGGACGCGTTCAGCGCCGACATCACCGGTCTCGGGTCCGTCTCCGTCCGCTTCCACGACGCGTCCCGCGTCTCACACTCCTCCGGCGAAGGAACCTCCGCATGAAGACCAAGGTGGCCGTCATCGGCTCGGGTAATATCGGCACCGACCTGATGATCAAGGTTCTCCGACTGTCGGACACCCTTGAGATGGGGGCGATGGTCGGCATCGATCCCACGTCCGACGGGCTCGCCCGGGCCGAGCGGCTCGACGTTCCGGTGACCGCCGAAGGCGTCCAGGGCCTGATCGCGATGGAGGGCTTCGAGGACATCAGGATCGTCTTCGATGCGACGTCCGCGAAGGCTCACCTCGCCAACGCCGCGGCGCTCGCGCCGTACGGGAAGCAGCTCATCGATCTGACCCCCGCCGCCATCGGCCCGATGGTGATCCCGGCGGTCAATCTGACCGACCACGTCGCGGCAGACAACGTCAACATGGTGACGTGCGGCGGCCAGGCCACCATCCCGATCGTTTCGGCGATCTCCTCGGTGGCGCCCGTCCCGTACGCGGAGATCGTAGCCTCGATCGCGTCGAAGAGCGCGGGTCCCGGCACCCGCGCGAACATCGACGAGTTCACCGAGACGACCAGCCATGCCATTGGGGCGGTCGGCGGTGCAGACCGCGGCAAGGCCGTCATCATCCTGAACCCGGCGGAGCCGCCGCTGATCATGCGTGACACCGTGCTCGCGCTGGTGAACGCGCCCGACGACGCCACGCACGACGCGATCCGCGCGGCCGTCGCGAAGCGGGTCGACGAAGTGTCGGCGTATGTGCCGGGCTACCGCCTCAAGCAGCAGGTGCAGATCACGCCGGTCCCCGCCGACCAGCCCGTCCACACCCTCACCACGGCCCGGGTCACCCATCAGGTCTCCGTCTTCCTCGAGGTCGAGGGAGCCGCGCACTACCTTCCGGCGTACGCCGGAAACCTCGACATCATGACCAGCGCGGCCCTGCGGATGGCCGAGGCCATGGCGGCCCGCGCCACCGAACTCCAGGGAGCCGACGCATGACCGTCGCCAAGCTGTTCCTCCAGGACGTCACTTTGCGCGACGGCATGCACGCCATCCGGCACCGTATCGAGCCCGAGCAGGTCGGCCGGATCGTGTCCGCCCTCGACGCGGCAGGCGTCGATGGGATCGAGGTGTCCCACGGCGACGGACTCTCCGGCGGGTCCCTCAACTACGGCCCCGGCAGCAACACCGACTGGGAATGGATCGAGGCAGCGGCGACCCACATCAAGAACGCCCGCCTCACCACCCTCCTCCTGCCCGGCATCGGCACCATCGAGGAACTCAAGCAGGCGTACGCGCTCGGCGTGCGTTCGGTGCGGGTCGCCACGCACTGCACCGAGGCCGACGTATCAGCTCAACACATCGCCACAGCACGCGAGTGGGGGATGGACGTCTCCGGCTTCCTGATGATGAGCCATATGGCCGACGCCGGTACGCTGGCCCAGCAGGCCAAGCTGATGGAGTCCTACGGCGCCCACTGCGTCTACGTCACGGACTCCGGCGGCCGCCTCATGATGGACGGTGTCCGCGAACGGATGCGCGCCTACCGCGACGTGCTCGACCCCGCCACCGAGATCGGCATCCACGCCCACGAGAACCTCTCCCTCGCCGTCGCCAACTCCATGGTCGCGGTGGAGGAGGGCGTGACCCGCGTGGACGCGTCCCTGGCCGGCCAGGGCGCGGGCGCGGGCAACTGCCCCATCGAACCGTTCGTCGCGGTCGCCGACCTCAACGGCTGGAACCACGGCTGCGACCTCTTTGCCCTGCAGGACGCGGCTGAAGACCTGGTGCGCCCCCTGCAGGACCGTCCCGTCCGCGTGGACCGCGAAACCCTCACGCTCGGCTACGCCGGCGTGTACGGCTCCTTCCTTCGCCACGCGGAAACCGCGGCCGAACGCTACGGCGTCGACGTCCGCACGATCCTGGTGGAGGTCGGCAAGCGCGGCCTCGTCGGCGGCCAGGAGGACATGATCGTGGACGTGGCACTGGGACTCGCGCAGGCGATCTGACGGCACGTACGACACAGGGCCGGGAGGGCAGGAGCTCCCGGCCCTGCTCGGCGTGCGAACGCAACCGCTCCACCCCCGGTTACATGACACCGGCTGGCACTGGACAACGTGATGAAGCCCCCTTGACATTCCTGCCGAGCAAGCGTTCCACCCACTCGTGTCAATACCGGTAGTTCGTTGAATCCGGCGTATAGGTCAATGCCGTGTCCTGTGGTGACCGCGTCGATCAGGGCCTGGAGTTCGGAGGGTGGGTCCGTGTCCGTCCAGGCTCGCCACCATCGGGTGAGGGTGACGGCGGGGGCGAGCCAGGAGCGGATGGCGCGTAAGGCCCTGGGCCAGCAAGGCTGGTGGGGCTGGTGAGGTATGGCTGGGCCTCCTCTCTGGCGCCTCGTCGGGGCAGGGGTCCGGCGCGGTGGCATCGAGAGGTCCGGGTGGGGCGAACCATTGGTCCCAGCAGAAGGAGAAGGCGCAGTTGACCAGGGTCTGGTGGCGGATGGCGCGGTCGGAGCGGACTTGGAAGTCGGCCCAGCCGAGTTCGTCCTCGATGTGTTTGTAGCTCTGCTCGACCCAGGGCCGCAGGCCGTAGAGGTGGATGATCTCGGCGAGGTCGGCCGGCATGTGTGGGCCGGTGGTGGCGTGGGGTGCGTCGGGGTGGGGCAGGTTGGTGGCCAGGTACCAGGTGGCCTTCTCCGGCAGGGAGGCCGGGTCGGGGGTGGCCACGACCAGCCGGCAGGGTGAGTCAGGTCTGTAGCCGCCCAGGCGGGCATCAGCGGCCCACCAGGTCTCGGTGTGCCCGTCGCGGAAGTGACGCTCAACGGGTGTCCAGTCGCCGAGACGCATGGCATCGCGCCAGGCCAGGGCATGGGCGGCTTCGATGGGGGTGTGCGGCTGGTCGGCCCAGGCCCAGGTGCCGCGGTGCGGCTTGAGCGCGACCACGTAGGCCAGGCCGGCTCGCGCAGTGCGAGGTACCAGTCGTCACTGACTTAAGCAGGCGCAGTCGGCGACCACCGCCCGGCAGCCGAAGCCCGCCTCCTTCGCGCGGGCCGCGAGGGCAGCAGCCAGCTGCGATTTGGTGCGGAAGGCCGGATCCGAGCGGCCGCGGGTGAAGTGGTGGGCAGGGGTGTAGGGAGTTGTGTGCAGTGGGCAGTACACGCGGCCGTCGGTCGATACCGTGGTCAGCGTGACGATGCCGTTGTCGGTCTTGCCGTACCGGCCCAGCCACTGCCGGCCTACATGCGTGGTGGCGGTGCCGTCCTTGCGGTCTCCGGAGTCGTCGATCACGATCACCTCGCCGTCGTGCGGAGCCGTGGCCGGCTCCTCGCGCAGCAGCTCGAGCCGCCGGTCGTTGACCTGTTCGGCCTCCCAGGGCGACTCGGACAGGAAGAACTGCAGCCGCTGCACCCCCGGCATCCCCGCACCCGTCACCGGTTCCGCCCCTGCCAGGCAGGTGATGGTCTTGTTCCGCTCCCGCGGCGCCAGCAGCCCGGTCAGGTACTCGAGAAAACCCCGCAGCTGGGCCAGGCTGAAGAAGAGGTCGCCGAACCGGGCCGCGCAGTCCTCCAACGGCCCCGGCGCAGGCGGACACGGGCGGAGAGCGGTCATCTCCAGCCTCCGACGTGGCAGGTGACTCCTCCCACCGGCGTACGACCGACCCGACCGGCCGTCAACCCACACCACCACCGGGTCCAACGAATTACCGGTAACGCCTACTCGCACATGCGCGAGGCTCCTGGCAGAAAAGGTTGTTCATGTTTGACAACCCATCTACCAGGAGCTTTGCCGTTCTGACAGACCAACCCGCCAGCTTCATAAGCAGGTTGAAAATCCTGATTGATTCGGCACTGGGGAGGCGGCTATTCGGTCTGTGAGAAGGGTTGATGGTCGGACGTTCCCAGGGGCGGCGGTCAGCAGGTGAGGTTGGAGCCTGCGGGGACGCCGAGGATGGAGGTGAAGGAGAGGTAGTCGTTGACGCGGTCCTGCATCTCGGCGGTGTTG
>NZ_JBVHMR010000043.1:0-52015 GCF_055558375.1 Streptomyces sp. NPDC025793 | reverse complement strand
TCTCAACATGGACATGCCCACCCGACGGCTCGTACGGCTGTCAGTACCACGATCGAGCGATCACGAACCGAGGAAGATCGGACTTAACGCCCACTCAGGACTTTGGGTGAACGGACTGAATCCGCTGCTCGCGAGTCCAACCTCGTTGTGATCGGCGTTGGTTGGAAACGCTCTGACCTGCGTGGACGTATCAGCCCGCTGCCGAGGCAAGCCGCTACAGGTGGGCTGTGCGAGCGGGTGGACGCCTGATTTGGGACGCTGATGGGACGCAGGTAATCGGAAGTTGCTGCCAGGGACCTTCGCCTACGCTGCTCTGGCTGTGGGCGGCGGGGTCGGTGCGGTGTGTGGCGGTCGGCCAGCGGGGTGCTGTGCAATCAGAGTCGCGATCGCTGGTCTGTTGTTGCCGCTCGAGCTGAGCGCCGGCGAAACGGCCCGTACTGAAAACGGCACAGGAGCGCAGGGCCCACCCGGCAGCACGTTGGGAGCTCGCGGGCATGGGCGTCCTCATCCGGACCGTATGGGGCGACGGTTGGCAAGCGACGGCGTCGTCCGACAGCTGTCAGCCGTTGTAAGTGCTCGGTTCCTTGATCACGAGGGCTTGCAGTCCTCACCCGGCGAGCTTGACGATGGAGTGGACGACGATGACATGCAGGTCGACCGGCCGACTGATGGGGCAAGGCATCCGGTAGGAGCCGCCCCTGGCTCGGGTATCCAGTAAGGCGTGGTCGCGGTCGACGACCCAGACTCGCGTGCCCTGGCTGTGCCCTGGGCCTGCGCTCGTGGGCCGGCCCGTGGTCGTGGGCATGACGGAACCGTACAGATCTCGTAAGGGACTGCTCGGCCCGCTCGTCGGCTCTCGGCTGCGGAGTGAGGATGGGGGTGACGGAGGCACTGATGTGGATCCTGCTTCGCCCTGGCCACGGCGGCGGCACGGTGGCCTTCCTGCCGCCGGTGTGGACGAGGCTCCCCGCTGCCGATCGCATCGGCGTGGCCGCTGTGGTGCTGGCGGTGGCCTTTGTCGCCCTGATCGTCGGCACGAGGGTGCGCCAGACTCACTTCCGACCGTTCAGACGTGTGCGAGTGCGGGGTGCTGAGCCGGTCGACGCGTCATGGTTTACCGACCACACTCTGGACGGCTTTCCCGAGGACGCGGTCCGCGCCGCCGTCAAGGACGCGGGCGCGCCGTCCTCCGACCGCCTTTATGCGGCGTGGGTTCTGGCCACCCATTCCCACGGCAGCGGAATGAGTGCCGCGTGGTTGGAGAGGAACCTGGGCCTCCCCGCTGACGCGGCACGTGTGATTGTCGAGGCCGCCGAAGTGAGGCGCCGTGAATCGGTGCCCGGAGACGTTCCGCGTGCGGGGTCATCTCCGCCGGACAGGGATACGGAGGCCCGCCGGGGGTGATGCCCCGGACGGCGGGCGTGCGTCGACCCCGCGGCGCAGGGACTGTCGATGTCAGAGCCAGCCGTTGCGCTTGAAGCCGCGGTGGAGGAGGAAGCAGGCGGTTGCGATGACGCCGAGGACGAGGGGGTAGCCGAAGCGCCAGCGCAGCTCCGGCATGTGGTCGAAGTTCATGCCGTAGACGCCGCACACCATGGTGGGTACGGCGATGATCGCGGCCCAGGCGGTGATCTTGCGGGCGTCGTCGTTCTGGGTGACGGCGACCTGGGCGAGGTGGGCTTGGAGGTATGGAGTCGGTCAGGGCGTCGAAGCCGGTGATCTGGTCGGTGACTCGGGCGTCCATGGCCTCCTCGAGCGGCAGGGATCCCGGTCGGCGGCGGCCGTACTCATACAGGGCGCAGTCGACGACGGGGACCGGGCGGGACGGGCTGCTGTGGGCCGCCATGGCGCTCCTCCGAGATCCTCAGGACAGGCACAACCGAACCGCGCGTACCGCCGGTACCATAGTTGCATGGATGTGCAAGAACAGGTGTGGGACGCCGAGGCCGCGGAGCGGGCGGTGGCGGTGCTCAAGGCGGTGGCCGACCCCTCGCGCTACCGGCTGCTGTGGGCGCTGAACGGCCGGGAACTGCCGGTCAGCGAGCTGGCCCGGATCCTGGGCGCGCACGTGGCCGCGACCTCGCAGCACCTGGCCAAGCTGCGCGCGGCCGGGCTGGTGACGACGCGACGGGACGGTACGCGCATCTACTACCGGGCGGCGGGTGTACGGGGGTTGCTGGAGGAGGTGCAGCTGGTGGCCGACGCGGACGCCGACGATGCCTCCGGGCCGGGCGGCGATGTCGGACGTGAGGCTCCGGCGGCGGCAGAGCAGGAGCGGCCCGCCGTGGTGCGCGGGGCGCTGGGCGTGCGACCGGCGCTGGGCCGGTAGCCGTCGGCCCGGCCGGCCCCGGCTCGGCAACCGGCGGCGCTACGGCCGCCTGAGAGCGGCGGCCGTCTCGCGATTTTCGTTGCCGTTCCCGTTCCCGTTCCCGTTCTCCTTCTCGTTCTCGTCGAGCCGGTACTCCTGCGGTTCGGCGTCGTACGAGTACAGCTCCGCATACCGGCCCCAGTCCGTGGCCGTCTCCAGCTGGGCGGTGACCTGTTCGCTGGTGAAGTGGTGGGCAAGCAGGTCGCGGACGAAACCGGCGCGCAGTTTGCCGGAGGGGTTCTGATGCAGACTGCGGGTGATCAACGTGACCAGCGGGGCGTGCATGACCGCCTCGGCGAAGATCTTCTTCGACTCCTGCACGTAGGCGCTCGCGAACGCGGTCCCGGTCTCGGTGAGCAGCAGGTCGTCGCCGGTCACCCGGGCGAAGCCCAGCAGTTCGAGCGCATCCACCTGCGGGAGCATGTCATCGACGGCGAGGCCCAGGTCGTCGGCGAGGTCGGCCAGGTCGCAGCGGCCGTCCTGGTGCAGGACCATCTCCGCGAGGCCGGACAGACCGTCGACGCTGGCCTGCGGGAGGGGGGTGTTGGCGGGGGTGCGCTTGTCCAGCTCCACGGTCTCGACGCGACCTGGCGTGCGGCCTTCCTTCTGGCGTCCGGTCATGGTGCGGTAGACGCGGTCGATCAGGTCCTCGAAGGCGGCCGAGTTGCGGTCGCGGGGGCGGTCGAGACCGACCTCGAAGACCTCGCGGATCTGGCCGTAGGGGCGTGAGCCGAGGACGACGATCCGGTCTGCCATCAGCACCGCCTCCTCGATGTTGTGGGTGACCAGGACGATCGCGCGGGTCGGGAATTGGCCCGACTCCCACAACTCCATCAGCTCGCCACGCAGGTTCTCGGCGGTCAGCACGTCCAGGGCCGAGAACGGCTCGTCCATCATCAGTACGTCCGGCTCCACGACCAGCGCCCGCGCGAAGCCCACGCGCTGGCGCATCCCGCCCGACAGCTCTTTCGGGTACGCCGACTCGAAGCCGTCCAGGCCGATGAGGTCGATCGCCTGCCGGGCGGCCTCGGCGCGCTCGCCGGCGCCGACTCCCTTGGCCTCCAGGCCCAGTTCGACGTTCTGCTGGACGGTCAGCCAGGGCAGCAGCGCGAAGGTCTGGAACACCATCGCCGTACCGGGGTTGGCCCCGGTGAGGGGGGTGCCCTTGTAGGTGACGGTGCCGGAACTGGCGGGGACGAGGCCGGCCAGGCAGCGCAGCAGGGTCGACTTGCCCGAGCCGGACTTGCCGAGCAGCGCGACGACCTCACCGGCACGGACCTGGAGGTCGATGCCGGACAGGACGGGCAGTTCGCGGTCGGCACCGGCGTACGACTTGGTCAGGCCGACGGTCTCCAGCAGCAGCTCGCCGTCGGCGGGACGGATGTCCTGGGGGGTGGTGACGGTGTTCATCGCCATGACTGGCTCCAAGTGCGTTCTTCGGGGCGGAAGTTCAGAGGGAGTAGCGCGACTCGGCCAGCCGGTACAGGCGGCGCCAGAAGAAGCGGTTGAGGGAGACGACGTACAGGCTCATCACGGCCACGCCCGCGATCAGCTTGGGGAAGTTGCCGGCCTCGGTGGCGTGGGCGATGTAGGCGCCCAGGCCGGTCGCGGTGAGGGTGGTGCCGCCGAAGCCGACGACCTCGGAGACGATCGAGGCGTTCCAGGCGCCGCCGGAGGCGGTGATGCCACCGGTGACGTATGCCGGGAAGATGCCCGGGATGATCAGTCGCTTCCATCGCTGCCAGCCGGTGACGCCCAGGTCGTCCATGGCCTCGCGCAGGTCGCTCGGGATGGCCATGGCGCCGGCGATGGTGTTGAAGAGGATGTACCACTGGGCGCCGAGCGCCATGAGGAACATGCCGCCGATGTTGATCGTCAGCCCGGTCCTGATGAAGAACCACACCGCCAGCGGGAAGAGGAAGTTGGCGGGGAAGGACGCCAGGACCTGGACGACCGGCTGGGCGATCCGGGTCAGCCTCGGAGAGAAGCCGATCTTCACGCCGACCGGTACCCAGACCAGGGTCGCGGCGGTGACCAGCACGACGACCCGGGCGAGGGTGGCCAGGCCCAGCAGCAGCGGTTCGCCGAAGACGCCGAGGCCGGTGCGGTCGTGGAGGTAGTGGCCGAGGTCGATCAGGCCCCACAGGATCAGGCCGCCGGCGACCAGGGCGAAGGCGATGTCGCCGGTGCGCTGCCGGGTGCGGTCGACCGCGAGGGGGCGGTCGTCGACGCCGAAGACGCGGCCTGCGCGACTGAGGGCTTGTCCGGCGGGGCGCAGGGCGCGGCCCAGCAGCCGGGGCCAGTGGGAGCGGCGCAGGAAGTCCAGGACGACAGACTTCTGGACCTCGCTGGCCTCGGACTGCTCGTTCTTGAACCGCTCGGCCCAGGCGGTGAGCGGCCGCCAGAACAGGAAGTTCACGCCGATCACCATGATCGCCATGGTGAGGATGGCCCAGCCGACCTTGTTCAGGTCGCCGTCCGCGATCGCGGCTCCGGCATACGATCCGACGCCGGGCAGGGCGTAGTCGGTGCCGCCGAGGGTGACGGCCTCGGAGGCGACGAGGAAGAACCAGCCGCCGCCGAAGCTCATCATGCCGTTCCAGACCAGGCCGATCATGCCGGAGGGCAGTTCCACCTTCCAGAACCGCATCCAGCGGGTGAAGCCGAACGACCGTGAGAGCTCGTCGAGTTCGCGGGGCAGGGAGGTGAGGGAGTAGTAGAAGCTGAACGTCATGTTCCACGCCTGCGAGGTGAAGATCGCGAAGACCGACGCGCACTCCAGGCCCAGCATCGAACCGGGGAACAGGGCCACGAACCCGGTCACCGCCACGGTCAGGAAGGCGAGGACGGGGACCGACTGGAGGATGTCCAGAGCCGGGATGAGGATGCGCTCCAGACGGCGGGACTTGGCGGCGGTGTAGGCGTAGACGAAGGTGAAGACGGTGGACAGGGCCAGCGCGAGGAACATGCGCAGCAGGGAACGGGCGGCGTCGTAGGGCAGCTCACCGACGCTGGTGTCTACATGCGCGGACCGGCTGGTGGAGAAGGAGACCGTGGTCCCCTTCCCGCCCCTGAGCGTGACGTACAGCAGCACCAGCACGGCGGCGGCGACGACGATGTCCACCCAGGAGAAGCGGGACATGCGACCGGCGAACCGTGCGGAGAACGACGACCGTGCGGCGGGTGTGGGCGTGGGTGTGCTCGTCCGGAACGACATCACAGAACCTCCGATCACACTCTGGCGCCGGGGGCCGCTTGGGCGGTGTCAAGGCCGACGGATCCATGTCACACGCCATGGGCGGGCCGCTCGGGCAGGGCAAGAGCGCGACGAGAAAGCAGGTGGTGAGAGTGGGGATGGCTGCTGCGGGGCGCGGGGCGCGGGGTGCGCGGTCGCAGCGTTCCGTCGCGGCCGGGCTGCTCGTGGGGGCGGCGGGGCCGTGGGGCAGACGGAAGTGATCAGACACTGCCCGTGAGGCAGCCGGGACTGGGTGGGTCGATGTCCACGGGAGCCTCCGTTCGGTCAGGTCGTTCCGGTCATGAAGAGGGCCGCACTGACCTTGCGTACGGCAGGGGCAGGCGGGCGCCGGAAGGCAGTGTGCCGCGTCATTGCATTGATGTGCAAATAGCGACAGGGATCGGTGCGGCGTTGACCACCCGCCGCTCATCGTCGAGCGTGGGTGGGGCGGAGGGCTGTGCAGTTTGACGTAACGGTGCCGGTCGGTCGCCTGTGAAGGCAGGCTGAAAGCCGACGGTCACGGCTGGGTGATCCGAGAGAGCGTTGCCCTTGTTGCGTCGATGTGCAAATATGGCGTTGTCAGCCTGGTCGTGATCCATGCCGGAGTGTCGTGGGGTGACCGCACCCGGGCGATCGGCCAGTGGACCGCGCGGGTCTTGCCCCGCGCCCGGATCGGAAGGGGGTGGACATGGACAGCAGTCACAGTCCCGGTCATAGTCCGGCCCCATGTCCGGACTCCCTCCCGCGCTCCTGACCAGACTCGTTCCGTCGCCCGGCGGGCGGTCACCGAGGGCGTCGAAGGGGTCCCTCCCGTTCCGCTGAGCGCCTTGCGAGTCAACGTCCTTGAAACGCAAGACAGTTGAAGGCCGTGGCGTATCTGCTGCCGCTCTGCCGATTCCGGCTGCCCTGACCGCTGTGCCGGCCACCGCCCGACTTCCACGAAGGAGGACACCGCCATGGGCCTCCCCATATGCCTCACTCCCACTCCCTGCCCGTCCGGCCAGACCTGCCGGCGCGTCCAGCTGACCCTGGACGACGGTGTCGAACGCACGTACCTGCTCGACCTCCTCGCCTGCGCGGGGGGTCGATGCGGGACCTACGAGCCGCGCGTCCACCTGGCCCACATCCTGGCCCAGCAGGGTCATCGCCCGGACTGGCTCGCCGGGTTCACCGGGCTTCCGTCGGCTGCCGCACGGCGTATCGCTGACGTCGCGGCGCATCCCTGACGCGCTGACTCGTACACCGTCCATGCCCTGCCCGGCATGCTGCCCGGCACCCCTGTCTCGCCCATGCGCACCTGACGGCCGGCAGGGCACGCCCTGAACGCACTCCAGTGGAGACGACCGCTCATGTCCGTATTCGCTCACCACCCGCTGCGCCACCCCGGCACGCGTGCGCACGGTGCCCGGCAGTCCGTGCGTGCCCTCCTCGCCGGCATCGTCCGTCGTATCGCCGACAGCCCGCTGGAGCAGCCCGCCCTCCACGCGCTCGACACCGCGGCTCGCCCGATGGTGGCCGGTGTCGCCCGGCAGCGGCCGCACGCCCATTGGCACTTGGCGGTCGGCCCGGACGGCGGGCGGCACCTCGAAGCGGCCTGGCACAGCCGTCACTGACGTCACCGACCACTGACCGGAGGTTCGGCATGATCACCGCAGTCGACCACATCCAGCTGGCCGCTCCGCTGGGCAGCGAGGAGTTACTGCGCGCCTTCTACGTCGATGCGCTCGGACTCGTCGAAGTCCCCAGGCCGGCCCGCCTCGCGACCCGCGGAGGCTGCTGGTTCAGCGACGACGACCAGCGCGTGCAACTCCACTTGGGCATCGAGACTCCGTACCGGGCCTCCGCGCGGGCCCACCCCGGTCTGCGGGTCGAGGCCATCGAGTCGCTCGCCGCTCGCCTCGAAGCCTTCGGCGCCCTGGTGATCTGGGACGACACCCTCCCCGCCACCGCCGCTTCTACAGCCAGGACCCGGTCGGCAACCGCCTCGAATTCCTCCAGCCCACCGATGGGGGAAATGCCGGTCAGTAGTAGCCGCGCATGAGGGCGGTGGCCCATTCGGGCTGGGTGACCGAGCCCTGGGGACCGAACTCGGCCATGTAGGGCTTGATGTCGAGGACGGGAGTGCCGTCCACCGCGTCCAGGCCCTGGACGTGCAGATCGAGTCCGTCGACCTTGATCAGCCGGCAGCGGGACACACCGAGCCGGTTGGGGCGGTTCTTGCCGCGCTGGGCGAAGATGCCGACCTGGGGCCAGTCGGTGTTGCCGCGGGGATGGCGGGCGCCGGACTCGATCTTCTCCACCGGAACCCGGTCGAAGTGGTAGACGACCTCCAGATGGGAGAAGTCGTCCAGGCCGGCCACTGCGTCGAGGCCGAAGCGGGTGGCGTCCAGGCGGATGACGGCCGTCTCCCCGCCCCAGTCGTCGTCCCGGACCTCTGCCCGGCCGCCGGCCACCCGGCCCACCGGAACGGAGACCACCTCGGCGGGAGTGCTGTGCTCGGGCATGTGTCGCGCCTTTCGTCAATGCGTCGGGGAGCGCCGGGCGGGATGGACGTCGACCCGCGGACGGCTCACCGTATCGATCGCTACTCCGTGTCGGAGTGCGGTCCGTGAGGGCTGTGATCGCCATTACATGCGTGATCGGCTGCTGGTCAAGACTCCGCCAAGAACTTGCGTTCATGCGCAAGAAGAGGGATACACTCGTCGAGGTTTAGAAAGGGCACCTCGTTCGGTGAGGCGTCTTCACGGACACAGGCCACTGACCCCACGACGTCGAGAGACGCCCAGGGTCAGGACAGGTCTCCCCGGCCTAAGGGGTGACCCCAAGTGGCTTCCCCAGTGAGGGGATTACGCCGTGGAGTGCCAAAGCTCTGACGAGTTGGGGTGACCGGCCGTTCGGGCTGGGTTGCTCCTTGCCGAGTCGTTGCTGACGCGCACAGGTCGCGTCCCCGGCCGGAAGGAGGCGAGAGACATGGACTGCAATAGCAGTAGTCCGGGCCATAGTCGGCCCCAGTCCCGCTTGTCCTCGCATTCTTCCGGCACGCGGTAACCATCTCCCCTGCGCGGATTCGTTCCGCGTCCCGTATCCCGTGCGGCCCTGCGCCGTGACGGGCCGCCGTCCTGCGCGCTCGCGCAGGGGGGATGGCTTCCGTGCGCCCCCTACCTCCCCCTTTTGGGGGGATTCGGGAGGTATGTCATGACCACCGTGACCGAGACCACTCCGCGCACCGCGGTCCTCGACGACGCCCACGTCGGCGACATCCGCGGCGCGCTCGGCACCATCAAGCTCGACGACACCGCACCCCGCACCGGCCTGTCCGCCAAGCTCAAGACGCTGCTGGCGATAGTCGGCCCCGGACTGATCGTCATGGTCGGCGACAACGACGCCGGCGCCTTCGCCACCTACGGCCAGGCCGGCCAGAACTACGGCACCCACCTGCTGTGGACCCTGCTCCTGCTCGTCCCCGTCCTGTACGTCAACCAGGAGATGGTGCTGCGCCTGGGCGCCGTCACCGGCGTCGGGCACGCCCGCCTCATCCTGGAGCGGTTCGGCAAGTTCTGGGGCGCGTTCAGCGTCATCGACCTGTTCCTGCTCAACGCGCTCACCCTGGTGACCGAGTTCATCGGCATCACCCTGGCCTCCGGATACCTGGGCCTGCCGAAGGTGGCCGCCGTGGTCCTGGCCGCGGGCGTCATCATCGCGTCGGCGTTCACCGGATCCTTCCAGCGGTTCGAGCGGGTGGCGATGACGCTGTGCGCGGCCTCGCTGCTGCTCGTGCCGATCTACTTCATGATCCACCCCTCGACCGGTCAGATGGCGCGGGACTTCGTGGTGCCGAACATGCCCGGCGGCACCGGCCAGCTGTCCACTGTCATGCTGCTGATCATCGGCATCGTCGGCACGACGGTCGCGCCGTGGCAGCTGTTCTTCCAGCAGTCGTACGTGATCGACAAGCGGATCACCCCGCGCTTCATGAAGTACGAGAAGGCCGACCTGGTCATCGGCATCGTGATCGTGGTCATCGGGGCAGCGGCGATGATGGGCTTCACTGCCGCCGCGTTCGCCGGCACGCATGGGTTCGGGCAGTTCACCGACACCGCCGGCGTCGCGACCGGTCTGGAGCACAAGGCCGGCAAGCTGGCGGGCGTCCTTTTCGCCATCGCGCTGCTGGACGCCTCGATCATCGGCGCGTTCGCGGTCTCGCTGTCCACCGCCTACGCCATCGGTGACGTGCTGGGCATGAAGCACTCCCTGCACCGCGGGGTGGGCGGCGCGAAAGGCTTCTACGCCGTCTACGCCGGACTCGTCGCGGCCGCCGCAGCCATCGTGCTGATCCCCGGCTCCCCGCTGGGCCTGCTCACCGAGGGCGTACAGACCCTCGCCGGGGCCCTGCTGCCGTCGGCGTCGGTGTTCCTGCTGCTGCTGTGCAACGACAAGGCCGTGCTCGGCCCGTGGGTGAACGGCCCGAAGACCAACGCGTTCACCTCGGCCGTGGTCGGGGTCCTGGTCGCCCTGTCGATCATCCTGACCGCCTCGGTCCTGTTCCCGGACATCTCCTCCGGCGCGATCCTCGACATCATGGCCGCGTGCGGCGTCGTCGGGGTGCTGGCCGCCGGCTACGCCTTCACCCGCCGCCGTACGGGTACGAAGGAGGACCCGGTCGACCGGACCGGCAAGGACGAGTGGCGGATGCCGCCGCTGGAAACCCTGACCCGGCCGGCCATGTCCACGGCCCGCAAGATCGGCATGGGCGCGCTGCGGACCTACCTGCTCATCGCGATGGTCCTGGTCGTCATCAAGATCGTCGAGGTCGCGCTCAGCCAGTGAGCGGCGCTCGTAAGAAGCAGACGTCCTGGGGTGGCCGCCCGGCACCCCAGGACAGCCCGGTCACCTGAAACGCCAGCCCTCTCACCGGAGGCCGTACGTCGTGCTCGTCGCTCTCGACCACGTTCAGCTCGCCGCACCGCCCGCCAGCGAGGACCGTCTGCGGGCCTTCTACGTCGACGCCCTGGGCCTGGTCGAAATCCCCAAGCCGCCGGTCCTGGCCGCGCGGGGCGGCGCCTGGTTCGCGACCGCCGACGGAACCGTCCAGCTCCACCTGGGTATCGAGGCTCCCTTCCGGCCCGCGACCAAGGCCCACCCAGGGCTCCGGGTACGGGACATCGACGCGTTCGCCGAGCGGCTCGCCGCCCACGGTGTGCCGGTGACCTGGGACGACAACCTGCCCGGCCACCGCCGCTTCTACAGCACCGACCCTGTTGGCAACCGCCTGGAGTTCCTCGAACCCCTCGCCTGACCATCACCAGACCCGCAGCCCATAGCCCGGAATCCTGTGACCGGAAGATGAAGGAGGTGCCTCGTGCACGCCCTGACGACCGTCGACTTCCTGACCCGGCTCGCCACCGGGGTGGCCTGCGGCGCGCTGGTCGGCGTCGAGCGGCAGTGGCGCGCCCGGATGGCCGGCCTGCGCACCAACGCTCTGGTCGCCGCCGGCGCCACCCTGTTCGTCCTGTACAGCGAGGCCGTCGGTGATGCGGGCAGCCCCACCAGGGTCGCCTCGTACGTCGTGTCCGGGATCGGTTTCCTGGGTGGCGGGGTGATCCTGCGGGACGGCGCCGGGGTGCGGGGCCTGAACACCGCCGCCACCCTGTGGTGCTCGGCCGCCGTCGGGGTGCTGGCCGCCTCCGGCAAGCTGAACCTGGCCGTCCTCGGCACGGTGGCGGTCTTGGCCGTCCACCTGGTGCTGCGGCCCGCCGGCCGGCTGCTGGACCGGGCCCCGGCCGCCGGCACCGACCCCGACGCCACCGTCCGCGCCACCGTGCACCTGGTGTGCGAGCGCAAGGCCGAGACCCACCTGCGCGCCCTGTTGCTCCAGACCCTGACCGCCTCCGGGCTCGCCCCCACGGGGCTGCGCGCCCGCCGTGAGGGGGAGGCCGCCAGCCTGCGCGCGACCGTCACGATCAGCGGTGATGTCGCCGCCGCGCTGGAGCAGGTCATCTCCCGTCTGTCGCTGGAGCCGGGCGTGAGCGACCTGCACTGGCACATGGACGACGAGGACTCCGAGCGGGAACGGCCCCGGGCGCTGGCCTGACCTCCCAGGGCAGCGCCCCCGCCACGCAGCCCGGAAACGGGGCCTTGCGGCCCCGGGACAACGGCCTGATGACAGGGCAGCATGAGATTCGGAAGGGAGAAGAGCGTGTCATGAGGACCATGCCTCACCCGCGCACGGGCGAAGGGGCCGCCTTGCTAGGCGTGCTCACGCTGGTCGTGCTGGAGGTGACCGCGCTGGCGACCGCGCCGGCCCGGGACCGGCCGCTCGTCAGCGGGGTGCTCATCGGCGCGGCCACCGCCGCGTTCGTTGTCGCGGCGGCCCTGTGGCACAGTCACCGCAACGCCGTCCGCCAGGCCCGGCATCACCTGTCGGGGACGATCGACGAGTCGTGGTTCACCGCCCGCACGCTGGACGGCTTCCCCATGGAGGCCGTACGCCCGTATTTGCTCGGCAGGGACGCGCCCGCTCTCAACGACCTGTACACGGCGTGGATCTTCGCCACCCACGGTCAGGATGCCCAGTGGATCGAAAGCCACCTCGATCTTCCCGCCGACGTCAGCCGTCTCCTGGCCGAGGCTGCCCGCCAGCGTCACTGACAGGCCGGGACGCGAGGTCAGGAGCCGCCGAGCCGGATCGCCTTCACGAGCAGCAGTAGGGCGCTGAGGATCAGATAGCCACGCAGGGCCGTCATGCCCAGCCGGGTGCCTGCGGACCAGCGCACCGGCCGTAGGAGCGCCAGGGGCGGCATGCGCCAGGCGAGTTTCTCGGCCTGTGACATCACCGGCACCGGTCGTGCGGGCGCGCGGCGTCGGCCGGCGCGGAGCGCGGCAGCGGCGGCGATCAGACCCGTGCCCAGCGTGATCGCCAGCCAGATCGTGAGCCGGGTGACGTTGACCGTCGGGAAGAGCGTGGTGGCCATCAGCGTGCCGGAGAGCATCAGCAGGACGGCGATGATGACGGTGGCGAGGATGTTCAGCCAGCGCGGGTTGACCCAGGGGCCGAGCACTTCGGTGTCGTTGCACAACAGGAGCAGGAACACGCTCGCCGAAGGCAGCAGCAGCCCGGCCAGCGCCTGTACAGCCTCCGTGATCAGGCCGAGTGGCGCGCCCGGGATGAGGACGACGGCGGCCGCGAGAAGGACCAGCAGGCTGTAGGAGGCGTAGAACTGCTTGGCCTCGCCGAAGCTGCGGTGCAGGGAGTGGCGCAGGTTGAAGACGTCGCCGAAGGCGTAGCTGGTGGCCAGGGTGACGGCGGCCGCTCCGATGATGCTGGCGTCCAGCAGGACGATTGCGAACAGCACGCCCAGCACGGTGTCGTGGCGGGCCAGGGCGTCGGCGACTCCGCCGGCGTCGGTGAAGTGGCCTTGGGCGGCCGTACCCCGGGCCGCGAAGTCGGCGACCATCACCAACGCGGCGGCGCCCGCGACGACCACGAGGGAGCCGATCACCGTATCGGCGCGCTCGTAGCCGATGAAGCGGGGAGTGATGCGCTTGTCGATCACGTTGGACTGCTGGAAGAACAGCTGCCACGGAGCGACAGTGGTCCCGACGATCGCGATCACCAGCAGGACGGCCTCGCCGCTGACGCCGCCCTGGATGCCGGGCACCACGAAGTCGTGTGCCGCCCGGCCCCATCGCGGCTGGGACATGAAGGTCAGGGGGATCAGCAGCAGGCTGGCGCCGATGAAGGCGAACATCGCGCGCTCCCAGCGGCGGAAGGAACCGCTGGCGGTTACGGCGATCAGCAGGACGGCGGCCACCGGGACGACGACGTACCGCGAGGCTCCGAGGTGTTCCGCGGCCAGGGAGATGCCGATGAACTCGGTCACGATGGTGAGGAAGTTGAGCAGGAAGAGGTCGCCGACGCTGAACCAGCCCCAGAACCGGCCGAACCGCTCGGTGATCAGGCGTGCGTGGCCGACGCCGGTGACCGCGCCCAGTCGTACGACCATCTCCTGGTTGACGATCAGGACCGGGATGAGCAGGAGCAGGACCCACAGGAGCGAGTAGCCGTAGTTCTGGCCCGCCTGCGCGTACGTGGCGACGCCGCCCGCGTCGTTGTCGCCGACCATCACGATGATGCCCGGGCCGACGATGGCCAGCAGGGTCAGCAGCCGGGCCTTGACGCCGGGGCGCTCCTCGACGCGTTCGCGGGGGACACGGCCGAAGGCGCCCTCGATCTGGCCGAGATGGGCCTCGTCGAGCACGGCGCCGCGCCGTGCCGGCCGGGACGGTGGTGCGGCGGGAGGGGCGGACGGTTTCCGAGCGGGAGCTTCGGCTGGGCGCTCGTGAGGCTGCTTGGGCCGGGCCCTCGGCTCCGGTGTTTCCGGGGCGCGCTTGCCCTCCGCTGGACGAGGCTGCCCTGGCGGGGGAGGCGTCGCCGGTTCGGTGGGGCGCTCGGTACGGCGCTCAGGCGCGGGACGCTCCGGGCCGGATCGAGCCGGAGGTTCGGGGCGGCCTGGTGTGCCGGTGGGCCGGTCGTCCTTGCCGTTGGGCCGCCGGTCGTCCGGGCTCATGACGCGGGAGGCGTGTTGTGCGGGGACGGGGCGAGGCCGGGTTCCTCCAAGTGGCGGGCCGGGTGGGGGGCCGGCTCGCGGCGGCGCCAGTCCTCGGGAATGACCGTCTCCAGGACGTCGTCGACCGTGATGACGCCCAGAATGCGGTCCTCGTCGTCGACCACCGGGACGGTGAGCAGGTTGTAGTCGGTCATGAGCAGGGCGACGTCCTCGACATCGGTGTCCGGCCCGGCCCGGACCGGATCACGGTCCGCCACCTCGTCCAGCCGCACGGCAGGATCCGCCTGCAACAGCTCCACCAGGGTGACCACGCCGAGCAGCCGCTGCCCCTCCCCGACCAGATACACACTGGTCAGCGCCTGGGGTTGCAGGGCGCGCGCCGCTCCTGCCGCCCGCAGCGCCTGCGCGACGGTGCTGGTGCCCGTCATGGCGAGGACGTCGAGCGCCATCAGCCCGCCGGCGCTGGAGGGGTTGAACCCCATCAGGGTCAGCACCTTGGTGCGCTGCCCGGCGGGGAGCGCGTCCAGGACGGGCTGGCGCCGGCTCTGCGGCAGGTCGTTGATCGCGTCCGCGGCATCGTCGGCGCGCATCCGGGCGAGGACCTGGGCGATCTCGACGTCGCTGCGTTCGCCCAGCAGGCGCGTCTGTGAGTCCGGCTCCAGTTCTTCGAACACGTCGGCCTCGAGTTCGGGGTCGGCGTGGACGGTCTGCAGGATCTCGTGCGACTCGGTTCGGCTCGCGTCCTCCAGCAGATCAGCGAGGTCCGCGGGCTTCAGTCGTCCGAGGCGGGCGAAGGGCCCGCGAACCCGGGCGGAGCGGGCATGGCCGATCAACGGCTCGAAGGACTTCCAGTCCCGCCAGTCGGGCCGGGCGGCACGATCCTTGAAGAGACTCCACGCGTGCGGCGGCCTCCGCGTGTCCAGACAGGTCAGGACCCACTGGTCCAGGCGCTGTTCCAGCTCGATGTCGTACGCCCGGACCAGTTCGACATCGGCCACGTCGATGACCCGGTGGCCCAGTACGTCCGCCCGCAGCAGCACCTCGCCCTCGCGCCGCTCGAAGTGGCGCAGGTCCACCCGCGGGCTCGCCAGCGTGATCTTCTCGGCGTCCAGGTCGGCGACCTGTTCGGCGGGCAGGAAGACCTCGCGCCCGCCCACCCGTGCGACCAGCCCGGTGACCAGCGGATAATCCCGTCCCCGTAGCCGCACGATGACGTCGGCGAGCCGCCCCACCACCTCGCCGTCGCCCCCGACCACCGGCCGACGGAGAAGCTGAGCGAGACGTAGGACGCGATCCACACCTCCACGCTAGGCGTATATCAGTCAATTGGTACGGAAAGGATGGGGCTGTGTCAGGGGGCCAGTAGGTCTTTACAGGTATTTCTGGGCGCCCGGTTCCAGGGTGAGTCTGGCGTCGTCGCGGTCGTAGTCGTACAGCTCGGCGTAGCGGCCCCAGTCGACGGCGGTCTCCAGCTGGCTGCGGGCGTCCTCGGCGGAGAAGCCGCGGCGCAGGAGGTCGAGGAAGAAGCCCTCGCGCAGGGTGTGGCCGTCGGTGGCGGTCAGAGCCTGGACGATCGCGCGGACCAGCGGGGCGTGTTTGGCCACGTGGCGGGCGAAGAGCTGCTTGCTGGTGAGGATGTCGGCGGCGACGAACTCCCGTCCGGCGTCGGTGATGGCGATGTCGGCGCCGTCGACCTGGGCCAGCTGGAGCATGACGGCGGTGTCGACCAGGGGCAGCAGGTCGTCGATCTCGAAGCTGAGCTCGTCGGAGATCTCCGCCAGGCCGTCCCTGCCGCCGCGGGCGACGAGGATTTCGAGCAGACCGGCGAGCCCGCCGACGCTGACGTCCGGCAGCGGGGTGTTGGTCGGCGTCGGCGCGGGACGGGCGGCTGCCACGGCAGGGGCGGCCTCGACGGCTGCCGCGGCGGCTTCCTCGCGGCCGGTGAGGATGTCGTAGACGGTGTCGACGATGGACTCGAAGCGGGGGCTGTTGCGGTCGCGGGGCCGGGGAAGATCGACCCGGAGTTCGGCCTGGATGCGGCCGGGGTTGGAGGACAGCACCAGGATGCGGTCGGCGAGCAGTACCGCTTCCTCGATGTTGTGGGTGACGATCAGGATCGACTTCACCGGGGCCTCGTGCCCCTCCCACAGGCCGACCAGTTCGTTGCGCAGGTTTTCCGCGGTGAGCACGTCCAGGGCGGAGAAGGGCTCGTCCATCAGCAGCGCGTCCGGTTCCACGACGATGCCGCGGGCGAAGCCGACGCGCTGGCGCATGCCGCCGGACAGTTCCTTGGGGTAGGCGGACTCGAAGCCGTCGAGGCCGATCAGGTCGATCGCCTTCAACGCGCGCTCGCGGCGCTCGTCCTCCGCGACGCCCTGGGCCTTCAGGCCGAGTTCGACGTTCTGCTGCACGGTCAGCCACGGCAGCAGGGCGAAGGACTGGAAGACCATCGCCACCCCGGGATTGGCGCCGGTCAGCGGGGTGCCGCGGTAGGAGACGGTGCCGGTGGAGGGGGCGATCAGCCCGGCCACGCAGCGCAGCAGGGTCGACTTCCCGGAGCCGGACTTGCCGAGCAGGGCGACGATCTCGCCCTCGGCCAGGGTGAAGCTGATGTCGTCGAGCACCGGCAGCGCCCGCCCGTCCGGCGTCGTGAAGGCCTTGGTCACCGAATCGGTCTCCACGATCACCGCACCGGCCGGACGGGATGCTGGGGTGAGGGTTTCGCTGCTGGTCACGGGTCCTGCCTCGGGGACGGGGAGCGTACGGGGACGGAGGGGACGGGGACGCTGGGGTCACAGGGCGAAGCGGGTTTCGGAGAGGCGGTACAGGCGGCGCCAGAACAGGCGGTTGGCGGCCACCACGTACAGGCTCATCACGCTGATGCCCACCAGGATCTTCGGGAAGTCGCCGGTGGCGGTGGCCTGGGTGATGTAGGCGCCGAGCCCGGTCGCGGTCAGGTGATGGTGGCCGTAGTCGACGACCTCGGCCACGATCGAGGCGTTCCACGCGCCGCCCGCGGCGGTGATTCCGCCGGTCACGTACGACGGGAAGATCGCCGGCAGGATGAAGTAACGCCACTTCAGCCAGCCGCCGACCTTGTAGTTGGTCATCGCCTCACGCAGGTCGGAGGGGATGGCCGAGGCTCCGGCGATGACGTTGAACAGGATGTACCACTGCGCGCCCAGCGCCATCAGCAGGATTGCGCCCACGTTCAGCGAGATGCCGAGGAGCACGAACGCCGCGGTGGCGAACGGGAACAGGAAGTTCGCCGGAAAACTCGCCAGCACCTGCACCACCGGCTGAGCGAAGCGGGTGACCTTCGGGTTCATGCCGATCCACACCCCGACCGGCACCCACACCACCGTGGCCACGGCCGTCAGGACCACGACCCGGCCGAAGGTCGCCGCGCCCAGCGCGAGGGCGTGTCCGAACGCGCTCAGGCCGACCGTGGAGTTCACGTAGCCGAACGCCTTCCACGCCCCGTAGACGACCAGCACGCTGATCACCCCGGCGAAGAACACGTCTCCCGTGCGCTCCCGGACCGGCGAGACGCCGATGGGGTGCTCCGCCAGGCCGAACGGGCGCGTCGCCCGGTCCAGCCACCGGCCCGCCGGCTTCAGAGGGCGGCCGATCAGGTGCGGCACCTGCGAGCGGCGAAGGAAGTCCAGCACCAGTGAGCGCGGGCGCTCGGCGGCCTCGGACTCCTCCACCCGGAAGCGGTCCGTCCAGGCGACCATGGGCCGCCAGAACAGCACGTTCACCCCGATCACCATCACCACCATCACCGCGATGGCGATGCCGACCTTGCCCAGGTCGCCCTGCGCGATGGCGGCAGCGGCGTACGACCCTATGCCGGGCAGCGCGTAGGTGTGGTTGAGAACGCTGATGGACTCGGAGGCCGCCAGGAAGAACCAGGCGCCGCCGAAGCTCATCATCCCGTTCCACACCAGCGGGATCATCCCGCCCGGCACGTCCAGCTGCCAGAACCGCTCCCACTTCGTCAGCCGCAGCACCCGCGCCGCCTCGTCCAGCTCCCGGGGCTGGGACATCAGGGAGTAGTAGAAGGCGAACGTCATGTTCCACGCCATCGCCGTGAAGATCGCGAAGATCGAAGCGCACTCCAGGCCCAGCTCGGAGCCGGGGAAGAGGTTGATGAAGGCCGTAACCGTGACGGACAGGAAGCCCAGCACCGGTACCGACTGCAGGATGTCCAGGACGGGCAGCAGCACCTTCTCCGCCCGCTTGAGCCGGGCCGCGGCGGTGGCGTAGACGAAGGTGAAGAGGACCGAGACCACCAGGGCGGCGAACATCCGCACCAGCGAACGCACCGCGTAGTACGGCAGGTTCGACGGATCCGTCGACACCCTGGACGGCGCGGTGCTCGGCAGGAACGGCGCGTTCAGTGAGGGCGCCAGCCGCAGCAGCCCGTACAGCAGCGCCATCAGTGCCGCACCGACCACCACGTCCACCCACCGCAACGCGGGCCGCCGCCACACGCCCCGCGAGGGGAAACCGCCAGTCTCTGCCACCGGGCTGCCTTTCGTCACCGCTGTGCGCGAGGCCAGCAAACACCAAGTCCGGCAAAGCGCACGTTATCTCGCGATGGGCGGTGAGTGAAGCTCCACCCTATTGGCGCCGAATCCGCGCATCGAGGTCGTCCGCGCCGGCGTCCCCGGCTACCTCATCTGAAGGCAAGGTCGCGGAAGACGTTGCGGACTTCGGCCAGAGATCCGCGGTCCCGGGTGTAGCAGAGCTTGTTGGTCAGGAGCACCGCCCAGCGGCCCTTTCCGCAGCTATGCTCTGCGCTCTGCGTAGAGGTCTTGGCCATCGACAGTGGTCCGAGAGGCTCCGCCCCCACTTCTGGGGTGGAGCCTTTGTGCGTTGGAAAAGAACTCCGCTGCGCGTGGGTTTGGGCGCAGCTCCCCAACCTTGGGTGATGCGCCCAAACCTGCCGGGCGTCTTGTCCATCCGAGGCGGTGTCGGGACGCAGTCGGGACACAAGGACAGGAACAGACTGACAAAGACGAAGGTGCGCCGACACGGCTTACCCCTTCTGGCCTGCGAAAACGTCATGAACGAGCGTGGACGGGCAAGGGCCGCCAAGATCCCCAATGGACTCATAGTCCGTCGGCCGTGGGTTCGAGTCCGTCTTCAGCGCTACCTCCGTGAGCAGGCGCCCGAGGGTTCCCCGAGGGTTCCCGTGACGCGTCGCACGAGACGGCGGGCGGCGCGGGCGACTGCGTGCGGGGTGGGCATGCGCTGCGGCAGCGGGGCGGTGCCGGATCGTGAGCCGAAACGGGCCGGCAGGCCTGCCGCTGACAGCTGCGGGGCCGGGTTGTCACGCGGCCACTGGGCGGCACCGGCGAAGGGGGAGTCTGTGGCGGCCACGCCGAGGGCGAGGCCGAGTGCGAACTCTGCCTTGCACAACTCCTTCGGTCCGCCGGCCCGTTGGGACAGAGGACGTAGCGCATACGTAGCGCGCCTCCCCTAAGCCCGATCGCCACCTTCGAGTGGGTGACGAGGCCCAGCACTGGGGAAGTTGGCGTGCTCAGGAGCCGTCGGATGGAGACGGCGTCGCTCAGTGCGGAAGGCCGCAGGCCGAGCACCAGGCGGACGGCGCCGCGAAGGACCCTCCGGCGCCGATCACACCTGTTCGTCCTCCAGTTCGGCCAGTTGGGCCTCCAAGCCTTTGAGGCCGGTTCTCCCGGCGCCGGCGCGGAGCTGGGACAGGTCGGGGACCGCCAGGCGTAGCTGGCGGGCCAGGCGAGCGACGAGTTCCTCTGCCTCTGCCCGCGTGGCCTGGCGTCGAGAGCCGAGGCGTTTGTCCAGACGGTCCAGCAGAGCGTGCTTCCGCGGTGTTTCGGCCGCGCACCACACGCGGAAGAAGCGGTTGCCCGCCATGCGGTAGGTGCCGATGCGGGACACCGGGATTCCGTCGTCGCCGAAGGCGGTGGCGGGCAGCGACACCGACCAGGTGCCGTCGGCGTCCTGTTCCGGTGCGACTGAGTCGAGGTGCTGCTCACGGAGCCAGTTCCGGGCTGCCCGCAGAACGCGCTCGTCCGACTCCTCGCCCTGCTCCTCGTTGTCGAGAGCGCTGATCAGCTCCGGAGTGCGGGCGCAGAGCGCGCTCAGCTCCGGGTCGTGTTCGGCCCCTGCCCCGGCCTGGCCGTAGACCAGGAGTCCTTCCCGGCCGCGCACCAGATAGACCGGCAGGAAGACGAGTCGCTCGTCCAGGCTCTCCACCGCGTCCAGGGCGACGGGCAGGTTGAACCGGGCCCGGTCCTTGCGGTCTTTGAGGCGTTCCAGGGCTGAGCGGTCGAAGCCGGAGGCCACGTGGATCGGGGTGAAGCGCGGATAGCGGTCGCCCCGTGTCACGGCGGCGAGTTCGTCGGGGGACAGCAGGGTCACGACCTCTTGGTCGTAGTGCGTTCGGGTCAGCGGGGCGCAGCTCAGGGCCTCGAAGTACAGCTTGCGGCGGTCCTGGCGCGTGACCACGTAGCGGATGTCGTCGTCCACGGAGCGCTGTCCCAGTGCTGTCAGGGACAAACGGCCCCCGGACTCCCGCAGGTGGCCGATCGCGGTGAGGAAGCGCACAGCCTGCGCGACCAGGGCGCCGTCCAGGGCGAAGAACGCGGCGAGTTCGTCGACCGTGTGCAAGGCGCCATGGCGCAGCCCGCGCTCCAGGAAGCGGTCGATGAGGAAGAAGTCCTCGCCCTCGGTGATGTCGGCGCGGATCTCCACCTGCCAGACGGGCAGGAGCAGGGCGTAGAGCCGGGTGGGCACGATGCCCTGGCCGAAGGCGGCGTCCTCCAGGACCCGCTCTTCGGGGAAGGGCATGAGGCGGGGGGCGGTCGTCACGCTCGGCCCCCCTTCGGGGCCAGGCCGGCGGCTTCGTCCAGGTCGGGGGCGGCTTTGTCGAGCGCTGCCATGACGTCCTGGTAGTCCCGCAGGTCGCCGCGGTCGAGCAGATGCCGGTGCAGGTCGTCGATGAGAGCGCGGAAGCCGGGGTCGTCCGCACGCAGCAGGGTGCTCAGGTCACCCGTCAGCACCAGTTGGCTCTTGGCGCGGGTGAAGGCGACGTTGGCGCGGCGCAGCTCCTTGAGGAAGCCGACACGGCCATCGGGGTTGCTTCGTGTGAAGCCGTACAGCACGACCTCGCTCTCCCCGCCCTGGTAGGAGTCGACGCTGCCGACCGAGGCATCCGCGAGCTGGGAATCTCCGATCAGGGCGGTGAGGTGGCGGACCACCTCCAGGCGCTGCGCGAGGTAGGGGACGATCACCACCCACTCGGAACCCCGCCGGTGGTAAAAGGCGGCGAGGCGGGCCAGGAGACGTGCCTCGCAGTCGTTGGAGGCGCCCTTGCGGCCGCGGCCCTCGGCACGATGCCCGCCCGACTCGCGACGTACGCCGACGGGCAGCGAGGCAGTGTCGACGAAGGCCATCGGGCTCGCGAACAAGGGGTCGGTGTGCCGGTGTTCCTTCTCGGTGAGCAGTTCTCCCCGGTAGAAAGCGGCCGAGATGAAGTCGGCGATCTCAGCGGGCATCCGGCGCTGCCGGGTCAGCTGGACGACGTGGGAGGCGGGCAGTCCGGCACGCAGCTGCTCCAAGGCGCTCTGCGAGATCAGCCGGACCAGCCCGGGGTCGCCGACGCCCTGGGCCCAGTCGTCCACCTCGCGGTCGTGGAAGGGCGGCAGCTGCCGGTCGTCACCGACCAGGACACCGCGGCGGACCCGAGTCAGCGGCACCAGTGCGTCCGCGACGCCGATCTGCCCCGCCTCGTCGACGATGCCCAAGTCGAAGTCGACTCCGGACAGTTCAGGGCGGGACGCGGCTCCGATACAGGTGGCGCCGACCACCTGGGCGTAGCGGACGAGCTCGGGCACCAGTTGGCCAGGGTCCTGGCCGATGGCGGCCTGCCACTGCCGGCTGAGTTCCTGGCGTCGGGAGACGAGCGGCAGCCACGCCTCCCATTGCCGGTGCAGGGCGTGCAGCGCGGCTGCCGCGTCGGCCGGATCCAGGAGCGGAGTGGGAGCGGACACGCCAGGCATGACCGTGCCGAGCGCCCGTACGGCCATGTCGGCGGCCTCGTAGGCGGAGTGAAGGCTCTCGCCGAGTCGATGCTCCACCGCCTGGCGGGCGGCCAGTCCCGAGCTGACGGCAGGGGACTCGCGGACCACGCGGTCCACCTCGGCGCTCGCCGCTTCAGCCTGTCGGCGCAGCTCAGGGCCCAGGGCCTCGAACCTCTGGATCTCGTGCCGCACCGCGGTGAGCTCTTCTTCCGCGCGGCGGCCCCTGGAGCGGTGCAGCCGACCGGTCAACCAGGCGTCGGCACGCTGTTGTTCGGACTGGGCCTTCGTCCGGAGCCGCGACGCGCGCTCACCGAGCGCTTGCAAGGCCGACTCCCGTTCGTCCTCCTCGTGCCGGAGTGCTGCCAGCCGCTCCCGGGCCGGTGCCGCGGCGGCCTGGATCGCGCCTTGCAGACGCACGGTCGCGGCGCTCACCTGCTGGGCCAGGTCGTCGACCCGGTGGAGCCGGTCGGCGAGTTCCGCCGTCCACGGCGCGGCGGCCTCCGCCTCCCGGTAGGCCTGGGTGCGCAGGGCCATGGTGTGTCGGATGCCCTCGGCGAGGTTCTCCGACTGCTCCTCCAGGAGCAGCGGTTTCACATCGGCGTGGACTTTGCTCTCGTCCCCGACGCGGATGACGACGAGATCCGGTGGCAGCCGGGCCAGCACGTTGTCCACCGCGCGGTTGGTGTGGGAGGTGACGAGGACCCGGCCGCCGTCGGTGGCGGCCGTGATCGCGGTGGTGTGGGCGATCTCGGTGATGGTCCGGGTCTTGCCGGTACCGGGCGGGCCGAGCACCACCAGCAGGTCCTCGGTGGTCAGCGCCTTGCGGAAGGCGTCGAGCTGTTCGGGGTCGAGCTCCTCGTGCGGTCGTGCGGTGGTGGCCGGGATGGCGCCCACGTGGTGTTCGACCATGGCCGGGAGCAGACCCGGATTCCTTGTGTCCCCCGCGCGCAGGCTCGCCACGGCCTGCCGCTGCTTGTTGAAGACCACGTTGCTCGGTATGAGTTCCAGTGCTCCGCGAGCGGGGAGCCTTTCCCACGAGACGGGCCGGTCGAAGCGGACGGTGACGGAACGTCCCGCGGCACGGCTCACTCTGCCGCGGGTCTCCGTATCACCCTGAATGCGGACGAAGGCGCCGGCCGGCGGCAATTCCGGGTCGAGGAGCTGGAATTCATACACTGACTGCGGAGCGCTGCTCCGCCTGCCGCCGGTAGCCGTCAGGCGTTGATACGGGAACGGGGCGGCCGCGCGCTCTTCCCGGGTGGTGATCTCCTCGGTCATGTCGATCAACCGGTCCACCGTGTCGAGGAACTTCGCATGGGCTTCGCTGACGGAGGAGCTCTCCTGCTGCTCCGACCGTGCGCGGCCAAGCCTGCGCCAGGCCTCTTCGAGGTCGTGCCACTGGGCGTCCGAGCCCTCGGGCACCGCCGGCAGCTCGAACACCATCCGCCAGGCAGGGGGGCGTACCAGGAGACAGGATCGGGCAAGGCGCGCGTGGTCGGCGAGGCGCAGCGGGTCGATGTGCTTGACGAAGTAGCCGGTACCGCGGTTCGTCACCTCAAGACGCAGCCGGTACGTGCGCGTGTGAACGAGCAGGGACGGCTTGTACTTGCCCGTGCCCGGGCTGACACTCACCGCGGCGCCGCGTTCGAGCTGGTTCAGATCGTGGATGATCTGCGACACGGCGGGCGGCAACCCAGCGCTGGATTCGGCCTTGGTGCGGAGCTGTTCGTCCAGACCGTGCCCCGGGACGAGCACCAGCGGAGCGCGCAGAGCGACGGTGGTGACGGACATCGGCGCTCCTCAGCGCTGGGTCGGCGAGAAGGACGACAGCTCGCGGGCGGCGGCGAGCAGGGCGAGGCGGAGTGCGCGCACGCCGGGACGCGCGCCCGGGTCCTGCCGCAGTGCACTGCCGACCACGTGGACGAGGCTGTCCGGAACGGAGGCCGGGGCGTTGGCGGGCGTCAGCCCGGGGTACCCGGGATCGGGGATGCGGCCGGCCAGCGCTTGATGCAGGAGTGCACCCAACTGGTAGACATCGGTGGCCGGTCCGGGCCGGAGACCGGAGCCGTACCGCTGCTCGGGTGCCTGATAGGGCCCGGGGTTTTCGCCCGGGCGGGGCCCCACGGCGGCGAGGCCGAAGTCGCGCAGCACCATGTGCGGCCGGTTCATGACGATCGCGGTCGGCCGCAGCGCCCGGTGCGAGAGATTTTCGGCGGCGAGCCGCTCCAGGACTTGGGCTACTTCGGCGATGCCCCGCACGATCGACCACAGCCGCAGCGGGTCCGCCGGCGAGGACGGAGCTGGCAGCAGTTCGTCCAGGGTCCTGACGGGGCGGCCGAGCTTCGGGTCGGCCGGCCAGGCCAGAGCCAGGGTGGTGGTGTTCCCACGACGCGCCAGCTGTACGACGGCGGGGCCGCGGAAGGCACGGCACAGCCCGGCTTCCTTTTCGAGCGCGGCCAGGGGGTCGACGCGGCCCGGGCCGGGACCTGGCCGTGCCCACTCGACCTGCCGCAGCCAGGCGTAGGAACCGCGGGAATCCCGGTCCGACACCACACGCGCCACTGCCTGGCGCCGTACCACGTCGCCGTCCTGCGACTCGTCGAGGAGGTCTCCGGGACCTTCGTACAGCAGGTATTGCTGTCCCTCGACCTCGACGGTGGGCCGACTGTCCCATGCGGTGGGGCCGGAGTCGCGGTCGGGTCCGGCCACCACGACGACCGCGGGCCCCTGTGGCCGCCGTTGGGCCGGCCGTCCGGCGGGGCGCAGGTCGCGCAGCACCCGCAGCGCGAAGGCGGCGGCGTGCCGTGATGCTGTCTCCTGGGAGCCTGCGGCGTCGGACGCGGCCTTGCCGGGACCGGCGAAGTCGCTGATGCCGCGGACGGAGAGCGCCCGCACCGCGCGATGCATCCGGGCCGCGTGGGTGACGCCCTGGCTCTCCATGTCGACGGCCACGGCGTCGTTGTAGTGGCTGCGGATCCGGCGGGCCGTCTCGGAGTCACGGCTGCCGATCAGTACGTCTCCCGAGGCGATCGGCTCGAAGTGGACCCTGGGCGTCGCGGCGGACGGCGTATTCGGGGAGAGGAAGGCCCATGGCTCGTTGCGGCGGGCGGAGCGCACCAACTGGTCGATGTCGTATGCCGGTTCCCAGGCGTCGGGCCGAGCGTGGAACCCGTCCACGCTCTCACGGCCGCCGTGATAGCCGTAGACCTTCCTGGCGACGACCACGTCACCGAGGTGCACATCGTCTTTGAGGGCACCGGCTACGCCGACGAAGAACACGGCCTCGGCGTCGAAGTACTCGATCGTGGGCTGTGTGACGAGCGCGGCTCGGGTGTTGGTGGGGCCCGTCTCGGCCAGCGCGACTTCCCAGTCGAGGCCGGGTACCCTGCCGACGTCGACGAGGGTGCCCTGTGGCAGCGCGACCTCGTGAACGTCCTCCAGGTGCCGGCGCACCGCCTCGTACTCCACCTGTAGGGCGGTGAGTACGACCACCGTGGGCCGCCGCCCGTTCGCTCCCCCCAATGGAACCCCTCGCTTCACGGGATCTGCGGGGTCACTTTAGCCGGGATACCCTGAACGGGATTCGCCAGCGGTCAACTCCGCCGACGGCGGAAGCCCTTCGCGGGCTCGTGCGTCGTCGAGAGCCTGACCGACGACATCGGTCGGGTCGCAGGCCGCGGCACCGCGCCGACGGGGTGATCGAACCATGCTGACCACCTGGAATGCCGAGGCGGGCGCCGGGGCTGTCGGCGCGCTGCCGCCTTGCCGCGCCGATCCGCCGCGGAGCCCGCACTGTCTGGCCAAGGGGCGGACAAATGCCCAATAACGTACGGTGTGATGGACGCAGCAAGCCGGGCTCGCCGTGACGGAAGTGGCTACGCGGCGCGGTGACCCCGGCTCGTCCAGGCCGGAGGAAGAAGCATGACCATACGCGTCCGGCAGCAGCCCAGGAACCGCCGCTGCTCAGCCCTGCGCACCAGGGTCCCGCTGGTCACCCTCGTGCTCGCCGTCACAGGCTGTGGCGGATCGGTCGCGCCAGGGGCGACACCCGACTCCCCCGGATCCCCCGCCGTCAGCCATGGCACACCGACCCCGGGTGCCTCCAGCGCACTGCCGAGCCGTACCGGCGCCGATGCCGCCCCGGCCACCGCGAGCGCCACTTCGTCGGCGCCCGCCGCCACGTGTACCGACCGATACCTGTCAGGCATGACCACTGCGCAGCGGGTCGGACAGCTGCTCATGGGAGGCATCTCCGCGTCCCGGCCCGACCAGGCCCAGCTGCGCATCCTGCGCGACAACCACGTGGGGTCGGTCATGCTGACGGGCCGCAGCAGCGCCGGTACGACGGCGACCAGAAAGCTCGTCGACGGATTCCGAGGCCAGGCGGACCAGGTCGCCGGCCGGCGGGTCGGCCTGCTGGTCTCGACCGACCAGGAGGGCGGCCGGGTGCAGGTTCTCAACGGCCCCGGCTTCTCGGCCATGCCCAGCGGCCTGACCCAGGGCAGCTGGCCGACCGCGACGCTGCGTACCCGGGCCGCCACATGGGCCAACGAGCTCAAGGCCGCCGGGGTCAACCTGAACCTGGCACCGGTCGCCGATGTCGTCCCGGCCGCGCTGGGCGCCCGCAACATACCCATCGGTTCTTTCCAGCGGGAGTACGGCCACACCGCGGACGTCGTGACCTCGCACAGCGGCGCCTTCGCCGCCGGCTTCGCGCAGTCGGGCGTGATGACCACGCTCAAGCACTTTCCCGGACTGGGCCAGGTGATCGGCAACACCGACACCACCGCCAACGTCGTGGACTCGGTGACGACCGCCGACAGTTCCAGCCTCACGCCGTTCCGCGCCGGGATCCAGGCCGGATCGCCCTTCGTGATGATCTCGTCGGCCACCTACACCAAGATCGACCCCAACCACCTGGCGGCCTTCTCGCCGACGGTCATCGAGCACCTGCTGCGCGGCCGGCTCGGCTTCAAGGGCGTGGTCATCTCGGACGACCTCGGCAACGCGGTCGCGGTACGGTCCTTCACCTCTGCCCAGCGGGCCGTGAACTTCATCGCGGCGGGCGGGGACATGATCCTCACGGTGCGGCCGAGCACCATACCCGCGATGGCACAGGGCATCCAGGCCCGGATGGCACAGGACGCCTCCTTCCGGGCCAAGGTCGATGCCGGTGTGCGCCGGGTACTCGACGCCAAGCACAACGCGGGCCAGCTCGACTGCGGTTGAGGTCCGCAGACATCAAACCCGTTGTGCGAAACGGCATTTCATGGCCTGCTCCAGGGGCCGGTACGGTCTGGTTCATGGAGTGGAACTTTCAGACGGCCGAAAGTCTCGCGACTGCTTTGCGTGCCGGTGAAGTGACCTCGGTGGAACTGACCGACGAGGCGATCGCCCGTATCGAGCGGGACGACAAGGCGGTCAACGCGATCTGTGTGCCGGACTTCGACCGTGCGAGGGCTGCCGCGCGCGACGCCGACCAGGCGCGCGCCCGCGGTGAGGACCGGCCGCTGCTCGGTATTCCGGTGACGGTCAAAGAGTCCTACAACATCGCCGGACTGCCCACCACCTGGGGCATACCGCAACACCGGAACCACATGCCGGCCGAGGACGCGGTGCAGGTGTCGCGGCTCAAGGCCGCGGGCGCGGTGGTGCTCGGCAAGACCAATGTGCCCTTGGGGCTGCAAGACATACAGAGCTTCAACGAGATCTACGGCACCACCAACAACCCGTGGGACCACGGTCGCACGTCGGGTGGTTCCTCCGGGGGATCGGCGGCGGCACTGGCGTCCGGATTCGGCGCGCTGTCCATCGGCTCCGACCTGGCCGGTTCATTGCGCACCCCCGCGCATTTCTGCGGTGTCTACGCGCACAAGCCGACCCTGGGGCTGGCGGCGAACCGCGGTATGGTCCCGCCGTCCGCGCCGGCCCTGCCGGTCGATCTCGACCTCGCCGTCGTCGGCCCGATGGCGCGCAGTGCCCGCGACCTCATGCTCCTGCTCGACGTCATGGCGGGACCGGACCCGCTGACGCTCGGTGTGGCGCACGCCGTGACGCTGCCGCCCGCGCGCCACGAGCGGCTCGGCGACTTCCGGGTCCTGGTCCTCGACGAGCATCCGTTCATTCCGACCGGGTCCGCTGTGCGGGCGGGCGTGAACCGGGTGGCCGACGCGCTTGTCGACGGCGGCGCCCGCGTCGAACGGCACAGTCCGCTGCTGCCCGATCCGGCCGAAGCCGCGGAGCTCTACACGCAGTTGATGTTTTCGAGCGCTGTCGCGCGTTTCCCCGTCGAGGCGTACGAGGAGCTGCGGACCCGCGCCGCCGCGCTGAGCGCGGACGACCGCAGTCTCGATGCGGCGCGGCTGCGCGGCATGGTGTTCCGCCACCTCGACTGGATCGAGGCCGACAACCGTCGCCAGCTTCACCGCCACGGGTGGCGGCAGCTCTTCGCCGAGTTCGACGCCGTGGTGTGTCCCATCACGCCCACTCCCGCGTTCCCGCACGACCACAACCCCGATCCGAGGGAACGCCGGATCGACATCGACGGCGTCGCGCACCCGTACTTCGACCAGCTCGTCTGGGCCGGTGTGGCCACCATGCCCGGCCTGCCCGCCACCGCCGTACCCGCGGGGCGGTCCCCCGAGGGTCTGCCGGTGGGGGTGCAACTCATCGGGCCGATGTTCGAGGACCGTACCCCGCTGCGGCTGGCCGAACTGCTCGAACAGAGGATCGGCGGCTTCCAGGCGCCGAAGCGTGACACAATCTGAAGGTTCACCTTCCGCGGTGAAAGAAAGTAGTACAGATCCGCGTACTCTGCTAAACTTACCGGTAGTTGCAGTTGTAGTTCCCGAAACTTCAAGTGCCTCGGCGGCCGTATGCCGCCGGGCATTTCTGTTTATCCGGTGCTTGTCCGGACGGGGTTCAATATGGCAACGCAGGGGTTCACACGGTGTGGACCCGCGGGCACTGCCCCCAAGGAGATGTGACATGGCTACCGGCACCGTGAAGTGGTTCAACTCGGAAAAGGGCTTCGGCTTCATCGAGCAGGACGGGGGCGGCCCGGACGTCTTCGCGCACTACTCGAACATCGCCAGCCAGGGCTACCGTGAGCTCCACGAGGGCCAGAAGGTGAACTTCGACGTCACGCAGGGCCAGAAGGGCCCGCAGGCGGAGAACATCACCCCCGCCTGACGCCGAAGCGCACGAGATATCTGGGGCCCCGTCCTGCGGCGGGGTCCCAGATATCTTTTTTGCATTCCGGTGAAATTCTTTCCGTCTCACATCCGGCTCGTTCTTGCAATTCATCCGGCTCATTCCTGTCGTGAATTCCTCGATGCGTGCCCCGTCGAGGAAGGTTCTCCATGAGCCGCTCAGCTGGCCCGAATGACCGCTCTACCGGCCGCCGTCCCGTCGCACCCCAGGGGGAGTTCGCCCCGCCGGTCACCGTCACCCCGGCCCTGCCCGCGGTCGCGAACTTCGGTGAACTGGACATGCCTGCCGAGCTGTTGGGGATGCTCACCGATCTCGGCGTGCACGAGCCGTTCCCGATCCAGGCGGCCACGTTGCCGAACTCCCTCGCGGGGCGCGACGTCCTGGGGCGCGGGCGGACCGGATCGGGCAAGACGCTCGCCTTCGGCCTGGCGCTCCTCGTCCGCACGAGGGGACAGCGCGCCGAGGCGAAGAGGCCACTGGCCCTGATCCTCGTCCCCACACGCGAGTTGGCCCAGCAGGTCACCGATGTGCTCACCCCGTACGCCCGACTGCTGAAGCTGCGACTGGCCACCGTCGTCGGCGGCATGTCGATCGGCAGGCAAGCCGGCGCACTGCGCGCCGGGGCCGAGGTGGTCGTCGCGACTCCCGGCCGCCTCACGGATCTCGTCGAGCGCAGGGACTGCCGCCTGGACCGGGTGAACGTCACCGTCCTGGACGAGGCCGACCAGATGGCGGACATGGGGTTCATGCCGCAGGTCACCGCACTGCTGGACCAGGTACGTCCCGACGGTCAGCGCATGCTGTTCTCGGCGACGCTGGACCGCAACATCGACCTCCTGGTCCGGCGTTACCTCCATGACCCGGTCGTGCATTCGGTCGACCCGTCGGCGGGCGCGGTCACCACGATGGAGCACCACGTGCTGCAGGTGCACGGTGCCGACAAGTACGCCACCGCCACCGAGATCGCCGCCCGCGACGGGCGAGTGATCATGTTCCTGGACACCAAGCACGCTGCCGACCAGTTCACCAAGCACCTGCTGAGCAGCGGCGTGAAGGCCGCGGCCCTGCACGGCGGCAAGTCGCAGCCCCAACGCACCCGCACACTTGCGCAGTTCAAGACCGGCGACGTCACGGCGCTGGTGGCCACCAACGTCGCGGCGCGGGGCATTCACATCGACGACCTCGATCTCGTCGTCAACGTCGACCCGCCCCACGACCACAAGGACTACCTGCACCGCGCCGGCCGAACCGCCCGGGCCGGCGCGTCCGGAAGCGTGGTCACTCTGGTCCTCCAGGGCCAGCGCCGGGACGTGGCCCGTCTCCTGTCCGACGCGGGCATCAGGCCGCGGATCACGCAGGTCCGCTCCGGCGAGGCCGAGCTGAGCCGCATCACCGGCGCCCAGGCTCCCTCCGGTGTCCCCGTCGGCGGCAGCGGGCCGGTCGCGGAGCGTCCGAAGCGCGGCGGTGCCCCGTTCCGCGGGATGGGCACCCGACCGGGGCGGCCCGGCGGCGACGGCACGTCGCGCCGGTCCGCCGAGGCCCGCCGGATCGCCGAGGCCCGCCAGGCCGCCCGGGTCCGTCGTGGCGCCTAGACAGGCCGGCGTCGGGTCAGCGCCGCACCGGCACGTCCCAGCGGACGCGCAGGGCCGGGGGCTTGCGGAAGACCAGGCCTGTGGGCGCGGTGGGTGAGGCCGGGTCGAGCCGCAGGCCTGGAAGACGGTCGAGGAGTGCGAGGAGGCAGGCGCGGGTTTCCAGGTGGGCGAGGTGGGCGCCCAGGCAGAAGTGCGGGCCGTGCGCGAAGGCCAGCTGGAGACGGCAGTTGTCCCGTCGCAGGTCGAAGACGTCGGGGTCCTGGAAGATCTCGGGGTCGCGGTTCGCGCCGGCGAGCGAGACGACCACCAGATCACCGCGCCGCACGTCGGCCCCGCCGATCGTCACGTCGGCGGTCGCGTAGCGGTCCACGTTCGCCGCGGCGGGTTCCAGGCGGAGCGATTCCTCGATCGCCGCGTCGACCAGGTCCGGATCGGCACGCACGAGGGCGAGTTGACCGGGGTGCGCCAGCAGGTGCAGTACGGCGTTGGCGATCATGCCCTCGGTGGTCTCGATACCGCCGAACATCAGCACCGCGGCGTTGGCGACCACCTCCGGCAGCTTCAGGCGCTTGCTCCGGGCCGCCGCGACCAGGGGCGACGTGTCGCCTCCTGCCGCGACCGTCGCCTCGACGCTTTCTCGCAGCTGGTCGAAGGCCGCCGCCCCGGCGGGGTTCGCCGGCCGCCCGGCGGTGAGGTCGGAGACCGCGCTCACGATGGCGTCGTACCAGGTCAGTACCTCCTCCGCGGCCGCTCCGACCAGGCCCAGCGACTCGGCGACGACGGCGACGGCCAGTGGTCCGGCCACCTCCCGGCGCAGCTCGGCGCTGCCCTGCGGCCGGATACCTCCCACGAGCCGGGCGGCTTCCTGTTCCACGAAGCCGGTGAACCGGTCGTGCACGTCCTGCGCGCGGAACGGGTCGGCGAAGGGGGCGCGGTGCCGCTTGTGCTCGGCGCCCTCCACGGAGAGCATGCTCGGACCGACCACCTGGGCGGTGGAGAAACGGGGATCGTCCACCGTGAAGGCCGCCGCGTCGCGCATCACGCGCAGTGCGAGATCACGCCGGGTCACCAACCAGCCGCCCAACACGGGGAGCCACGACACCGGTTCGTGGGCGCGCAGCAGGGCCAGCCGGGGATGGGGGTCGTCCGTCAGGTCCGTGAGCGTGGTCGCGGAGCCGAGCGGAAACCGGCGCGCTGTCACCATGGAGCCGTCCCCTGTTCCTGTTTCTGTTCCTGTGCCTGGAATTCCGGCGTGATCCGGTGAGCTGGATCCTAGGCGTGGACGGTGTACGGCGGGTCCTCGCCGTGGTGTACGGCCAGGAGGAGGCAGGGCGCCCCGCCCGGGGCGGTGCGAACGGTTCCGGTAGAGGATCTCCGTGCCGAACGCCGCGTGCGTCATCCGGGCCGGCTCACGGCCGACGTGCCCCATGCCCGCGAGGCCCGGGCGGGCCACGGCCGGGGAGGGGTGGGGCGAGCGGCAGCGCCAGTAGCGCAAGCGAGCGACAGGGCCTCGCCGCGCAGGGCGACACGGCTCCGGCCGACCGGGCGGTGCTGCCCGCCTCCGGCCGCCCGGACTCAGGTCCAGGCGGCGGCGCACAGGGCCCGGTCCAGTTCGTCGGTGTAGTGGGCCGCCGCCAGCCACGCGCGGGCGAAGCGGTCCGGGTCGGTCGGCAGGAGGCGGCCGAACACGTCACGGGACCGCTCCGCCGCCGCCCCGTGCAGCGCCTCCAGCAGGTCGCCCGCCGTCGCGAGCCCGGACCGGCCCAGCCGACGGACGTCACCCGCCGTGTCACCGGGGAAGGACAACACCCGCCGCCCGCCCGACACCGCCTGCTGCACCCGGCGGCGCAGCAGATGGACCGGGGCCTCTTCCGGCGCCGGGGACGCGGCCGGCGCGGGGGACGCGGGAACGGCCGGCAGGTCCGCGCGCTGGAGCCGGTCGAAGCCGAGGTCGACACGCTCGTCGGCCACCGCCGGATGCTCGGCCGCCAGGAGCTGGGCCCGGGGATGCGCGGCCGGTGCGAGCCGGGCGACGACCCGGAGTCCGCTGCCCCGGGCCGCGGCCAGCAGCCGCAGGTTGTCCCGGCAGGGCAGCGCCGGGTCGTCATGGGCCCGGGTCAGCCGCAGCGCGACGCCACCGCACTCGGCGAGCAGACACTCGCCCGCCGCCTCCGCCGCCGTACCGGCCAGGGTGACCTCCAGGAACAGCAGATCCTGGCCGCCGCTCAGCGCCCGCTCGATCTGTTCGGCCACGGGCACCTTCCAGAGCCGGTCCAGCGGCTCCTCGCGCCAGCCGGCACCGGCCGCCGCCACCGCCCGTACCCCCGCGCCCGCGCCGAGCCGACCGCTGGGCGAGACGGTGGCCCCCGACACCGCCAGACCCGCTCGGGACAGCTCCCGGTGGCTCAGGGCCGTGTCACCGATCCGGACCGCCCGGTCGGCCGCGCCCACCGCGCGCCCGGCGCCGCCCGGAGCGACGTCGGACACCTGGTACAGCCGACCCGTGGCGTCCGCGGTCCAGGTGACGGCACCCGCATAGCCGCTCGCGGTGACCACCGGCTCGGAGAACAGGCCGTACAGCCGCAGCGAGCCGTCCGGGCGGTACGGCTGCCGTGCGGTGCCGCGCAGCCCGGTCAGTTCGGTGCCCTCGGCGGCCGGGACGCGGTGGGCCACCGTCAGCACGTCACGCAGTCGTGCGACGAGATCGTCCAGCCGGTAGGCCGGATCGGCCGCGCGGGCGGCGCGCAGCGCGGTGACCACCGACACGGCCGAGGCGGCGGCCCGGTGCAGACCGGCGAGGCGCGCCGTGTGCGCGGCGCGCAGCAGCCCGGCCTGGAGCACCGCGCCCGCACCGTCCGTACCGGCCTCCAGTACGTCGGCCGCGGCGGAGTGGAGCGCGCGGGCGGCGGCGCGCTGCCCGGCCGTGGCCGTCTCCGGCCGGGCGGGCGGCTGCTGCGCGGCGGGCTCCTCCTCCGAACTCCCCTCGATCTCCTCGGAGTCGGTGTCGTCCGCGACGGGGGCCGCCGAGGCGATCGCGGCGCGGTGCAGGCACTCCGGCGCCAGCAGACAACCGCAGCGGACGGCGTCCGTGCTCCTCACCGTGCCGTCCGGGGCGTGCAGTTCGAGGTCGGTGGCGTCGTCGAGGGCGATGCGCACGACGGCGCCGTCGCGCTCGACAGGGCGGTCCGCGAGCTTGGCGATGCCCGTGTCCAGGCGCCTGCGCAGCCGGGGTGAGAGGGCCGCGACGAGAGCGGCGGTCACGGACGGTGCGACCGGCGGCAGTTCCCGGCTCATGCGATCTTCTCTCCTATCCAGCGAGCGAGTTCGAGCGGACTGAGTGCGGCCACCGGCATGCCCGCGGCGACCAACTGCCCGGCCACGCCGGTGGAGTAGCGAGGCCGGCCCGCGTCGTCGAGGCTCGCGCAGCCCAGTACGTGGCAGCCGGCCCCGACCAGGGCGCGGACCTCGGCGAGCAGCCCGCCGACCGGGTAGCCCTCCTCGAAGTCGCTGACCACCACGACGAGCGTGCGCGACGGCACACTGACCAGCTCGCGCGCGTGCCGCAGCCCGGCCGCGATGTGGGTGCCGCCGCCGACGCTGACCTCCAGGAGGAGGGAGAGCGGGTCGGCGACGTGGTCGGTCAGATCGATCACCTCGGTGGAGAAGGCCAGGAAGTGCGTGGACAGGGTGGGCACCCCGGCCAGTACCGAGGCCGTGAGCGCCGCCCAGATCGTGGACGCCTCCATGGAGCCCGACACGTCGGTGACCAGGATCAGCCGCCAGTCGGCCGCCCGCTTCGCACGGCTGCGGAAGACGGGCCGCTCGGGTATGACCCGCACCGTGCCGTCCGGCATACGGCGGGCGGTGGCGAGGTTGGCCCGCAGGGTGCGGGGCAGGTCGAGGCCGCCGCCGGGGCGCCGGCTGGGGCGGGCCAGGGCGGTGCCGTGCAGGGCGGGGCGCAGCCGGGTCGCCAGCTCCCGGGTCAGCGCGTCGACCAGCCGGCGGACCAGCGGACGCAGCGCCGCGATCCGGGACTCGGGCAGACCACCGGCGTGCCGCAGCACCGACCGCAGCAGATCCACGGAGGGCCGCACCCGATCCGGGTCCAGCTCCGCGAACACGTCCTGGCGGCCGGTTCCGGCGGCCGCCGCCAGCACCTCCTCCCGGATCCCCGGGCCGAACAGCGCCCCCAGTTCCTCGGACCACTCCCGCACTCCGGGAAACGCCGCCTCACGCCCGCCGCGGCTCCCGTGTCCGGAGAGCTCTCCGCGACTGCCCTCACCGCGCCCACGGCCGTACAATTCGTCCAGCGCGGTCGCCAACGGCCGTGCGGATGCGCTTAGTTGGCCGCTCCGACGGCCCAGGGCGAGCCGCCACCGGTCGGCGGGAGGGAGCCTGTGCCCGGCATCGGCCGGGGCGAGCATGGGGCGATCCTCACCGGACGTGGGCGAGTTGGGCGTCGGCGCGTGGGACGTGAGCGTGTTGGTCGTGGGCCTGTCGGACGTGGGCGTGCCGGACTCGTCCCGGTGCGCTTCGTCCCGCGATTCCTCGCCGGCGCCCGCCCCGGTGGGCCGCTCCGACGGCAGGAGCCCGAGCGCGGCGAGCGTCTCGCGGGCCGTCAGATCCGCACGGGTCCAGATGGCGAGGGTCGCCGGGTCCACGGCCCCGGTGTCGTCCGGCCGGTCGCCGCCGAGGCGCCGCCCCACCGCGGCCAGCAGCCGCTCGCGGGCCGTCGGGCTGAGCGTGTCGAAGCCGCCGCGCAACGCCGGGAGCCGGTCGAGGAAGTCCCGGTCGGACAGCTCCGACACCCGGTTCAGCAGCGGTTCCAGCGCGGGCGGCGCCGACTCCAGCAGCGGCCCGGCCGCGCTCAGCAGACCGGCCAGCCGCGCGGTGAGCGCTGTACGCGACGCGGTGTCGACGGCCCCGTCCACCCAGGACGCGACCCGGTCCCCGAGGGCCCTGGCCTCCTCCTGCCCCAGCAGCACGCGGACGGCCCCGGCGGCGCCCCGCATCAGCGGGGAGCCGCCGGCCGCCAGCCGGGCGAGCGCATCGGTGAGCCGGATGCCGCCCAGCACATCGGCGCGGTGGGCGAGTTCCACCAGGGCGTGCGCGTCGGCAGGGTCCTCCGAGCCCGTGAGCCCGTCGACCTGGCGCACCGCGGCGGCCGTCAGCAGCTCGGCTACGGCCGCCGCCCGCGCCGTACGCTCCTCGTCATGGCCGAGTCCGGCGCTGTGCCCGGCCCGCAGTCGGTCCACGAGGGCCAGTCCGGCGAGGAGTTCGGGCAGCGTGCCGGAGCCCGGCAGCACCTCGGCGGTGTCCGCCAGGCGCTCGTCGGCGAGCCCGGACAGGCCGCATTCCGCCGCCTGCTCCAGCCCCGCCAGGGTCTGCGCCGCCGTCGGGCCGCCCTCGTCCCGCTCCGTACGCCGCCGCTCCCGCAGCACCCCCTCGGTCGCCTGCGTCAGGGTGACCCCGCGCACCCCGGCCGCCGCCAGCATGGCCGCCGTGGCCGGAGTCCAGCGGACCTCCCAGCGCGAGGTGAGCGCGTCGGCGCCGCCCGTGCCGGTCACCGCCCTGGGCTCGCCGTACGGAACCCCGCACACCGTCAGGCGCCGCAGCAGGAGTTCACGGCGGCGGTCCAGGTCCGAGCGGAGCGGGTCCAGGCGCAGGTCCCAGACGCCGGCGGACGGTGCGTCCGCCGGGCCCGGCAGGCCCAGCTCGGCCACGTCCGCCTCGACCGCCGGGGCCAGTCCGCTGCGCGGCGCCCGTGGGGCCGGGCGCCCGGTGCGCGTACCCACCAGCACCCGCTCCATCGCCCGGGCGACGGCCCGCCCCCGCCCGTAGGGCTCGCCCTGCGCCAGCACCGTCTGCACGGCCTCGACCAGTTCGCCCCGGCCCGCCGCGGGCAGCCCCCGCAGCCGGGCCAGGTCACCGGCCAGCCGCGTGATCTCCCGTGCGTCGGCCGGCCCGGACGGATGACCCAGCGCCCGCAACTCGGCACACACCCCTACGGCGGCCCGGATCAGCGCCTCCTCCAGGGCCGCGGGGTCACCGGCCGCGTCCAGCACCCTGTGCTGCCACTCCGGGTCACGGATTCCGGCGGGGTAACCGGAGCGCTCGTCCAGCAGGGCGTAGCTGTACGGGACGAGGGAGGTCGTCCAGGCCGGGGCGGCAGGCTGCCGTGGCGCGGCCGGCTCACCGGCGTCGTTCTCGCCGGCGTCGTCCTCGGCCGGTCCGAGGAGCGCCGGGGCGTGGAAGGCGCCGACGAGGACCGCGGCACGCTCCCCGTTCGCCGTGGCCGCCGCGAGACACGAGCGCATCCAGCGCTCCCGCCGCAGATCCAGTTCCGGCACCCCGCCCGAGGCCAGCGCCTCCTCCCGCAGCGCCCACCCCGTCAGCAGCGCGGCCCGCCGCAGCGCCTCCGGCGGCGAACCGGGCGCGGCCGCCTCGACCAGCCGGTCCCACAGATCGTCCCCGGGACGGCCGGTGAGCCGGGCACGGAGCGCGGCGACGACTCCGGGTACGCGACCAGTGTCACGGTCACCGCCGTCGCCGTCGCCGTCGCCGTCGCCGTCGCTTCCGTCCGTCGGCCGGGCCGCGGCGTACGGCGCCCCCGTCCACGCCCGGTCCGCGAGCGGCAGGTCGCAGGCGATCACCGGCACCTCGTTGCGCGCGGCCCAGCGCACGGCGGCCAGTTCCGGTGAGAAGTCGGCGAAGGGGTAGAAGGCCGGGCCCCCGGCCGCGCCGCCGCCACCGGGTGCCGCGGCCAGCGCGACCGGCGCCCGGGTCTCGTCGTGGGCGAGCCACGGCAGCCATTCCTGCAACTCGGCGGGGAGCTCGACCAACAGCACGTCCGGCCCGGCGGCGTCCAGCAGCGCGGGTACGGCGGCGGCCAGGGACGGCGCGTGATGCCGTACCCCGATGAGATACGGCGCCGACGGCCCGGTCAGCGCGGCGACGGCCGCGTCGGGCGCGCGAGTGCTGCCGCGAGCCCCGGCGTTGCCCTCGACCTGGGTCCTGCTCTGGCCTGTCGCCTGGGCGGCTGACGGGTGCGTCACGATCCTCAGCCCTCCAGCACCGTGCGCAGATCCCACAGCGTGCGCCAGGTGGCCGACCCCTGTTCGGCCCGGCGCCGGACCGCTCCGTCCCAGTAGCCGCGCAGCCGCGCCGCGTCCGCCGGGTCGTCCTTGCGCACGACACCCAGGAGATGGCCGGGCAGCAGCCCGAGCACGTCCCGGTCGCCGGGGAAGTACGCCGCGGCCAGTCCCAGCGCACCCGCCACGGCCACCGCCTCCGCCGTGCTCATCACCGTGGACGGCCGCTCGACCTCCCACCCCTCCGCCGACCTGCCCTCCCGCAGATCACGGAAGACGGTGACCAGGGCCTCCAGGACGGCGTCGTCCACCTGGAAGGCCGCGCCCGCCTGCTCCACCGCCGCCCGGGCCTGGCCGCGCACGAGCGCCGTCTCGGCGTCGAGGTCCGGGATCGGGCCCACCGTCTCGAAGTTGAAGCGTCGCTTGAGCGCGGCCGACATCTCAGAGACGCCCTTGTCCCGCAGGTTGGCGGTGGCGATGAGGTTGAACCCGGGTGCCGCGTGTGCCAACGCGTCCTCGCCGCCCGCCAGTTCGGGGACGGCGATGCGCCGCTCCGACAGCAGCGACACCAGGGAGTCCTGCACTTCGGGCAGACAGCGCGTGACCTCCTCGACCCGGGCGATCGCGCCCCGCGTCATCGCCGTCAGCACCGGCGACGGGACGAGCGCCTGCCGGGTGGGGCCCTGGGCGAGCAACAGGGCGTAGTTCCAGCCGTACTTGAGCTGGTCCTCCGTGGTGCCGGCCGTGCCCTGCACGACCAGCCCGCTGGTGCCGCACACGGCGGCCGACAGCAGCTCCGACAGCATCGACTTGGCCGTGCCGGGCTCGCCGACCAGGAGCAGGCCCCGTTCACCGGCGAGCGTGACCACGCACCGCTCGACCAGCGCGCGGTCACCCACGAACTTGCCGGAGATCACCAGTCGGCGCGGCACGCCCTCCGGCGCCGTCACGTCGTCGGGCAGGCGCAGCGCCTGCCCGGCGCTGCCCATGACGAACGTGACGACGGCCCGGGGCGTGAGCCGCCAGGCAGGCGGCCTGGGACCGGCGTCGTGGGCGGCGAGGAAGGCCAGTTCGGTGGCGTACCGGTCCTCGGGCGGGACGATCTGACGGGTCGCGTCGGGCGCGAGGGCGGCGGTCACTGGCGGGAGTCCTTCGGTGCGGTGCGGACAGCGGTCGGTGAGAGGGCGCGGAGCAGGGGCCGGGGCGAGCCTCCTGACCAGGGCAGGCGGGACGTCATCGGCGCCGCCCCCGCCGGGTCGCCCGGGTGGTCAGTTCCTCGTACGCCGGGGCGTCGCCCGCGCGGACGCGGTCCCAGGCGCGCCGGAACAGCTCTGGCACCGGAAGCAGCGGTATCGCACGCTGCCGGGCGGGGACCGGATACAGGCACTCCTTCCAGGTCTCCACCGGCAGTGCGGGCGACTTCAGGTCGCGCCAGCCGCACGGCAGGAACAACGTCCGCCCGGCGCGCGGCCGCTTGGCCGTGACGACCAGGTCCGTGCCGGCCAGCTCGGTGCGGGCCTTCTTCAGCCGTGCGGGCCTCCAGCCGGTCCAGCGGGCGCAGTTGCGGTCCGTCGGATCGGGCAGGGCGAGCAGCTGGAGGTAGAGCGCGGCCGCGTCCTGGCTCAGGCAGTGGGCGTCGGCGACCTCGGCGACCAGGTCCGGCACGCTGACGGCCGGGTCCTGGGCGTGTCCCGTCAGGCCCTCGGTACCGGTCGCGACCGCGCGGCCCAGCTCCTCGCCGAGCAGCGTGCGCAGCATGCGCAGGCCGTGTCCCCGGTGCGGCCCCACCAGGCCCTCCAGCAGCCCGAACACGGCGTCGTCGGGGCCGGTGAGCCCGGCCGGGCGGACCAGGACCGTCTCGACGTCGTGGTACCAGGGGCGCAGGGCGAGCGCCTCGCCGATCCGGGTCGTGCCGTGTGCGTCGGCTCCGCCGGCCGCGGGCAGTCCGTAGGCCTTGCGCAGCTCCACCGCGGTGGGGCCGCCCTTCTCCGTCGACTCCACGCCCAGACCGAGCATCAGCTCCGGGTCGGACATCCGGCGCCGCACCGCGGCGAGCCCCTCCGGCAGGAGAGCGCGCAGCGGATGGCCGTACGGCAGGACGTAGGCCAGCGCGGCGAGTGCGCCGACCGCCCCCGCCAGGGTGTGTCCGCCGGGCAGCGCCTGCGGGTCCGCCGGGGTGAGCCGGCCGTCCTTGTCCCACCGCATCACCGTCGTACGGCTCAGCCACGGTGTGCGGGAAGGGTTGAGCACGTCCTCGGCGCCGCCGGCCCCCATTCCGGACAGCTCGGCGCAGAGGTCCTCGGGCAGCCGGACCAGCGAGTCGAACCGCTCGGTCCACATCCGCCCGGCGCAGTCGAGGTCCGGTCCCGCCGTCCACAGGGCGACCGGGTCGGCCGGCAGCAGCGCCCCCATGAGCGTCAACCGCGGCTCCATGCCGAGGCCTTGCAGCAGGGCGGCTCCGAACTCCAGCTGCTTCGGCTTCAGTCCGACGGCGGCGAGGCTCCCGGCGGGCGCCTCCTGCGGCACTCCGGCGAGCAGCACGGTGGCCTGGAGGGGCCCCAGCCCGCCGCCGGTCGCCGCGGTCAGCGCCTCGGGCGCCCCCGGCTGCCAGGGAGCGGCGCCCTTCGCCCGGACCAGGCCGATGACGGCGGCGAGGTCCTCGGCGGAGACCGTCGGGGTGTACCGCGTCTCCGCGTCCAGCGTGAAGTGAGCGACCGCGCCGAACGCGCCGGCCGGATCGTGGTCCAGCGCCAGCCACTGGATCCGGTCGTGCTGCCGGTCGATCCGGTGCGTACCGAGGATCACCACCGTGCGCCCGGCGCGGCGCAGCACCTGCCCGTCGCGCTGTTGCTGCTTCTCCTCCAGTGGTTCGCCCAGTACGACCTGCCGCAGTGTGCCGTCGGCCGACGCGAGCGGTCCCTCGCCGAGGGCCTCGCCGAGCAGCAGCAGTGCCTCCCGGTGCGCGTCGGAGAGGACGGGCGAGGCGGCCCGGTACAGCATCGCCCGCACGGCGCCCAGGACGGGCGGCCACGTGAGGCCGATCGCCGGGACGGTGTGCTCCTCGCTCGTCCAGCCGTCGGTGAGGGCGTCGAGCCGCTCCGGGCCGGGCAGTTGCCGGCCGTCGGCGGGCCTGCCGGACAGCACGTGGTTGACCGCGCGGATCTGCCGCAGCACGGTGTACCGCTCCCCGGGCCACCAGCCGTGCAGGCCGACGACACCGGACAGGGCGTCGGACAGCGTGCGGTCGTCGCCGTGCGCGGGGCTGTAGTCGGCGAACATGCCCTCGGTCCGGCTGCGCGGCTGCCGTGGCGGCTCCTTCGGGGGGCTCGCGAAGGAGAGGGCGGAGTCGGTGATGCGCAACGCCGACCTGACGAGCCCGGCGACACCGATGCGCAGCCGCTCGTCGGTGATCTCCGGGAAGAAGTGCTCCACGGCCTTCAGCACGATGAGGTCGGCGGTCGGCACGGCGGCCCTGGCGGTCTCGTCGTTCCCGGCCTTCGCCAGCGCTTTCTGGCGCAGCGTCAGCGTCTCGGTGGTCTTCCCGAGTGCCTCGGCGACCCGCTCGTCGCCCAGTGCGCGCAGCGCGGCCGAGCCCTGTTCGTCACGCGGGCGCAGCGAGTGCCAGAACGGCAGCGGAGGTACGAAGCGGGTCCCGGCGGCGTACTCACCGCCGCCGGCGTTCGGCGTCACGCGGCCCAGCAGGCCGTCGCAGGACGTGTCCTCGCGTGCGTAGAGCCCGAGTTGCCCGCCCGGGCGCGCGTGGTGGCGGCTCAGATGAGCCACCACGGGCTCGGCGTCGCAGGGCAGCCGCAGCGCGCCGAGGGGAACGCCCGCCGCGCCTGCGTCGCCCATCGCGAGCGACACGGTCCGCCCGTCCGGCGTCCCGGCCGTCCGGCGCTCCTCGGCACCGGCGCCCTCGGTGCGCACCCAGCGTCCGAGCACCGTGCCGTCGGTGCCGAACGGGCTGTGTTCCAGGCCGGGTTGCAGCGGCAGGACCTCGCACAGCTCGGGCAGCAGCTCGGCGTCCTCGCGGATGCCCGAGCGCAGCAGCGCGGGCAGGGAGGCGCGGCCGTGCGTGCCGGTGGCCGGGTCGTACTCCAGCCAGACCGTCCGGCGGCCCTGCCGGCCCTGGCGCCACAGGGTGGTGCCGTCGCCGATGACGGCACGGCACGGGGGCAGGTCCGTGTCCCCGGCGTGCAGCGTGCGGCCTCCGGTGGCACGGCCCCCGCCAGCCAGCGGGACCGACGCGATCGCCGTCTCCTGGCCGGACCACCAGGTCGGCAACGGCTCGCCGCCCAGCTCGAACACCTCGGCGGGCCGGGCCGACCAGTAGCCGTGCTGCTTGTTCTCGCTCCGCCACATCACGAGCAGTTCGCCGTCCACGAACCGGAATCGGGGGCGCTGCCGGCGGTCCGGTTCGTGCGGCACGCGCAGGTCGTGTGCGAGCAGTACGCGCTCCGGTCCGACGACGACCGCCTTGCGGCCGCGGCTCAGGATCAGCGCGGGCCAGGCCTCGTGGACGGCCAGTTCGTCGTCGCTGTCGTTCCGCTTCTTCTTGCGCCCCTGGCCGCCCTGGCCGCCCTGGCCGCCCTGGCCGGCTTTGCCGACCTCGCCGATCTCGTCGTCGAGCAGCGCCAGCGCCTCGTCGAGGGCGGGCCAGCCCAGTTCGTCCAGGACGCCGGCGCGCAGGGTCCGGCCGAGCAGCGGCGCGACCTCGTGCCCGGCGACCCGGGCCACCGCGTCCGGGGCGACCTCGGCGGCGATCACCCGGAACGGACGCAGCCGGTCGAGCGCCGCGCGGGCGCCCGGCAGGCCCACCGCGCGCGTGACGTCGTCGGCGGCCTCCTCCAGCCATTCCCGCAGCACATCGGAGAGCACCGGATGACCCGCGACGGACTTCAGCAGCTCGCCGGAGCGCTGATGGCTGCCGACCCGGCCCATGGTCCGGTGCAGCAGGCGCCGCAGCCGCGGGTCCGCCGCGACCGCCGCCAGGTCACGCCGGCCCTCCCGGGTGTCCAACAGCCATTCGGGCACCGGCAGATACACCGGTACGTCGGCGCCCGGCAGCGTCAGCGGGATCCGCTCGGCCGCGCACAGGTCCAGCAGATCGAGGTCGGCGCCCGCGTGCCAGCGTCCGGTGCACAGGTCCACCGGGCGGCCCGCGGCCCGCAGCAGCGGAGCCATGCGCTCGACCAGTGCCAGCGTGGCCGGGCAGCGCCGCGCGTACGATCCGCCGTGCTTGCGGAAGGCCGCCCAGCGGCTCAGCCAGTCCGCCGGATCGGCGCCGTGCTCCCGGGCCGCCGGCCCATCGGTCAGCAGCCGCTCGGTCCCGGTCTCCGCCAGCAGCGTCAGCCAGAACGCGTCGTCCTCGGCGTCCCGGCCGAGACCGGCCGGCATGATCTCCAGGAGCCGCAGCCGGACCTCCGGGCGGCGCTCGGCGAGGACGGGCAGCACCTGGCGGTAGGCGGTCCAGAAGGACTTCGGCGGGCGAACGGCGGCGGGCGAGGCGATCAGGTCGGCGACCAGCGCGCACTCCTCGGTGACCCGGTCCAGGCCCGCCGCCCTGATCAGCCCGCGCGCGTCCTGCGGCAGCGAGGCGTACGGCGGCATCCCGGCCGCGCAGCGCTCCACCGTGAGCTGCCGGAACTGCGTCCAGGCCGCCGCCGGGTCGAGCCGGGCGGTCAGGTCCCGCACATGCTCCTTGAGCGCCTTCACGGTCAGCGCCCCGGCGAACGCGAACTCCAGGAAGACGGCCCGCTGGCGCTCCTCGTCCACCGCGAGCGCGTGCACCCGCTCGGCCTCGCGGGCCTTGCCGAAGAACGCGGCCGCGTACGTGGTGTTCTCGTGCTCCAGGAAGACCCGCGCGGCCTGTTCGTAGAACGTCGGCAGGAAGTGCGGCACGGCCCGGCCCAGGCGCTCACCGAGTGCCTCGAAGCCGTCCTTGGCGCCTCCCGGCTTGGACTTGGCCTGCCGCGCGAGCCGCTCGACGTCCTTCACCAGGGCGAGCGCGTGATGGCCGTTGGCCGGGTCGTGGACCAGCGCCCAGGCCGGGAAGCCCAGCGTCTCCCGGCGCACCTGCCCGACCTCGGGAGTCTCCGGCTCGCGGGCCAGGCCCAGGAACTCCAGTGCCAGGTCCTCGGCCTCGCCGAGCGTGCCCGGCACCAGCCGGACGACCGGGCGGCCGTCCAGGGCGGCGTGCGTGTAGGTGCGGACCGTGAGAGCGTCGGCGTCCTCGCGCGCGGTGCTGCCCGGCGGCAGGACGGCGCCGGCATCCAGCAGCGCCGAGACGGCGGCCCCGTCGTGCCCGTCGTTCCGCTTGTCGCCGCCGTACGTCATGCCGCCCGCTCCTCGTCCTCGATGTCCCGCCCCGCGTAGAGCGCTGCCGCCATGCGCATGCCCTCCGACCAGGCCACCGGCCCGACCTGACCGAGCCTCAGGACCCTCCCGGTGGAATCCGACCAGGCCAGCGGGCCGGTCTCGGTCTCCGACCAGCCGTCGTAGTCGCCGATCCAGACGCGGGCCTCGGTGCTGCGGCCGTCCTCCAGGACCGGGCACACCGCGTACCCGCCGCGCACCCGGTAGCCGAGCTGGCCGGCCCTGCCGTGCAGGAAGCGCAGCTCCTTGAACGAACCGCCGGCGTATTCCTCGACCTGGGTCGCCTCCGCGTCGAGCGCGGCCGGGCGGTGCCAGACCTCGCGGAAGAGCTGCTGCGCGCGCTGCTCCACGCCCAGTTCGACGGCGAACTCCCGCAGCTCCTCCAGGTCGTCGAGCAGGACGGGGTGCGGGACGCGGACGAGGGCGGGGGAGATGCGGACGGTGTCGCCGTCGAGGTCGACGAGGCCGAGGCCGCGCTCGGGATCGGCGTCCCGCAGGAAGCCGGCGACCTGTCCGTCGGCGCCGGTGACGACGAGGTCGCGCAGCGCGGCCTGCCAGGCGGGGTCCGGCCACACGCGCGTGAGGACGTCGAGCGGGACCGGCAGCGAACGCACCATCCACCGCTCGGTATCGGCCAGGCACTGCCGCTCGTGCCGCTCCAGCCACTCCGTCAGCTGCTTCAGACCCACGACGGCCGGATCGTCCGCGATCTTCGGGGGCACCGACTTCAGCAGCCGCCCCGAGGCGTTGCGGCACACCACCTTCCCACCGTCGAGGGCGACTTCGTAGTCGCCGGCCGACACCCACCCCATACGTGCCTCCCGCACCCGCACTGATCAAGTGACGGGAACTGTAGGGCACACCACTGACAACGCCCGCGGGCCCTGGGGAGGACCGGCGCGGGGCCTCTCACCAGCGGGGCAGCCGCAGTTCGTGGTGCTGCCTGAGCCGGAGCCGCGCGCGGCTGTCCCGGGCATCACCGCCGCGACGGCGAGCACGTCGACGGCGCGCCGGCAGCACGACGACGCCCCCACCGCCGTACGACTCGGCGATGGGGGCGTCGGGCAAGCTCCAGGCGTTGCGGGGACGCTCGGTGCGTCAGGGGCGTGCCTGCTCCGCGCGCTCGGCGTTCCTCTGCTTGATCCGCGAGGCTTCCTTGCGGACCTCGGCCTGTGTGGCGCGCTCCTTCTCCAGCCACTCGGGCCGTTCCTGCTTGAGCGCCTCGATCTGCTCGGTGGTCAGCGCCTCGGTCACCCCGCCGCGCGCGAGACCGGCGATGGAGACGCCGAGCTTCGCGGCGACCACCGGACGCGGGTGGGGGCCGGTGCGGCGCAGCTCGCTCAGCCACTCCGGCGGGTTCGCCTGGAGCTCGTTCAGCTCGGCGCGCGTCACGACGCCCTCCTGGAACGAGGCGGGGGTGGCGGGGAGGTACACACCCAGCTTCTTCGCCGCGGTCGCGGGGTTCATCGTCTGGGTGCTCTGCTGCGAACTCATGAGGTCAAGGGTATCGGCCGTGTGCCCGGCCGCCGACCACGGCCGTGCGCGGCGGGGCGGGCCGCCGGTGACGGCCCGGCATCCGACGGCCGGTAACCTGGCCTGGTGACAGGCTCGGAGGAATCACCGTCGTTCCGGCTCGCGTACGTCCCCGGAGTGACGCCCGCCAAATGGGTGAAGACCTGGAACGAACGCCGGCCGGACACCCCGCTCACCCTCGTTCAGGTGTCGGCCGCCGAGGCACCCGGAGTGCTGCGCGCCGCCGAGGCCGACGCGGGCCTCGTTCGGCTCCCCGTCGACCGTACGTACTTCAGCGCGATCCCCCTTTACACCGAGACCACGGTGGTCGTCGTCCCCAAGGACCACGTGATCACGGCCGCGGACGCGGTGACCCTCGCGGACCTCGCCGACGAGGTGCTCTTCCACCCCCTGGACGACGTCTTCGACTGGGACGGTCCGCCCGGCGAGCCGGCCTTCGAGCGGCCCGCGACGACACCGGACGCGATCGAGCTGGTCGCCGCGAACGTCGGGCTCCTGGTCGTCCCGCAGTCCCTGGCCCGCCTCTACCACCGCAAGGACCTCACCTACCGCCCCGTCACCGACGCCCCACAGTCCGGCGTCGCCCTGTCCTGGCCGGAGGAGGCCACCACCGACCTGGTGGAGGACTTCATCGGCATCGTCCGCGGCCGCACGGTCAACAGCACCCGCGGCCGCACCCAACCGCCGGCCGAACAGAAGCCCAGGCGCTCCGAGGGCGCGGGCACCCGCCAGAAGCCCCAGGCGAAGTCCGCGGGCCGCACGCCCCGGGCCCGCACGGCGGGGGGCAAGCCGACGCCGAAGCGGGGGAAGCCGCGGCGCAGGTCGTGAGGCCGGCGGTGGCGGGAGCGGCGCCATGCGCGCCGCCTCGTCCCGCGGGCCGCCCCGTCCCGCAGCCAGGGGCACGACTCCGGCTACGCCCCCTGCCTGGCGGCCTCCGGTCTCTTGTCCTCCTCCGGATGAGAGCGTCGCTCGCGCTGGTCGGCGCAGGCCAGGACGAGGGCCAGCAGAATGATGCCGATGGACGTGACCAGGCCCAGTTGGAGCGCGGCCGCGGGGCTGCCGCGGCGGGCCAGATGGGCGAAGTACACCGAGCCCACGACCGCGATGCCGGCGGCCGAGCCGATGCGCTGGGCGGTCTGGAGGACCCCGCCCGCGGCCCCGCCCCGCCCCACCGGGACGCGGGAGAGGGTGAGGGTGGTGTTCGGGGAGATGGTCAGGCCCGAGCCGAGTCCGGCGACGAGAAGCGGCAGGGCGGCCCCCCAGGCCACGGCCCGCCCCGGCACGAACTGCACGGCCGTGACGACGCCGACCATCCCCACCGCCACCGTGCTCAGGCCGCCGATGACCGTCCGGCGCCCGAACCGCAGCACCAGTCGGCCCCCGAGCGCGGAGCCCGCCGCGGCGCCCAGCGCGAACGGCATGGACGACAGTCCCGCCGCGAGAGCGCCGTACCCCATGCTGTTCTGGAGGAACAGCGTGTAGACGAAGAACAGGGTCGTGAAGCCGCCGAAGTACACGAGGCTCAGCAGTGCGCCGAGCGTGAAGGAGCGCAGCCGGAACAGCCCGAGGTTGATCAGCGGCGCCCGGCCGCGCCGCCCCTGGTGCCGCTCCCATGCCCAGAACGCGGCCAGCAGGCCGGCTCCGGCCGGGAGCAGTGCCCACTTCGACCGTCCGTGCCACTGCTGGTTCTGCACGAGGGGCAGCATGAGGGCGAGCACGCCCGCACCGAGCAGCAGGACGCCCGGCAGGTCGAAGCACTCGCGCCTGCCCGCCGAACCGGGGGAGCGAGGCAGCAGTCGCAGGGCCGCGCAGAAGACGGCCACGCCGATGGGCAGGTTGACGTAGAAGACCCAGCGCCAGCCCTCGGGGCCGCCGGACGCCTGGATCAGCAGGCCGCCCGCGAGCGGTCCGACCGCGGTGGAGATCCCGATGGTGCTGCCCATCATGCCGAACGCGCGCGCCCGCTCCGGGCCCTGGAACATCTGCTGGATCAGCGCCGAGGTCTGCGGCGCGATCAGCGCCGCCGACGCTCCCTGGAGCAGCCGGAACAGCACCAGCCAGACGGCACCGGACGACAGTCCGCACGCCGCCGACGCCAGCGTGAACAGGGCGAGCCCGGTCAGGAAGGTCTGCCGCCGCCCGCGCATGTCCCCGAGCCGGCCCGCCGGGACGAGGCAGAGGCCGTAGGCGAGCGCGTAGCCGGACATCACCCAGGACAGGTCGGCCTCGTCGGCGTGCAGCCCGCGTTCCACCGAGGGCAGGGCCACGTTCACGATCGAGGTGTCCAGCAGCGTCATGAAGGCCGCGGTCAGACAGACGGCGAGCGCCTTCCACCGCCGGTCACCGACGACCTGCACCGGTCCGGCCTGGTCTGTGGTCATGCGATCACGCTATGCAGTCATGGCCGCGTGCGCACGACGGGGACTCGCCGGCGGTCGTGCCCGACGCACGTCATGTCGTACCGTCCCGCGCCGGGCTCCCACGGGCCGCGCCGATCGGCGGGCCCCGCCTCAGGTGCGGGACGCCCGGCCGACCGACTCCACCAGGGGCAGCAGCCGGTACGGGACGCGCTCGCGCAGCGCCACCTCGGTGCGGGTGCGCACCACGCCCGGGAGGCTGATCAGCTTCTGGATGACGTCCTCCAGATGGGCGTTGTCCCGGCCCACCACGCGCGCGAGCAGATCTCCGCCGCCGGTGATGGAGAACGCCTCCACGATCTCCGGTACGGCGGCCAGCGCGTCCCCCACGTCGTCCAGATGGCCCTGGGTGACCTCGATGTGCACGAACGCCAGCACCGGATGGCCCAGCGCGGCGGGGGAGAGGGACGGGCCCGTGCCGGTGATCACGCCGTCGCGTTCCATGCGGTCCAGCCGGGCCTGGAGCGTGCCGCGGGCGACGCCGAGAACGCGGGCGTACTCGCGCACGCTGGTGCGCGGCTGCTCCAGAAGCAGTCGCAGGATGCGGGTGTCGAGTTCGTCCACGGCCATGACCGGTGACTGTACCAATGGCTCAGGAATGCCGCCGGGACGCAGACCGTCCGACCTGGTCCGTTGGCTTTTCCATGGACGCCGTCGCGCCGTCCGAGCTGTGCCAATGGACCAGCGATTCGGCGATCACTTGAGCCAGTGAGCCGAATGATGCTCTCATGGAGACGTCGATGGCGCTGCGGATCCCGCGGCGCCTTTTCTGTGCCGGAGTTCCATGGGGAGGGCAGCAGTGCCGAAGAGGATGTTCGTGGCGCCGGACCCGGGCCGGGCGCGGTTGCGCTTCGCCGCGCGGGCCGTCCTCGGCATCGGGCTGGCGGTCGTCGTCTGCTTCGCCGCCGGACACTCCCTCGTCGGCGCGGTCACCGGCGGCCTCGCCGCGCTGCTCGCGCTGTTCACCGTGGCCGACGCGACCGTGCGGGAGCAGGCGGTCACCACCGCGCTGCTGCCCGTCGTGGGTGTGCCGGTGCTCGCCGCCACGGCCGAGCTGCACGCGTTCCCCGTCGCGCGCGACCTCGCCTTCCTGGCCGTCGTCGGCGCCGGGGTGTACGCGAGCCGTTGGGGGTCGCGCGGCCACAGCCTCGGCGTGTTCGCCCTCATGACCTTCTTCGTGGCCCAGTTCGTGCACGCCACCCCGGAGCAGCTGCCCGAGCTGTACGCCGCCGTCCTGCTGTCCGTGCTGAGCGCGGCCGTGGTGTGCTTCGGGCTGTGGTGCTACGAGCGCCGGCTGTCCCCGACCGCCGCACCCTCGGCCCCGTTCGCGCCGGCCGGGACCGGCCTCGCTCGGGTGACCAGTGGGTGTGGGCATCTTCGGCAGTCTGCGGGTGGACTGACGCTGACTCTTTGCCGAGTTTCCTGACTGTGTGTCAGTTCTGTGGGTTGATCGTTTTGGGTGTCAGGGAGATGTCGTGTTGAAGCGGGTGTTCGTCGCGCCGGATCCGGGGCGGCTGAGGTTGCGCAGTGCTGCGCGGGGTGTCCTGGGTGTCGGTCTGGCGGTGACGGTGTCGGATCTGGCGACGCAGTCGCTGCCGGCGGCGATCGCTGGTGGGCTTGCCGCGCTGCTCGCCTTGTTCACGGTGGCCGACGGGTCGGTGCGGGGGCAGGCGTTCACGACGGCTCTGCTGCCGGTGGCGGGCTTCCCGGTGCTGGCTCTCGCGGCGGTGTTGCACGATTTCCCGTGGGTGCGGGACGTGGCCTTTGTTGCCGTCCTCGGCGCGGGGATGTATGCCCGCCGGTGGGGGCCGCGGGGCCACGCTCTGGGGACTTTCGCGTTCATGATGTTTTTCGCGGCGCAGTTCCTGCACGCGGTGCCGCGCCAGTTGCCGGAGCTTTACGCGGCGGTGGCCCTTGCCCTGCTGGCGTCCTCGGCGGTGCGCTTTGGCCTGTGGTGTTACGAGCGGCGGCTGTCGCCGCCCGCTGTTGTGGTGCTGGGGCCGGGCGGTTCAGGTTTTGCCCGGGTGACCACGCGCCACGCGGTCCAAGGGGTGGCGGGCGGCGCTTTCGCTCTGTTGGTGGGGCAGCTGGTGTCGCACGAGCGCTGGTATTGGGCTGTGGGTGCGGTGTGGTGGATTTTCGTGAACACCACCTCGCGGGGCGAGACCCTGGTGCGGGGCTTTCGCAGGGTTCTGGGCACGGTGATCGGTATCGCCATTGGCCTGGTGATCGCTGTGCCGCTGGACGGGGCTGGTGCTCCCACCGCGGCGCTTGTCGCGGTCTGCGTGTTCGGCATTTTCTACACGGCGGCGGTGTCGTATACGTGGATGATGCTGGCGGTGACGGTGATGGCCGGGCTGTTGTACGGCCTGTTGGGGGTGCTGAATCCGGGGCTGCTTGCTCTGCGTGTGATGGAGACGGGGGTGGGGGCGCTCGGCGCGGGGCTCTCGGTGTTGTTGGTACTGCCGGTGACCACGCACGCCACCACTGACGCGTGGATCCAGCGAGCGCTGCACTGTGTCCATGCGTGCACTTCTGAGGCTGCGGCCCGCCTGGCCGGCTCTCCGGCTGCGGATCCGGCCCGGTATGTCGCTGAACTGGAGCTGCTGTTGGGCAGGGTGAGGCTGTCGCTGGCGCCGCTGGTGCACCCGTTCACTCCGCTGCGGGCGCGTAAAGCGCGGGCCCGTCAGGTGATCGAGCTGCTGGACCGGTGTGCCCGGGAGGTGCGTGGCCTGGCATCGGTCGCGGCGGATCCGGATGCTTCCCACGACGCGAGGCTTGCGGCAGCGTGCTGGCGGGTGGAGGCAGCAGTGGAGGCACTCGTCACGCCCGGTGCCACGCCAAGCGAGGGTCATGCGGCGGTTGCAGCACCGCATCCTTCCGGTGGCGAACTGGCGTTGGCCCATCTGCATGGCCTGGAACAGGCTCTGAAAGCACTCGCAGTCCCGTTGCAAGGCCCCGTCGCGTCCTGACGGCCGCCGCCCCAGGAGGGTTGCGAGGCTCGTGCACCGTGACGGCGCCCACTGCGCGATGTATTCGGCCAAGGGCCTGGAACATGCGGTGTCTGCCAGGGGTGTGCGTGTACTGAATGGGCTTGATCCGGTTCGGGTCCGGCTGTGTGGCGAGTGCGGAGCTGACTGGCGGTCAGAGCTGACCTCGGTACCACCTGGCACAGGTTGTATAGACCGTCTTCGGGCGTCCACGTCAGTCCAGGGCGTGTGCGTAATAGCAGGTCAGGGCATCGCGGTCCGGGGGAGTCGGCGTAGTTGGCGACAGATGTGTGACAGCGCCTGTGAGGCGTTCGACGGCAGGCCCCTGCAGGCGCGGCCGGTGGTGGCTTCCGAGCGGGTGTGCCGCAGTGCCCGGCGTTGGCACCGTACCCCTCGGGTTCTCCCCCATCGAGCACTCGACGCGAGGGCGCTGTGATGACACACGTCTTGCGGCAGATACGGCCCGGGGCCGGTTGCGTCCAGGGAAGTGGTGTACGGGTTCGACCTGATCCGGGGGTTTGCTCCGGCATCGGGATGGTGCCCGCATAGATGAACGGCCACCGGCT
>NZ_JBVHMR010000042.1:0-53075 GCF_055558375.1 Streptomyces sp. NPDC025793 | reverse complement strand
ACTCTATCAGATCTTTTCTCGATCCGATTTCCTCGGTGCTTTCCAGGTTCCCGCTCCGCTTTCGCTTCGCGTTTCCCTTTCCGGCGGTTCCGACTTTATCAGAAGTTCTTGGCCGGTCTAACCGGCCACTCATTTCTGAGTAATCGGGAGGTGCTTCTTCGAGAAGTCGTTCTCGACTTTTCTCAGGAAGCTCGTAGATTCTAACGCTCGCCACCGAGCTTGTCCAGCTCTAGGCAACTGTTTGAATCTACCTCCCCGCGCCACCCGTGTCAACGGGGTTTGCGGGGCGAAGAGGAGACTAGCAGCTCACAGACGTGGAGCGCACATCAGGCAGCGGTGGGGACGCCGGCGCTGCGGTCGGTCGCTTCGAGATCGCCCGTCTCGCCGGCGCGTACGGCTCGGCCGCCCAGGACGTAGACGTACGTCAGGAATGCGAGCTCGACCGCGATGCCGATGCCGATGCGGGCCCAGGTGGGCAGGCCGGAGGGGGTGACGAAGCCTTCGATGGCGCCGGAGACGAAGAGGACCAGGGCCAGACCGATCGCCATGCCGAGCGCGGCCCGTCCCTCCTCGGCGAGAGCGGTACGGCGGGTGCGGGGACCCGGGTCTATGAGGGTCCAGCCCAGGCGCAGGCCCGTACCGGCGGCGACGAAGACGGCGGTCAGTTCGAGCAGGCCGTGCGGGAGGACCAGCCCCAGGAAGGTGTCGAGGCGGCCGGCAGAGGACATCAGGCCGAACCCGACACCCAGGTTGAGCATGTTCTCGAAAAGGATCCACAGGACGGGCAGGCCCAGGAACACCCCCAGGACCAGGCACATCGCGGCCGCCTGGGCGTTGTTCGTCCACACCTGGGCGGCGAAGGCGGCCGCGGGGTGGCTGGAGTAGTACGTCTCGTACTCGCCGCCGGGGCGGGTCAGCTCGCGCAGCTGGCCCGGGGCCGCGATGGACGACTGCACGTCCGGGTGGGTGCCGATCCACCAGCCGAGCAGGATCGCGATGACCGTGGAGACAAGTGCTGTGGGTACCCACCAATGGCGCGCGCGATAGACGGCTGCCGGGAAGCCCTGTCCCAGGAAGCGCGTGACATCACGCCATGAGGCGCGGCGGGTGCCGGTGACGGCGCTGCGCGCGCGTGCCACCAGCTGGCTGAGCCGTCCCGTCAGTTGCGGGTCCGGAGCGCTGGACTGGATGAGGGAGAGGTGAGTGGCGGTGCGCTGGTAGAGCGCGACGAGTTCGTCGGCTTCGGCGCCGTTGAGACGGCGCCGGCGGCGGAGCAGGGCGTCGAGGCGGTCCCATTCGGCGCGGTGCGCGGAGACGAAGACGTCCAGGTCCATCGGGTCTGCCTGCTCCTCGGCTGGTCGTCGACAGCTCGTCCGCTCGTCGTGGATGCTCGCATCTACTGTCAGCTTGTCGCACTGGGGCGCGATGCGCCCACAGCTTGGCAGACTTGCGGTTCCGGGGGCGGATCGGGGAAGGACGGCGGGCGTGAGTGAGCTGGTGACCGGCGAGGCGGTGGCGCTCGAACTGCTGCCGGCGAGGCTGCCGAGCAGGGCGCTGGCCGTGTTGTTCGACCTGGTGGTGGCCGTGACCGCATACGTCGTGGTCACGGTGGCGCTGGTGATGTCGACGGCGTCGATGGACGAGGCCGCGCAGGTGGCCCTGTCGATCGCGACGTTTCTGCTGGTGCTGGTCGGCGGTCCGATCGCGGTGGAGACGCTCAGTCATGGGCGGTCGCTCGGGAAGCTGGCCTTCGGGCTTCGGGTGGTGCGGGACGACGGCGGACCGATCCGGTTCCGGCATGCGCTGGTGCGCGGTGCGATCGGTGTGGTCGAGATCCTGCTGACGTTCGGTGTGGTGGCCTGTATCGCCTCGCTGGTGTCCGCGCGGGGCCGGCGGCTCGGGGACGTGTTCGCGGGCACGCTCGTCGTCCGTGAGCGAATACCCGCCGGTCCGGCCGGGTTCGTGCCGCCTCCGCCGCCGTGGCTCGTGGGGCGGTTCGCCGAGCTGGACCTGTCTGCCGTGCCGGACGGGCTGTGGCTGGCCGTGCGGCAGTACCTGACGCGGATGTCGCAGCTCGATCCGCAGGTCTCCGTGGGGATGGCGCAGCGGCTGGCGGCCGATCTCGCGGCGCGTACGGGTGCTTCGGTGCCGCCGGATCTGCCGGCCGCCGCCTTTCTCGCGGCCGTGGTGCACGAGCGGCGGTCCCGTGAAGTCCGGCAGACGTTCGGTGCCGGCGGTTCCGCCCCGGCCGCGGGGCGGACCGGCACGCCGACGGCGCCCGCCGCCCCTCAGCCGCCGCCCGTTCCCGTCGCGGGCCCTCCATGGAACGTCGTTCCGCCGGCCGGACCGCAGGACCGGGATCCGCGGCGGGCGCAGACGCCCGTCACGCCGTCGGCCGCGCATGCCGCACGGCCGGTGGACGAGCCGTCGGCCGACCGCCCGTCCACCGGATTCGCACCGCCGGCCTGAGGCGGGATCCGAGGAGTGCTCGGCGGTCGGGTTCCGTCGCGTTCAGTCGAAGGACGACGGCGGTGTCTCAAGGTCCTCCAGCTCGATGCCGGGCGCGGCCAGAACGACGTCGCCGGCGATGTGGACGCTGTGCCGTTCGCCGGTGTCCAGGGCTGTGACCTGGTATTCGTCCACGGTCAGGGGGCCGTTGTCAGTGGCGTGTGCTTCGCTGTTCACCAAGGCCCAGGACTGGTCCACGGTGCGGGGGGCGAGGACGGGATCCGTGAAGGCGACCAGGCGTACGCGGGTCGCGGCGGACGAGGGGGTGAGGCGCAGCAGACGGGCAGTGGCGACGAGGAACGCGGGGGACGTGCCGGTGAAGGCGTGGGCGCGCACATTGCCTTCGGTGGCATGGGTTCCGGTGGGGTCGGTGCGGACCCAGGTGACGCCGTCGAGGGCGGCGCCTCGCACCTGCCAGCCTCCCGCGTGCAGTTCGAGGCGGATAGGGCGGCCGAGGTCGTCCAGGGCGAGGTCGACCGAGCCGTGCTGGTCACCGGTGGGGCCGGTCAGCCGGGAGACGTAGCGCCAGCCGGACGGGCCGGGGGCGCATTGGAAGTGCTCTTCTGCGAGGGGGGTGTGATCATGCGGATCGTGGAGCGAATAACGGCCGCGGGGCATGGGGGTCCTGGGGCTTGACGGGCTGACGGCCCGGGCCGGTTCGCCGGTCCGGACTGGCTCTGGGGCCGGCTGACGGTTCCGGGAAAGGGGCAGGCCCCCGGCACGGGGGTGCGGGGGCCTGCCTCGGGAGACCTGCTGTCGGGGAGCGCGGCGGTGCACCGGTGTGCTCCCCGGCGAGCGGGGCTACGGAACCCGGGGGCTCAGTAGCGGTAGTGGTCCGGCTTGAACGGGCCGTCGACCTCGACACCGATGTACGCGGCCTGCTCCGGACGCAGCGTGGTCAGCTTCACGCCGAGGGAGTCCAGGTGGAGGCGGGCGACCTTCTCGTCCAGGTGCTTGGGCAGCGTGTACACACCGACCGGGTACTCGTCCGGCTTGGTGAACAGCTCGATCTGGGCCAGGGTCTGGTCCGCGAAGGAGTTGGACATCACGAACGACGGGTGACCGGTGGCGTTGCCCAGGTTGAGCAGGCGGCCCTCGGACAGCACGATGATCTTCTTGCCGTCCGGGAAGGTCCAGGTGTGGACCTGCGGCTTGACCTCGTCCTTCACGATGCCCGGGATCTTCGCCAGACCGGCCATGTCGATCTCGTTGTCGAAGTGGCCGATGTTGCCGACGATGGCCTGGTGCTTCATCTTGGCCATGTCCGCGGCCATGATGATGTCCTTGTTGCCCGTCGTGGTGACGAAGATGTCGGCCTTGTCGATGACCTCGTCCAGGGTCGTGACCTGGTAGCCGTCCATCGCGGCCTGGAGGGCGCAGATCGGGTCGATCTCCGTGACGATCACGCGAGCGCCCTGTCCGCGCAGGGACTCCGCACAGCCCTTGCCCACGTCGCCGTAGCCGCACACGACCGCGGTCTTGCCGCCGATCAGGACGTCGGTCGCGCGGTTGATGCCGTCGATCAGGGAGTGGCGGCAGCCGTACTTGTTGTCGAACTTCGACTTGGTGACGGCGTCGTTGACGTTGATCGCCGGGAACAGGAGGACGCCGTCGCGCTGCATCTCGTACAGGCGGTGGACACCCGTCGTGGTCTCCTCCGTCACGCCGCGGATCTCGGAGGCCAGCTGGGTCCACTTCTGCGAGCCGTCCGTGATGGTGCGGTGCAGGAGGTCGAGGATGACGCGGTGCTCGTCGGACTCGGCGGTGTCCAGGCCGGGGACCTTGCCGTCCTTCTCGTACTCGACACCCTTGTGGACGAGGAGGGTGGCGTCACCGCCGTCGTCCAGGATCATGTTCGGGCCGCCGGTGGGGCTGTCCGGCCAGGTCAGCGCCTGCTCCGTGCACCACCAGTACTCCTCCAGGGTCTCGCCCTTCCAGGCGAAGACCGGGACGCCCTGCGGGTTGTCGGGCGTGCCGTTCGGGCCGACGGCGATGGCGGCGGCCGCGTGGTCCTGGGTGGAGAAGATGTTGCACGAGGCCCAGCGGACCCGCGCGCCCAGGGCGACGAGGGTCTCGATGAGCACGGCGGTCTGGACGGTCATGTGCAGGGAGCCGGTGACGCGGGCGCCGGCCAGGGGCTGCGCCTCGGCGTACTCCTTGCGGATCGCCATCAGGCCGGGCATCTCGTGCTCGGCGAGGGTGATCTCCTTGCGGCCGAACTCGGCCAGTGAGAGATCGGCGACCTTGAAGTCCTGTCGGTTGTCGACAGTCGTCATTACGAGCTGCTCCTCGGAGTCGGGATCGAGGTGGGTACGGCTGATCTGCGCGGCGGCGGACACACGGGTGCCCGCGAAGAGCACACAGGCATGCCCCCGTACGCGCAGCGCAGTCCGTCGGAGGCCCTCTCTCCCTCGGCCGGTCCGCGAGGACCGCCCGACCGCCATCAGCAGCGACGTCTGGCTCCGTCCCAAGCTACACCGGAGGACCGGGTCGCCCCCAGTCCGTCGCCGCAAGGTTCGAGCCACTGGGAGGGCGGTTTCGAGCGGCACTGCGGGGGCAGGAGGCGTGCCGGCAGGGGTGCGAATCCCTGGGGACGGGGGCCCGCAGACCGGGATGAACAGGAACTTTCGCCTCTGAGGTCCGAGGAGAGGGTGCGACAGGATGCAGGGGCCGGGAATTCCGGTCCGCGCTCGCGGGGTGTCCGGGACGGCACCGCGCGCGACGAAGGTGTGAGGAGTATCGACGTGACCAGTCCGGCCGGACCGCCCTCCACGGGTGGCCGTGATGACGAGCGGCGGCGGGTGAAGCTGCTGGCGGTGACCGCCTGCCCGACCGGCATCGCGCACACGTACATGGCGGCGGAGAAGCTCGCGCAGGCCGCGGCGAGCCGTGGCATCGAGATGAAGGTGGAGACCCAGGGATCGATCGGGGCCGAAAACGTCCTTGATGACAACGATGTCAGACACGCGGACGGCGTCATCGTCGCCGCGGACAAGGACGTCGACCTGAGCCGGTTCGCGGGCAAGCGCGTGCTGACGGTCGGGGTCGCCGAGGGCATCCACCATCCCGAGCAGTTGATCGAGCGGGTGCGGTCGGCGCCGGTGCACGCGCCGGGCGGGGCCGGGAGCGGTGCGGGGACCTCGGGTGGCGGGGGCGGCGGCCGGGAGCGGGGGCCGGTGTACAAGGCGCTGATGAACGGCGTGTCGTACATGATCCCGTTCGTGGTCGTCGGCGGTCTGCTGATCGCGGTGTCGCTGGCGCTCGGCGGCCATGCGACGGCGAAGGGGTACGTGATCCCGGACGGCACCTTCTGGGCGCACGTCAACGCGATCGGCGGGATCGGGTTCCAGCTGATGATCCCGATCCTGTCCGGCTACATCGCGTACGCGATCGCCGACCGGCCCGCGCTGGTGCCGGGCATGATCGGGGGCTGGATCGCGAACACGGGGGCGCTGTACGACTCGAAGGCCGGCGCGGGGTTCATCGGCGCGATCGTGACAGGGTTCCTCGCCGGGTACCTGGTGTTGTGGATCAAGAAGGTCCGGGTGCCGAAGTTCGTACAGCCGATCATGCCGATCATCGTGATCCCGATCGTGGCGACGACCGCGCTCGGGCTGTTCTTCATCTATGTCATCGGCAGGCCGATCTCCTGGGTGTTCGAGCACCTGACGAGCTGGCTCGGCGGGATGACGGGGACCAGCGCGATCCTGCTCGGCGCGATTCTGGGGCTGATGATCGCGTTCGACATGGGCGGGCCGGTCAACAAGACGGCGTTCCTCTTCGGTGCCGGGCTCATCGCGAGCGGCAACCAGACGGTGATGGGCATGTGCGCGGCCGCGATTCCGGTGATGCCGCTGGGGCAGGGGCTGGCCACGCTGATCCGGCGCGGGCTGTACACCGAGCAGGAGCGGGAGACCGGTCTCGCGGCCCTGTTCATGGGCTGCTTCGGTATCTCGGAGGGCGCGATTCCGTTCGCGGCCGCGCGGCCCGCGCAGGTGATTCCGGCCAACATGCTCGGTGGCGCGGTGGCCGGTGCGGTCGCGGGGCTGGCCGGGGTGAAGGACGCGGTGCCGCACGGGGGGCCGATCGTGGCGGTGCTCGGTGCCGTGAGCGGGGTGCCGATGTTCTTCGTCGCAGTGGTGATCGGTGCGGTGGTGACCGCGCTGGCGACCGTGACGTTGGTTGATGTGGGTCGCCGGCGAGGGCGTGTGGGGGCTGTTCCCGCGGTTTCGGGCACGGCTTCGGGTGCGGAATCGTCGTCGGCTTCGGGTGCGGAATCGTCGTCGGCTTCGGGTGCGGAATCGGGTTCGGATTCGTCGTCGGCTTCGGGCGCGGACTCGGACTTGGGTTCGGGCGCGGACACAAGCGCGGGCTCGGGTTCGTCGGCTGTGGGGGGCGATTCGGCGGCGCAGGTGGTCGTGCCTGACCAGGCGGGGGCGGCGGCGGAGGCCGGTGCCGCGGGCTCGGGGGGTTCGGTGCTTGTTTCCGCCGGTCCGGGTACGGAGGCCGAGGTGTTGTCCGGCTATCTCAACGGGCGCACCGTGCGGGTCGCGCTCGCCGCCGGGGACAAGGAGGCCGCGATACGGGAGATGGCCGAGCTGCTGGGCCGTAGCGGGCGGGTCTCCGATGTGGACGAGTTGGTGGCGACCGCGCTGCGGCGGGAGGAGCAGGGAACGACCGGGCTGGGCGAGGAGATCGCCATCCCGCATGCGAAAACCGATGCGGTGAGTGCGCCGGTCGTCGGGTTCGCGCGGTCCGCCGAGGGGGTCGAGTGGGGTTCGCTGGACGGTACGAAGGCGCGGCTGGTGTTCATGATCGCCGTACCGGAGGCGGCCGCCGGTGACGAACATCTGCGGATCCTGGCGCTGTTGTCCCGCAAGCTGATGGACCCCGGCTTTCGGGAGCGGCTGCTGGCGGCGCCGGACGAGCGGGCGGTCCTCGACGTGCTCGCCGAGGTCGGATGAGCCGGCGGGGACGAACGGGCTGACGGGTGCGGGCCCCGGTGATCGATGCCCGGGGCCCGTGTTCCCCGTCCCGTGTGCGCCGCCGTACGCGGCGCTGTACGCGCCGTCCCGTCCGTCTCTCCTCCTGGAGACCGGCACCGCCGCACAGTCCGTTCACAGCGTGCCGCTATTCTCCGCGCCTCGGAGGGGGCTCTTGGGGAGGACGGGACATGGCGGGGAGAACGCGAGGGCGGGGGCTGGGGATCTCGGCGCTGGTGCTGGGGGTGCTGGGACTCGTGTTGGCGGTCGGTGCCGTCGCCTGGCTGCGGGCCGCGTACGGGGTCTCCACGCTGGCGGGCGACAGCATGCGGCCGACGTACGCGCGCGGGACCGGGATCGTCTGGGAGCGTGTCGGCGGGGGTGAGGTGCGGCACGGCGACGTCGTGGTGTTCACACCGCCGGCGTCGTACGGGATCGGCGCGCCCCTGGTGAAGCGGGTCATCGGGGTGGGCGGGGACCGGGTGCGGTGCTGCACGACGGTGGGTTCGCGGGAACGGGTGAGCGTGAACGGGAAGCCGGTCGAGGAGCCGTACGTGTACGGCGGTGACGCCGACGGTGTGCACAGGGCGTACGACGTGACGGTCCCTCAGGGGCGGCTGTTCCTCCTGGGCGACTACCGCGCCGACTCCCAGGACTCGCGTTTCCATCTCGACCAGCAGAGCGGGACGGTGTCCGCGGGCGCGGTGCTGGGCCGGGTGACGGACGACCGTACCGTCCCGGCCCTGGGCGTCACGGCTGCGCTCCTCGGCGGTGTGCTGGTGCTCGTCGGCGTCGGGCTCGGGATCGGTTTTCTCGTCGTACGGCGGCGGGAGGCGGCGCCGGTGCCGACGATGTCCTGGCCCGCGCCGCCGATGGATGGCTGATGGCTGGTCAGTGGTCGGCCGCGTGCGGGTTCGGGCCGCCGGGGGTGGCCTCCGGGTCGGGGCCCTTGGCGGCCTCGGCCTCGCTGTAGATGTCCGGTTCGAGGTAGATGACGCGGGCGATCGGGACGGCGGCGCGGACTCGGGCCTCGGCGGCGTTGATGGCGTTCGCGACCTCGGCGGCCGTGTCGTCGTGCTGGACGGCGATCTTGGCGGCGACCAGCAGCTCCTCGGGGCCGAGGTGCAGCGTGCGCATGTGGATGACGCCGGTGACGGTGTCGCCGTCGACGGTCGCCTCCTCGATCTGCTTGATCACGTCTGGGCCGGCGGCCTCGCCCAGCAGCAGCGACTTGGTCTCGGCGGCGAGGACCAGGGCGATGCAGACGAGCAGGACGCCGATGCACACGGTGCCGATGCCGTCCCAGACGCCGTCCCCGGTGAGGACGGACAGGCCGACGCCGAGCAGGGCGAGGACCAGACCGATGAGCGCGCCGAAGTCCTCCAGCAGGACGACGGGCAGCTCGGGCGCCTTGGCGCGGCGGATGAACTGGGCCCAGGACAGCGCGCCGCGCAGCTCGTTGGACTCCTTTATGGCCGTGCGGAAGGAGAAGCCCTCGGCGATGACCGCGAAGAGCAGGACGCCCACCGGCCAGTACCAGTTCTCCAGTTCGTGCGGGTGGCTGATCTTCTCGAAGCCCTCGTAGACGGCGAACATGCCGCCGATCGAGAACAGCACGATCGAGACCAGGAAGGCGTAGATGAAGCGCTCGCGGCCATAACCGAACGGGTGTTGCGCGGTGGCCTCGCGCTGTGCGCGCTTGCCGCCGAGCAGCAGCAGGAACTGGTTGCCGGAGTCGGCGAGCGAGTGGACACCCTCGGCGAGCATCGAGGAGGAGCCGCTGAACGCGAACGCCACGAACTTCGATGCCGCGATCGCGAGATTGGCGCCGAGTGCCGCCACGATCGCCTTCGTACCGCCTGACGCGCTCATGTGTCCGCGTTGTCCCTTCGCCTCTGTCGCCCTCTGCGGCCTGTGCGGCCTGGCCGTCTGTGCCGCCGTCGGACGTCGCTGTCGTCCGGGCGGCCCGGCTTTGCCCGACCTTTGCCGGTGGGCCATTGTTGCAGCCCGGCCGGGGCTCGCCGCGTCAGGTATCCACAACCCCGGTCATACGATCACAGTGGCGCGGAAGACGGTTCCCGCGCCGGAGACGGCCGCCTTCTCGCCCGCCGGGACGAAGACCGACTGGCCGGGGCCCAGCTCGTGCTCGCCCGCGCGGACCGAACCGGCCGTGCACAGCAGGATCTGTGGGGTGTCGAGGGTGAGGTCGTGGGCAGTGGCGCCCTCGGCGAACACGTAGCGGGACAGGCGGAACTCGTCGATCGGCGTCTCGTAGAGCTCCTCGCCGGACGCGGAGGCCTCGGGGCGCAGCACGCCCGGGTCGCTCGCCTCGAAGCGGACGACGCGCAGCAGTTCGGGGACGTCGACGTGCTTGGGGGTCAGGCCGCAGCGCAGGACGTTGTCGGAGTTGGCCATGATCTCGACGCCGAGGCCGTCGAGGTAGGCGTGCGGGATGCCGGCGCCGAGGAAGAGGGCCTCGCCGGGCTGGAGCCGGACGTGGTTGAGCAGCATCGCGGCGATGACGCCGGGGTCGCCCGGGTAGTGGCGGGCGATGTCGGCGTAGGGGGTGTAGGCGCCGCCGAGGCGGGTGCAGGCGGCACTGGCCTCGGCGACCGTGTGCGCCATCTCCTCCGGGGCGGCGCTGAGGATCGCGGTGAGGACCTCGCGCAGGGCCGCGTCCTCGGGGCGCGCGTGCAGCAGGTCGACGTACGGCTTGAGGGAGTCGACGCCGAGGCCGGCGAGCAGGTCGGCGGCCTGGACGGGGTCGCGGAAGCCGCACAGGCCGTCGAACTCGGTGAGCGCGCAGATCAGTTCGGGCTTGTGGTTGGCGTCCTTGTAGTTGCGGTGCGGGGCGTCGGCCGGGATGCCGCGGCGCTCCTCATCCGCGTAGCCCTCCTTCGCCTGGGCCAGGTCGGGGTGCACCTGGAGGGAGAGGGGCGCGCCGGCGGCGAGGATCTTGAGCAGGAAGGGCAGGCGCGGGCCGAACTTGGCCACGGCCGCCTCGCCCAGCTCGGCCTCCGGGTTCGCGTCGATGACCTCGACGAGGTTCCCGCGCGCGGTGCGCGAGGGGGCGCCGGGGTGGGCGCCCATCCACATCTCCGCCTGTGGTTCACCGGTCGGCTCGACGCCGATCAGGTGCGGGATGGCGGTGGGGGAACCCCAGGCGTAGGGGCGGATGGTGTTGTCGAGGCGGTCCATGTGTCCGTGTCTTCTCTGTCTGTCGTTCGTACGCGGCTCGGTCCGTACGCCGCTCGGTCGGCGTCGGCCGGTCGGCATCGGCCGGTGTCGCTCGGCCGGCGTCGGCCGGTGAGGGCGTGGGCGCGGCGGGGCCGGCCCGGAGCCCACATCAGGCCCCGGAAGCGAGCGCCAGGTAAACGGCGGCGAAATCCGTGACGGCGATCAGGTCCGCGAGGGTCTCCAGTTCGCCGCCCTCCTCCGGTTCGAGTTCGCTGATCGGGGTGTCGTGGCTGAGGGCCAGGTCGCGGGCGGCGGGCGCGGCGGTGAGGCCGCTGAGCGGGCGGTCGCGGAGCAGCACCACGCGCGCGTGCATCGCGGGCGCCTCCTCCACCCGGTCGCGGAAGAAGTCGTCGGGGTCGGCGCTGGCGGCCAGCGGGCCGGCCAGCAGGGCGCTGTGCGCGGCGAGCGCCTCGGGGAGTTCGGCCACGAGCGCGGGGCGGCCGGCGAGTTCGGCGAGGGCGGCGGCGAAGCGGTGCCCGGCGGGACCCGCCGAGGTGCCTTCCGTCCACACCACCGGGAGCGCGTCGGCGAGTTCGGCGGCGAGGGTCTTCGCCGGGTTGCTGTACGTCGCGATGGCGGGGCCGCAGCGCTCGGCGACGTGGTCCAGCCGGTCCGCGACCTTCTCCAGCTCCTCGGGCGGGGCGCTGAGCAGGCCGATGCGGTCCAGGAGGGCCAGCAGCGGGGTGAGCAGCGCCCAGAAGACGGGGGAGGACGCGGCGAGCGGTTCGTCCTGGTCGTACGGCGCTGTCGCCATCGGTACGAACAGGCCGTGCGCGCCGGCGACGGACTCGGCGAGCGGCGTGCCGGCCGGGGCCACGGCGACGACCGAGCAGCCGCGGCGGTAGGCCTGGTCGGTGAGGAGGGCGAGGCTGGGTTCGGTGCCGTCCGGGGTGGCGATCAGAAGCAGGTCGACGGAGCCGGCCCAACCCGGGAGCTCCCAGCGCAGCGCGCCGGCGGCCGGGGCGACGCCGGTCGGGGCCAGCCGGACCACGGGGCTGCCGACGCCGGCCAGCGCGCCGATGAGGTCGGCGGTGTGGGTGGCGGCGGTGCCGGGGCCGGCGATCAGTACGGCGCGAGGGCGGCCGTCGGGCTTGAGGTCGCCGATCCCGGCCTCGGCGGCGTGCCGGGCGGCGGTGCGGACGCGGGCGCCGGCCTCGGCGGCACCGCGCAGCAGGCCCCGGCGGTCGGCCTCGGCGAGGCCCTCCGGGGTGTCGAGCAGCGATTCGTCCAGCATGGGCGGCAGCCTCCGATCGCCGGGGTCCTGTGCGGAGCCCTCCAGGGGGTGGCGCCGGTACGCGGTGCGGCGGGCGCCTGGGCTACGAGGTGAAGCGCCTCGTCACTCGGGGCGGCGGGCCTCGTCCACGAGAAGGACCGGGATGCCGTCGCGGACGGGGTAGGCGAGGCCGCAGTCCTGGCTCGTGCAGACCAGCTCGGTGTCCTGCTCCTCCAGGGGGGCGTGGCACGCGGGGCAGGCGAGGATCTCCAGGAGGCCGGCTTCGAGCGGCATGGGATGTCCCTTCGGGGCGAGGATTCTTTGGCCGCTGGTCAGCGTACCGCTGCCGGGCGGGTTGGGCCGGGGCACAGGGGCGGGACGGGGACGGATACCGGGGCCGCGGATACGGTCGGGGACGGCGGCGGCCGGGAAGCCGTCGCGTCGCCCCGGCCCGGCCGCCCGACCGGTCTGTCCCTGTCGCCCCGGTCGCCCGGCGGGCCCGGACCCCCAGTCCTCAGCCCTCAGGCCTCACGCCTCAGGCCTCAGGCCTCAGGCCCGGATGATCGCCAGGGCCTCGTCCCTGATCTTCGTCATCGTCGCCTCGTCCTTCGCCTCCGCGTTCAGGCGGAGGAGGGGCTCCGTGTTGGAGGGGCGGACGTTGAACCACCAGTCGGCCGCAGCGACCGTGAGGCCGTCGAGGTCGTCCAGGGTGACGTCGGCGCGGTCCCCGTACGCGGCGCGGATGGCGGCGAGGCGGCCGGCCTGGTCGGCGACGGTGGAGTTGATCTCGCCGGAGCCGACGTAGCGGTCGTACTGGGCGACGAGGGAGGAGAGGGGGCCGTCCTGGCCGCCGAGGGCCGCGAGGACGTGCAGGGCGGCCAGCATGCCCGTGTCGGCGTTCCAGAAGTCCTTGAAGTAGTAGTGGGCGGAGTGCTCGCCGCCGAAGATCGCGCCGGACTCCGCCATCTCCGCCTTGATGAAGGAGTGGCCGACGCGGGTGCGCACCGGGGTGCCGCCGTTCTCCCGCACGACCTCCGGGACCGTGCGGGAGGTGATCAGGTTGTGGATGATCGTGCCCGTGCCGCCGTTGCGGGCCAGCTCGCGGGCGGCGACCAGGGCGGTGATCGCGGACGGGGAGACCGGGTCGCCGTGCTGGTCCACGACGAAGCAGCGGTCGGCGTCGCCGTCGAAGGCGATACCGAGGTCGGCGCCCTCCTCGGGAACCCGCTTCTGCAGGTCCACGAGGTTGGCCGGGTCGAGCGGGTTGGCCTCGTGGTTCGGGAAGGTGCCGTCCAGTTCGAAGTACATCGGGACGAGGGTCAGGGGCAGGCCCTCGAAGACGGAGGGGACCGTGTGGCCGCCCATGCCGTTGCCCGCGTCGACCACGACCTTCAGGGGGCGGATGGAGGTCAGGTCGACCAGCGAGCGCAGGTACGCCGCGTAGTCGTCCAACGTCTCGCGCCCGGACAGGGTTCCCGGCTCGGCCACCGGCTCCGGGGCGCCCGACTCCAGCCAGCCCTCGACCAGTTCGCGGATCTGCGCGAGGCCGGTGTCCTGGCCGACCGGGGCGGCGCCCGCGCGGCACAGCTTGATGCCGTTGTACTGGGCCGGGTTGTGGGAGGCCGTGAACATGGCACCGGGCAGGTTCAGCGCGCCCGAGGCGTAGTACAGCTGGTCCGTGGAGCACAGGCCGATCTCGGTGACGTCCACGCCGCGGTCCGCCGCGCCCTGCGCGAAGGCGCGGGACAGGCTCGGGGAGGAGGGGCGCATGTCGTGGCCGACGACGATCGCCGTGGCGCCCGTCACCTGCGCGAAGGCGGCGCCGAAGAGCCGGGCGAGCGATTCGTCCCACTGGTCCGGGACCACTCCCCGCACGTCGTACGCCTTCACGATCTGCGACAGATCAGCAGCCACGGCCAACCCTCCTGAAAGTTCTATGGGTGAGCACAAACTACCCGTCGGGGGTAAGGGGGAGGTGTGCGGACACCATGTGGAGGCTGAGCCTCCGGGGTGGCGGAGGCTGCTCAGTTGTCCGGGGAGCGCAGGACCCGGAGGTGACCGCGCCGGGCGACCTCCATGGGGTCGGCCGTGCGGGCTCCGCCGCCGCCCGCCTCGGCCGCGCGCTGCTGGGGGCGGGCCGCCTCGCGCACGGCGTTGGCCAGCGCTTCGAGGTCGTCGCCGCTGGGACGCGCGGGGGCCGAGCCGTCCAGGAGGCGTACGACCTCCCAGCCGCGCGGGGCGGTGAGGCGCTCGGAGTGCTCGGCGCACAGGTCGTAGCAGTGGGGTTCGGCGTAGGTGGCGAGCGGGCCGAGGACCGCGGTGGAGTCGGCGTAGACGTACGTCAGCGTCGCCACGGCGGGTCGGCCGCAGGCGGTGCGCGAACAGCGACGTACAGGGCTCACGACGTTGGACGGTACCGCACTCTTGAGCGGGCCGCGACGACTCTCCACCAGGTCACTCCACCGTGTCGGGCTGTGAAACGCCCCACACACCCTTTCGTGGAGACCCCGTTGACCTGCGTGGACGAGTCCCCGGCGCGTCGCGGGCGGTATTCGATCCGGTCATGAGTCGGCACAAACACCGTCAATTGCCTTGAGTTCGGCGGTCTTGGAGGGTTACGGAAACGGGCCAGACGTTGGCCTGAATGGTCATCCTGTGACATCAGGTGGGCCACGGCCGCGGGACGCGGGGCCGGCCGGTCGTCTCGGGGAGGTCGAGGTCGTCGTGTGGAGCAGGGCGGGGGACGCGGGCGGGGACTACGCTTCACCGGTGATGGACAACCGTGTACCGCCCCGTGCCAGCGGCCCCGGGCCCCGTCGCCGTGATCGTCACGGGCGGGGCATGCGGGGACCGATCGCACCGCCGCAGGTGCCGCTCTCGGCCAGCCGTGCCGAGGTGTTCGCGGATCTGGTGCGGGACTCCGTGGAACGGCTCGAACGGCGGTGGCCGCAGCTCGCCGACATCGACTTTCTCGTGCTGGAGGTGCCCCGGCTGGACGCGCGGGGCGATCAGGTGTGGAGCGACGAGGCCGTGCCGCTCGGCGGGGTCGTGCCCGCGCAAGACGGGCGGCAGGCGCGGGTCGTCGTGTACCGGCGGCCGGTGGAGATCCGGACCAAGGGACGCGACGAGCGGGCCGCGCTGGTGCACGAGGTGGTCGTGGAGCAGGTGGCCGAGCTGCTGGGGCTGACTCCGGAGACCGTGGATCCCCGGTACGGGGAGGACTAGGGGACGGCGAGGACCAGGGGCCGGGGGCGGGTGCCCCCGGTGCTTCTACTTCTGCAGCACCCCCAGGTCCTGTGTCGTCTGCGGTACGGCCACCATTGCGCGGTCGTTCGGGAGGGTCTGGATGGTGAAGCCCGGGACTCCGCCCTCGGTGGCGGTGAGGGTGCGGGCGGCGTAGACCGGGCCGCCCGAGGTCGTTTCGACGGTGAGGGCGTAGGTGCCCTGGAGGCCCGAGGGGACCGGGGCCGCGACGTTCTGGGTCGTGCCGGACTTGATCGTGAAGGTCTTCGACGTCGCCGTGCCGCCGTCGCTGCCCGCCGAGGCGGTGACCTTGACCGTGGCCGTGGCGGTCGGCGCGCTCAGGGACAGGGTCGAGCCCTTGACGCCGTTGTCGGCGACGGTCGCGCGGGCGGCGACCGGGGCCGTGGCCGGGATGAAGGCCGTCTCCTGCTTGTCGCCCTTGCCGCGCACGACCTGGAGCGCCGCCACGATCGGGACCGACTGGTCCGTCGGGGTCAGGACCAGGGAGCCCGCCTCGCCGCGGGTGACGGGGCCGAGGTCGGCGGCGGTTGTCATGCCGGACTTCACGTGCACGGTCTCGTTGCCGGCCGGGGTGATCAGACCGCTGGACGTGGCCAGGCGGACCTTGAGGTCGGCGTCGTTGCCGCCGGGGGCGAAGGTGATCAGCCGGACGTCGGTGGCGTCCGCGGGGATGCCGGGCAGCACCAGGTCGGGCGCCGGGTCGGCGGCCGCGGCCAGCCAGTCGCCGCCCGCCTTGGCGTCCAGGGCCTGTACGGCCGCGCCGACCCGGCCGCTGCGCACGCTGACGTGCACGGTCAGGTCGGACTGCTGCTCGTCGGTGAGCGTGGAGAGCAGGATCGGCTTGCTCGCGTGCGGCGGGACGGTGAGGTTCTCGCCGAGCGGGGACTTGACCGCGCCGTTCTTGTCGTACAGCTCGATGTCGACGACGGCGGCGGAGTCGTCGGGGTTGGTCAGGTGCACGTAGTCGGTCCGGCTCGCGGCCGTGCTCGCGCCCGGGAACCAGAACTCGGTGTCAGCGGGCGTGCAGTTGACGCCCTGGAGGCCGCGGCCTGTGCCGGCGGCGACCTCGGTGGTCTCCTGCACGGTCCAGCCGGGCGCGAACCTGCCGTCGGCGGTGCCGATGAGCGCGGGCGCGTCGGCGCCCGAGGTGTCGCCGGTGGCCGGGGTGCCGGGGGCCTTGGGGGTGAGCACCGGCTTGCCCGGCGTCGCGCTCCCGCTCTTGGAGCCCTTGGAGTCCTTCGAGCCCTTGCCGGCCTTCGAGCCCTGCGACCCCTTGGAGCCCTGGCCCGGCTGGGAGCCGCCCGACGCGGAGTCGCCCGTGCCGTCCGCCGACTGCTCGTCGGCCGCCTGGAGTTGGGCCTTGCCGCTGCTCGCGGTGGACTGGGTGACGGGCGTGAACGAGGTGTACGACGTGTCGGCGATGTCCGAGATGCTCGGTGCCGGGCACAGCAGGCTCGTGCGCTCCACCGGGAGGCTGGCCGCCGCCTTCGGCGCGGTGGCGCCGGACGCGGACGGGCCGTCGAGGGCGGCGAACGCGGTGACGGCGGCCAGCGCGGTGGTGCCGGCGATCAGGGACAGGGTCGTGCGGTTCACTGCTGGCTCCCGTCGGGGCGCTCGCTGCCGGTGCCGTGAGGGTGCTGGGCCGGGTCGTAGCCCTGCTGGGCGGGGTCGTACGCCGGGTCGTAGGCCTGTTGGTAGGCCCCCGGGTCGTACGGCATCTGGTCGGCCGTGGCGCCGTAGGCGTACGGATCGTACTGGCCGTTCTGGTACGGGTCGTGGGCGTAGCCCTGCTGGTCGTAGCCGGTCGTCTGGTACGGGTCCGCGGGCTGGTACTGGTCCGTCGCGTAGCCGCCGTAGCCGGCGTTCGCGTAGGAGGACTGGTCCCACTCGCCGTAGGGCTGCTGCTCGGGTACGGCGGCGGGGGCCGGGGGAGCGTCCGGCATCGCGGGCGCGGCGGCCTGCTCCTCCGCCGGCTCACCGGCCTGTTCGGCGGCCTGCTCGGCTGTCTGCACGGCGGCCTGTTCCTCGGCCTGGGCGCGCAGGCGGCGGGCGCGGCGGCCCTCGCCGGCCGGGACCTGGGCCGGCACGGGCTCCGCCTCGGGCAGGTCGTCGTCGACGTCACGGCGGCGGCCGGGCAGGGCGAGGACGACCAGGACGACGGCGAGCGCGCCCTGGGCCCACAGCCAGGCGGTGTGGGTGATCGGGTCGTCGTAGACGACATCCAGCCTGCCGCCGTTCGCGGGCAGTTGGAAGCCCTGGGCCCAGCCGTCGACGGTGGTGCGGGTGAGCGGCTTGCCGTCCAGGGTGGCCGTCCAGCCGGCCGAGGCCGTGTCGGCGAGGCGCAGGACGCGGCCGTCCGCGCCGGACGGGACGGTCGTGTGGATCTCCACCGGTCCGGCGCTGACCGGCTGGGCGGTGCCCGTGCCGCCGGCGGGGACGACGGCGGCGCGGGAGACCTCCTGGTCGACGCGCCACAGGGCGCTGCCGCTCTGCTGGCTGAGCCGGGACAGGCCGGGCGTGGCGTCGAGGACGCGGGTGAAGTCGCGGGGCGCGCCCTTGTGGACGAGGACGTAGCGCACGGCGAAGCCGCCGAGTTCGCCGGCCTGGTCGGCGCCGGATCCGGCGACGAGGTTGGCGACGATCTTGTCCAGTCGGCTGTTCGTGCCGTCGGCGGCGCTGAGTTCGGCGTCGCCCATGCGGGCGCCGGAGCCGCGGACCAGGGTGTAGCGCACGCGCGCGGTGGAGTCGCTGTCGAGGACCAGGGTGCGGGCCTGGTCGCCGGTGGTGGCGTCCTCGGCGACGAACGCGGGCACCTGGGTGGGGTCCTGGCGCCTCAGAGGGCCGTCGGCTCCGCCGATCATCCAGCCGGCGGCGACGAGCAGCGGGCCCACCGCGGAGGCGAGGGCGATCAGGGCGGCGACCGGCTGGCGCCAGCCGAAGCTCTGCTCGGCCACGCGTGCGCGTGCGCCGTCGGCGCCGAGGGTGGCGGCGGCCAGCAGGGCGATGCCGTAGACGAGGGTGGCCGGTCCGGCCCAGGCGGACTTGTTGGACAGGACGGCGAAGACGAGGGCGACCAGGGCGACGGCCCAGGCCGTGCGGATGCCCAGCTGTCGCTCGGAGCGCAGGAGGGCGGCGAGCGCGGCGAGGACGATGCCGATGAGCATCAGTCCGTGCACGGTGCCCGCGCCGCCGGGACTGGCGCCGAGCAGGTCGAGCGCGGAGGCGCTCGACGCGCCGTAGTCCAGGCCGGCTTCCTTGAAGAAGCCGGTCGGCAGCAGGGTCAGCGACCAGGGGGCGAGGACCAGCAGCGGGGTGCCGAGCTGGGCGAGGAAGCGCAGGCCGTGGGCGACGGGATCGGTGCGGCGCAGGGCCAGCACGCCGAGGCCGAGGAGCAGCGCGATGGGCCACACGATCGGCGTGAAGGCGGTGGTGATGGTCAGCAGCAGCGCGTACGCCCAGGTGGCACGCCAACTGCCACGCGCGCCGGAGCGGTTCGCGAGGCCGCTCGCGGCGATGCCCGCGCGCGCGATGAGCGGCAGCAGCACGGCGAGGACGGTGGTGCCGATGCGGCCCCCGGCCAGGGCGCCGGTGGTGGCGGGCAGGAAGGCGTAGACGATGGCGGCCCACGCGCGCAGCAGCCGGGAGGTGACGAGCGGCCGGGAGGCGAAGTAGGCGGTGAAGCCGGCGAGCGGCACCGCGGCGATCAGCAGGACGGTGACCGCGAGTCCGGTGGAGCCGAACAGGAGCGTGCCGAGGGCCGCGAGAATCCCGAGGTAGGGCGGTGCGGACGGGGAGCCGCCCGCGCCCACCGGGTGCCAGGAGTCGGCGAAGCGGGACCACAGCTCGCCGGGGCCGGCCGGGGCGGGCAGCAGGGCGCCGCCCGCGAGTGCACCGCTGCCGAGCAGGGCGCGGCAGGCGGCGAGGGAGATCAGCAGCAGGGTCAGGAAGAGCACCGGGCCGGGGTTGCGGGCGATGCGCTTGAGCCGGGCGAACTGCTCGATCTCCAGGAATTCGGCGTCGTCGCCGCCGGGGCCGGACTCCATGGCGCCGCCGTGCCGGCCCGCCGAGGAGGTCTCGCTGTCCCGGCCGCTGGAGAAGTTGCCCGCGACCTGCTCGACGGTGGCGCGGATGGTGGCGCCGGGTGGTGGGAGGAGCTGGCGCAGTTCGCTCTTGTCGAGCCGCGAGGAGCCGCGGCGGCGGCGGGCGGCGATGATCCGCTCGGGGCGCAGCAACACGCTGAGCAGGCCGCGGATCTCGTCGACGGCCTGGCCCGGGACCTTGCCGACGAGGTAGGCGACGGTGCGCAGGGCGGTGCCGAGGACGAGCCGGAGCAGGACCCAGGGCAGCGCTGCCGTGCGGGTGTTGGCGAGCAGGGTGTAGACGGCGCCGGCCTTGTCGACCTTGTGCGGGGAGGCGCTGGTGCGGCCGGCGCAGTCGACGGTGCGGCGCTCGCGGGCGGCGGCCTCGGCGTGCCGGACGACCGCGTCGGGGGCGACGAGAACGCGGTGGCCGGCGCTGTGGGCGCGCCAGCACAGGTCGACGTCGTCGCGCATGAGGGGCAGGCGGCGGTCGAAGCCGCCGAGCTGTTCGAAGACGTCGCGGCGGACGAGCATGCCGGCGGTGGACACGGACAGCACGGTGCGGACGTGGTCGTGCTGGCCCTGGTCCTGTTCGCGGCGGTCCAGGCCGGTCCAGCGGCGGCCGGAGTTGGCGATGGAGACGCCGACCTCCAGCAGTTGCCGGCGGTCGTACCAGCCGTGCAGCTTGGGGCCGACGATGCCCACGTCGGTGCGGCCCAGCTCCTGTTCGTTCTCCACGACGCGCAGCAGCTCGGCGAGGGCGTCGGGTTCCGGGGCGCAGTCGTCGTGCAGCAGCCAGAGCCACTGGACGGGCTCGCCGTACGGGAGTTCGGGCAGGTCGTAGGCGTCGTCGCGCCATGAGCGGGTGACCGGGTCCCAGCCGCTGGGGCGTTTGAGATACGGCAGCTCTTCCGGGGTGAGGACCGGGGCGGTGCGGCTTGCCTCCTCCACGGCCTGGCCGAAGCCGGTGCGGCGCGCCAGGTGCAGGACGCCGGCGTCGCCGAGGGCTTCGGTGAGCAGCCGGGCGGAGTCGTCCGCGCTGCCGGTGTCGGCCGCGACCGCGTGCTGGACGGGGCGCTCCTGGCCGAGCAGGCCGGCGAGGGCGTCGGGCAGCCAGCGGGCACCGTCGTGGGCGACGAGGACGGCGGTGACCACGTGGCGCGGAAACTCGGGCGGGCGGGACGGGTCGAACGCGGCCGGGCGGGACGGGTCGAACGCGCCCGGGCGGGACGGGTCGAACCCCGACGTGGCGGCGGGGTTTTGGGCTGCCGTATGGCTGTGCACGGACATCGAGGTACGGGCCCCGGTTCGATGGACTGCGGTGGACGCCTGTGCCTCCTCGTGCGTCGAGGGGACAGCGGGGCGTCTCGGACGAGCGACCACACTATCGGCTGACCACGACGACGGCCCGCCGCCTGTGGATAACCCACATGCGACGGGCCGTTCGTGACGTTCTGGTGTGGATGTGCGGTCAGACGGCGGCCTTCTTCAGGCGGCGGCGCTCCCGCTCGGACAGGCCGCCCCAGATACCGAAGCGCTCGTCGTTGGCGAGGGCGTACTCAAGGCATTCGGAGCGGACCTCGCACGCGAGGCAGACCTTCTTCGCCTCTCTGGTGGAGCCGCCCTTCTCGGGGAAGAAGGACTCGGGGTCGGTCTGGGCGCACAGCGCGCGCTCCTGCCAGCCGAGTTCCTCGTCCGCGTCGTCGACCAGCAGTTGCTGCACCAGCTCGGTCATGTGCGCCCCTCGTCTGTCTTTCGCGTCCCCGTGCGTCAGCCGTTACCGATTTCGGCTGAACGACACGAGTGAAATTACAAGTGTGCTGCTCCGGGCGAGTCAAGCCGAGATCTGCTATTGGGCCCGTTATTCACTCTGCGGAACCAAGGCCGTGCGGAAAGTGTTCAAATCGCCATAAACCTTGATGCACAGGCGAGGGCTCCGGAGGTGGTCGAACCTCGTACAGACCTCTGACAGATCTCTGTACGGAGAAAGACGGCTCCGCGTTCGATCGAGTTGCACGAGGTTTGAGTGCCCGGTTGTGGCGCATGTGTCCGGGTACTCGGCTGAGCAAACCTTTCACCTGACAGATGAACCGGATGAGGTGAAGCGTGTCCCACATGTCGGGCGTCGAGTTGACACCACAGGTGTGAACCGCTGTTCTAGAGGGCATGCTCGCGCACTCGGCACTCACCTCGACCCGCACCGCCGGGTCCCACGGTGCTGCCCGGGCGCGCTGTAGCTGTTGTTGCTGTTCCGGCTGTTGAGCCACACCCCGCTCCAGCTGTCGGCCGTGTCCCCCGCGACGCGGTTCCCGTTTCTCCGTTCCCTCTGACCTCCTTTCACCGAGGAACCAGCGCACCCATGAACAGCGACAACGACCTCCAGATCGCCGGCGACATCCTCGAAGTCCCGCACCTGCTCCAGCCACCGCGTGAGCACCCGGCCACCGTCGCCGAGTTCGCGGGCCTCGCTCGCGCAATCGCCGCGGACCGCTCCCAGTGGGCCCACCTCGTCCGCTACGACGCGACGACCCGCTGGTACCACCGGCTGCGCACCGGACCCGGTTACGAGGTGTGGCTGCTGAGCTGGGTGCCCGGACAGGGCAGCGGCCTGCACGACCACGGCCGCTCCTCCGGTGTCCTCACCGTCCTGGAGGGCGCCCTCACCGAGCGCACGGAGCGCGGCACGCGCGCGTTGGCGGCGGGCGCCCAGCGCGTGTTCGCGCCGGGGTACGTCCACGAGGTCGTCAACGACGCCCTGGAGCCCGCGGTCAGCCTGCACGTCTACCACCCGGGTCTGACCGAGATGCCCATGCACGCGTCCCCGCACTGCGAGGCTCGTCCGGTGACTGCCTGACGCGTTGTCGTACCCGCCTGCAAGACTTGGTGCCATGCGCATTGTGGTTCTGGCAGGCGGCATCGGCGGTGCCCGTTTCCTGCGCGGTCTGAAGCGGGCCGTGCCGGACGCGGAGATCACGGTGATCGGCAACACCGGCGACGACATCCATCTCTTCGGGCTGAAGGTCTGCCCGGACCTCGACACGGTGATGTACACGCTGGGCGGCGGTATCAACGAGGAGCAGGGCTGGGGGCGGACCGACGAGACCTTCCGGGTCAAGGAGGAACTGGCGGCCTACGGCGTGGGGCCCGAGTGGTTCGGCCTCGGCGACCGGGACTTCGCCACGCACATCGTGCGGACGCAGATGCTCGGCGCCGGCTATCCGCTCAGCGCGGTCACCGAGGCGCTGTGCGATCGCTGGCAGCCGGGCGTGAAGCTGATCCCGATGACCGACGACCGCGTGGAGACCCACGTGGCCGTCGAGGTCGACGGCGAGCGCAGGGCGGTCCACTTCCAGGAGTACTGGGTGCGGCTGCGCGCCGAGGTCCCGGCGGAGGCGATCGTGCCCGTCGGCGCCGAGCAGTCCAAGCCGGCGCCCGGCGTCCTGGAGGCCATCGCCGCGGCGGACGTCATCCTCTTCCCGCCGTCCAACCCGGTCGTGTCCGTCGGCACGATCCTGGCCGTGCCCGGCATCCGGGAGGGCATCGCGGAGGCGGGCGTGCCCGTGGTGGGCCTGTCCCCCATCGTCGGGGACGCGCCCGTGCGCGGGATGGCCGACAAGGTCCTCGCCGCGGTCGGCGTGGAGTCCACGGCCGCCGCGGTCGCCGAGCACTACGGCTCCGGGCTGCTGGACGGCTGGCTCGTCGACACCGTGGACGCGGCCGCCGTGGAGCGGGTCGAGGCGGACGGCATCCGCTGCCGGGCCGTGCCGCTGATGATGACCGACGTGGACGCGGCCGCGCAGATGGCGCGCGAGGCGCTGGCGCTGGCCGAGGAGGTGCGGGGAGCGTGAGCGAGGACCGCCCGCAGGGCGCGCAGTACACGGTCCGAGCCCTGTCCGGCATCCCCGAGGTGCAGCCGGGTGACGACCTCGCCAAGCTGATCGCCGCCGCCGAGCCGGGCCTGGCCGACGGGGACGTGCTGCTCGTCACCTCGAAGATCGTCTCCAAGGCCGAGGGCCGGATCACGGAGGCCGCCGACCGGGAGGCGGCGATCGACGCCGAGACGGTCCGGGTGGTGGCCCGCCGCGGCACGCTGCGCATCGTGGAGAACCGGCAGGGCCTGGTCATGGCCGCGGCCGGGGTCGACGCCTCCAACACCCCCGCGGGCACGGTGCTGTTGCTGCCCGAGGACCCGGACGCCTCCGCGCGCGCGATCCGCGACGGGCTGCGCGCCACGCTCGGCGTCGACGTGGGCGTGGTCGTCACCGACACCTTCGGGCGGCCCTGGCGCTCGGGGCTCACGGACGTGGCGATCGGCGCGGCCGGCGTGCGCGTGCTGGACGACCTGCGCGGCGGCACGGACGCGTACGGCAATCCGCTGAGCGCGACGGTCGTGGCCACGGCGGACGAACTGGCGGCGGCGGGAGACCTGGTCAAGGGCAAGGCGTCCGGGCGGCCGGTCGCCGTCGTCCGCGGTCTGCCCCACGTCGTCGGCGGGGAGCCGGAGGAGGGCGCGCGGGCGCTGGTGCGGACCGCGCGGGACGACATGTTCCGGCTCGGCACCTCCGAGGCGGTCCGCGAGGCGGTCACCCAGCGGCGCACGGTCCGGGCCTTCACGGACGAGCCCGTGGACCCCGGCGCGGTCCGGCGCGCGGTGGCCGCGGCGGTGACGGCACCGGCGCCGCACCACACGACGCCGTGGCGGTTCGTGCTGCTGGAGTCGCAGGAGTCACGGCTGCGGCTGCTGGACGCGATGCGGGAGGCCTGGATCGCCGACCTGCGCCGGGACGGCAAGAGCGAGGAGTCCATAGCGAGGCGGGTGCGCCGGGGCGATGTGCTGCGCCATGCGCCCTGTCTGGTCGTGCCGTGTCTCGTCATGGACGGCTCGCACCACTACGGGGACGCGCGGCGGGACGGCGCCGAGCGGGAGATGTTCGTCGTCGCGGCGGGCGCGGGCGTGCAGAACTTCCTGGTCGCGCTGGCCGGGGAACGGCTGGGCTCGGCGTGGGTGTCGTCCACGATGTTCTGCCGGGACGTGGTGCGCGAGGCGCTCGGCCTGCCGGCGGACTGGGATCCGATGGGTGCGGTGGCGGTCGGGCATCCGGCAGCGGAGCCGGTACCGCGGCCGGAGCGGGACGCGGGGGCGTTCATCGAGGTGCGGTGAGCCGGGAGGGGGCGGTGCGGGAAAGTCCCGTACGGCTCCTTCCCGCACCGCCTACTCTCGTAGCACGGCACCGGCTCTCCTAGGACCTCACTCGTGGCAGGACGTTTCCCCCAGCGGCCCACGCTCCCCCCTGGCCCGATCCCGCGGCAGGCGACGGCGGCGGCGCGGGTACGGCGGTGGACGCCGCAGGGGCCGCTGGATCTCGGGCTGGTGCTCGGACCGCTGCGGCGCGGGCCCGCCGATCCCACGTTCCGGGCCACGCCGGACGGATCCGTGTGGCGGGCCTGCCGTACGCCGGCCGGGCCGGGCACGCTGCGGGTGCGGGCGTACGCCGGTGAGGTGCTCGGCGAGGCGTGGGGGCCGGGGGCCGAGTGGCTGCTGGACGGGCTGCCCGAACTGCTGGGCGCGGCCGACGACCCGGAGGCGTTCGTGCCCCGGCACCGGGTGGTGGCGCTGGCGCGGCACCGGCGGCCGGGGCTGCGGCTGACGCGGACCGGGCTGGTGCTGGAGTCGTTGATCCCGTCGGTGCTGGAGCAGAAGGTCACGACCGACGAGGCGTACCGGGCCTGGCGGTTGCTGGTACGGAGGTTCGGGGAGCCGGCGCCGGGGCCCGCCGGGGTGTCCGAGCGGCCGATGCGGGTGATGCCGGCGGCGCGGACCTGGGCGCTGATCCCCTCCTGGGAATGGCACCGGGCGGGCGTCGACGACAAGCGGGCGTCGACGATCCTGCGGTCCGTACGGGTCGCCGCGCGGCTGGAGCAGGCGGTGGGGATGACGGCCGCCGAGGCGCGGACGCGGCTGGAGGTCGTGCCCGGAGTGGGGCCGTGGACGTCGGCGGAGGTCGTGCAGCGCAGTCACGGTGCGGCGGACGCGGTGACGGTCGGGGACCTGCATCTGCCGGGGATCGTGGGATGGGCGCTGGCCGGGGACCGTCATGCCGACGACGCTCGGATGCTGCGCCTGCTGGAGCCGTATGCCGGGCAGCGGCATCGGGCGGCCCGGCTGATCCTGCTGAGCGGGCAGGTGCCGGCCCGGCGGGCACCGAAGATGCCTCGGGTGGACATCGGGTTGCTGTGAGGCGTCCTGCGCCGGGGTCGGCCGAGGGGGCCCGGGAAGTGATCCCCGGGCCCCCTCGTCGCTTCTGACCCGAACTACCGGCGCACTACCGGCCCTTCACTACTGGTCGGAGGAGAACCGCACCGCGCCCGCCGGGATGCGGGCGTCGCACCACACCCGGACTCCCTCGCGCAATTCGTTGTCGGGGCCGACGATCGCGCCGTCGCCGACGACCGTGCCGGTGAGCACGGAGCGCTCGCCGACGCGGGCCTTCGTACCGATCAGGGAGTCGGTGATGACCGCACCCGGCTCGATGACGGCGCCGGGCAGGATCGTCGAGCCGAAGACACGGGCGCCCTCGGCCACGAACGCGCCCTCGCCCACCACCGTGCCGCCCGTCAGCTTGGCGTCCGGCGCCACCGTGGCCGTGGGCAGGACGAGGCGGTCGCCGCAGCGGCCCGGGACCGCCGGGGACGGCGCGCGGCCCAGGACCAGGTCCGCCGAGCCGCGGACGAAGGCCGCCGGGGTGCCGAGGTCCAGCCAGTAGGTGGAGTCGACCATGCCCTGGAGGTGGGCTCCGGCCGCGAGGAGGTCCGGGAACGTCTCGCGCTCCACCGAGACCGGGCGGCCCAGCGGGATCGAGTCGATGACCGAGCGGCGGAAGACGTACGCCCCCGCGTTGATCTGGTCGGTGACGATCTCCTCGGGCGTCTGCGGCTTCTCCAGGAAGGCCAGCACCCTGCCGGTCTCGTCGGTCGGGACCAGGCCGAAGGCGCGCGGGTCCGTCACCTTCGTCAGGTGCAGGGAGACGTCCGCGCCCGTCGAACGGTGCGTGTCGACCAGGGCCTCGATGTCCAGGCCCGTCAGGATGTCGCCGTTGAAGATCAGGACCGGTTCGTCGGGCCCGGAGTGCAGACGCGAGGCGACGTTGCGGATGGCGCCGCCGGTGCCGAGGGGCTCCTCCTCCGTCACGTACTCGATGCTCAGTCCGAGGGCGGAGCCGTCGCCGAAGTACGGCTCGAAGACCTCGGCCAGATAGCTGGTGGCGAGGACGATGTGGTCCACGCCGGCCGCCTTGGCCCGCGCCAACTGGTGCGTGAGGAACGGTACGCCGGCGGCCGGAACCATGGGCTTGGGCGTGTGGACCGTCAGTGGACGCAGCCGGGTGCCTTTGCCGCCGACCAGGAGGATCGCTTCTGTCACCTGTCGTCTCTGCTTTCTTCCTGCCGGGACCGGTCGAACTACTCGTTACTACTCGTTTCGGCTTCGGCCGGTCAGTGTATGCAGACCGTAGCGACGGCGCCCTTGACGACCGCGAGGTTTTCCACGAGATCGGTAATAGAACGGTGTGAGACCGGCGCGCCCCCGCCGACGGCGGTGAACGCGAGCCTCGTTCACCGCGCCCGCGACGGCCGCCCGTTCAGCGTCCCTGGTAGTCGGAGGCAGCGGAACGAGCCGTTCCGAGCCTGGCATAGAGCGCCGCACCGGGGCAGTCGGTGGCGAACCCGTCCCGATGGCCGGAGATCACGTTCAGCTGCACGTTCTTACCCTTCCGGTAGAGGTTGCCTCCACCCGACGTGAGATATGTCCTGCCTTGTGGATCGGCGCCGTTCAGCCCGAGCTTCCACGCGGTCAGCCGGGCGAGGGCCGTGACCACCGCGTCGGACGGCTCCGTTCCGGTGTATGTGCCGATCACGGCGATGCCCATGCTGTCGCTGTTGAACCCGAGGGTGTGCGCGCCGAGCACCGCCCTCGCCACGCCCCCGGCCCGGCCCTCGTAGACGGTTCCGCACTTGTCGACGAGGAAGTTGTAGCCGATGTCCCGCCAGCCCATGCTCTTGACGTGGTAGCGGTAGATACTGCGGATGACGGAGGGGGTCTGGGAGCAGTTGTACTGGTTGCCCGAGCCCGTGTGGTGCACGAAGGCCGCCTTGACCGTCCTCGTGTAGCCGAACCCGGGTTCGCGCAGTGACTCGTCCGCGCCCCAGCCCAGGCGGGTGACGATCCGCGGGCGCGCCCCGATGTACGACGCCGTCCGGGCCGGGCCCTTGAGGCGGGTGAGCTCCCGCTCGGTGGCCGCCTTGTCGAGCTCCGGGATCTCCAGGGCGCCGAAGCCCGCGACGTCGGTGTTGGCGGCGGAGGCCGCGCGCGCCGCCTCCGTGTCCGGAACGGTGTGGGGCGTGCCGGCCGGTGCGTCCGGCGGTGTTCCGTCGTCCCCCGGATCGACGAGTTCCAGCCGCAGCCCGGACGGCAACGGCTCCGAGGTCCGCGCTCCGGCCGCGCGGCGTCCGTCCCGCACCGGTACGGACGCCGCGCGGACCCGTACGTCCACCCCTTCCGAGGCCCCCACCCACAGCGGCGCGGTCGCCCCGCGCACCCGGCGCGAGGCCGCCTCCGCCGTGCCGGGGTCGGGGCCGTGTCCCCCGTTGTGCGTCTCGACGTCCCGCCAGTCGGACCAGGCCCCCGTGCCGGCCGCCCGCGTGCGCACCTGGACCTGGCCGCGCAGCTCGGCGCCGGGGTCGTCCCACACCACCCCGAGCAGCGAGAAGTGCTCGCCGCCCGCCCGGTACAGGCCCTGTTCCGGGGCGGCGCCGAGGACGCGCGCGCGGGAGAGGGGGGCGAGGGGCAGCGAGCGGGTGCTTCCCGGGTCGCCGGCCCCGGACACGGCGGACACGGCGGACACGGCGGTCACGGGCGCGGCGTTCGCGGCGTTCGCGGCGTTCGCGGCGTTCGCGGTGTTCACGGGCAGGGACAGGGTGGGGAGCGCGAGAGCGGTGGCAGCGCACGCGGTGGCGATCAAGGGCACACCGGAGGAAGAGGTGAGAAGTCCACGCATGGTTACGATCTTGAACATAGTCAGACAAATCTGTCCACAGGTGATCTGACGGACCGTCGGAAGAGTTCCGCCGAACCGGTGGCACGGGCACGCACGGCCGGTGACCGCCCGCGCGTACCCTTTCCCGGGTGAACGCCACCGATCGCACCCCTGCCGACCTGCTGGCTTCCGCGCTCGCCGCGGACCCCGGCCGCCCGCTGGTGACCTTCTACGACGACGCCACGGGCGAACGTGTCGAACTGTCCGTGGCCACGTTCGCCAATTGGGTGGCCAAGACCGCGAACCTCCTTCAGGGCGAACTCTCCGTCGAGCCCGGCGACCGGGTCGCCCTGCTGCTGCCCGCGCACTGGCAGACGGCGGTGTGGCTGCTGGCCTGTGCGTCGGTGGGCGCCCTCGCCGACGTGGGCGGGGAGCCGTCCGTGGCCGACATGGTGGTCAGCGGGCCGGACTCGCTGGACGCGGCGCGGGCCTGCCGGGGCGAGCGGGTCGCTCTCGCGCTGCGGCCGCTGGGCGGGCGCTTCCCGCAGCCGCCGGACGGGTTCCTCGACTACGCCGTGGAGGTGCCGGGGCAGGGCGACCGGTTCGTGCCGTTCGCCCCGGTGGACGCGGACGCACCGGCGCTGATCGTCGCCGGCGCGGAGTTCAGCGCGGCCGAGGTCGTGCAGAAGGCGCTCGCCGACGCGGCGGAGCTGGAGCTGACGGGGCCCGGTTCGCGACTGCTGTCGGGGCTGCCGTACGACACCTGGGAGGGGCTGAGCGCGGGGCTGTTCTCGCCGCTCGCCTCCGGTGGGTCCGTGGTGCTCTGCCGGCATCCGGACCGGCTGGGCGAGGAGGCGCTCGCCCAGCGGATCGAGAGCGAGCGGGTGACCGCGGTACGGCGGTAGGGGCCGTTCTCCCCCGCTCGGACTAGCTGAGGGCGCCGCCCGCCGCCATCCCGGCCATCGTCGAGAGAGCAGCACGTGACGCTCGTACGCCGATGAGGGGGTGCCCCGCCCGTGACCGACACCGCAGGCAGGGCCCTCGGTCCCGGGCTCGGGGCCTCGGCCGTCGAAGACAGGCCGGCGCGGCGGCGTCGGCGGCGGTGGGTGCGGCGGGGGGCGCTCGGGCTGGCCGCGTCCGTCGCGGCGGCCACCGGGGGCGGCTGGCTCCTCTACGCCACCCTCGACGCCAACATCACCGCGGACGACGCGGCCGCCCGGGAACTCGCCCGGTACGAGCGGGAGCGCCCCACCGCGCTGGTGAAGGGCGCGCAGAACATCCTGCTGATCGGCTCCGACACCCGGTCCGGGGACGGCAACGCCCGCTACGGGCGGGATCTGGGCAGCGAGCGGTCCGACACCACGATCCTGCTGCACCTCGCCGCGAACCGGCGCAGCGCCACCGCCGTGTCGCTGCCGCGAGACCTGATGGTGGACGTCCCCCGCTGTCTGCGGGCGGACGGCAGTCGCAGCGCGCCGGTGTTCACGATGTTCAACAGCGCCTACGCGGTGGGGGGTTCGGCCTGTTCGATCCGTACCGTCGAGAAGCTGACGGGTATCCGGATCGACCATCACGTGGTCGTGGACTTCAGCGGGTTCAAGGAGATGGTGGACGCCGTCGACGGGGTGCGGGTCTGCGTGAAGGAGCCCGTCCACGACAAGGCGGCCAGGCTGACGCTGCCCGCGGGGGAGGTCGTGCTGGACGGGGAGCAGGCGCTCGGGTTCGTGCGGGCCCGCGAGTCGCTGGGCGACGGCAGCGACACCGAGCGGATGGAACGGCAGCAGCAGTTCCTCGGCGCACTCGTCAACAAGATGCAGAGCAGCGACGTCCTGCTGAATCCGGCGAAGCTGTATCCGGTGCTGGACGCGGCGACCTCTTCTCTGACCGCCGATCCGGAACTGGCCAGTCTGCGCGGCTTGTACCAATTGGTGCGGGGGCTGCGCAACATTCCCATCAAACAGGTGCAGTTCCTGACGGTACCGAGGAAGTCGTACGTCCACGACGCCAACCGTGACCAACTCGTGGAGCCGGAGGCCGGGAAACTGTTCACGCGGCTGCGCGCCGATCAGCCCGTGGCGGTGGCCCGGGAAACGCCCGGGAAGACCGCGCGGCCCGGCGGGGACACGGGCGGCAAGGGGTCCCCCTCCCCCGCGCCGACCTTCCGCGGCAGTACGGCCGCCGAGCACGGCTGCGCGTGAGGCGCACACCGGCGCGCCCGAATTCCGTTCAGAATATGAGGGGGATTGCCCAGTTGTAGGGAGGGCGAATTTGTCACCGGCGTCGCTGGACGCTGAACTGGGCGGATAGTGTGAGCGATCCGGTGCACCCGGCGCGAGGCCAGTCCTGGAGTCGTGCACCGATTCACCGAGACCCGAGCGCCTTTGCGGGGAAGGCGCCGCGTGGCCCCGACGGAGGATTCGGACAACCGTGGACGCGCAAGGCCGTGGGCGGGCGGACAACATCGATCCCGCCGACCAGTGGGTACTCAATCCGAATACCGGCGAATACGAACTGCGACTGGGTACTTCCGCAGCGCAGTCGCAGGTGCCCTCTCCCCGCAGACCGGCCGCCCAGGAGGGCGGCGGTGCGCGGCGCCGCCGTAACGACATGGCCGCCGGGGAGACCCGGGAGATGAGCCCGGTGGGCGGCGCCGAGGTGCCCCGGCCGCGCTCGGCCCGGCGCCGGGGCGGCGAGCCGGAGACCCCGCAGGGGCGACGCGCCGCGCGGCGCCCGACGCAGCGGAACGGGAAGAAGTCGAAGGCCAAGAAGGTCCTCGCGTGGACCGCGGGCGGCACGGCGTTCGTGCTGGTCGCAGCGGGTGCCGCCGGCTATCTCTATCTCCAGCACCTCGAAGGCAACATCAGCTCGACCGACGTCGGCGACGCGGGCTCCAAGGGCTTCAGCAAGGACGAGGCCTTCAACCTCCTGGTCATCGGCACCGACAAGCGCACCGGCAAGGGCAACGAGGGCTACGGCGACGCGGGCAGCGTCGGGCACGCGGACACCGACATCCTGCTGCACGTGTCCAAGGACCGCACGAACGCCACCGCGCTGAGCATCCCGCGCGACCTGATCGTCAACATCCCGGACTGCCCGACGAAGCAGCCGGACGGCAGCACCAAGGTGATCCCCGGCACGGAGAACGTGCGCTTCAACACGAGCCTCGGGCAGGACGGCCGCGACCCGGGCTGCACCATGCGCACCGTCGAGGAGGTCACCGGCATCCACGTGGACCACTTCATGATGGCCGACTTCAACGCGGTGAAGACCCTGTCGACCGCGGTGGGCGGCGTCGAGGTGTGCGTCGCGCACCCGGTGAACGACAAGGAGTCCCATCTGAAGCTGCCCGCGGGCAAGTCGGTGGTGGAGGGCGAGCAGGCCCTCGCCTTCGTGCGCACCCGGCACAGCTTCGGCAACCAGGGCGACCTGGACCGCATCAAGGTCCAGCAGCAGTTCCTGGGTTCGCTGATGCGCAAGATGTCCTCCAGCGACACCCTCACCAACCCCTCCAAGCTGCTGGACCTGGCCGAGGCCGCGACCAAGGCGCTGACCGTCGACACCGGCATCAAGAGCATCAGCACCCTCAAGGACATGGCACTGGAGATGAAGAAGGTGCCGCCGAAGAACATCACCTTCACCACGGTGCCGGTGATAGACAATCCGGCCGAGAAGGTCCACGCGACCGTCGTCGTGAACCAGTCGACGGCACCCGCGGTGTTCCAGGCGATCCAGAACGACGTCTCCTTCACCGACGTGAAGAAGAAGCAGAAGGCGGCGAAGGACGCCCAGGCCGCCCAGCTCAAGGGCAGCAGGTCCGCGCCGTCGGACGTGCGGGTGCGGATCCTCAACGGCGGTGCCCAGCCGGGCAGCGCGCAGGAGGAGCTGTCCTGGCTGCAGACCGACAAGGGCGTGCTGAAGTCGGAGAACGCGGGCAACGCACCGGCCGAGGTGAAGAACACCACGCTGGAGTACGCCCCCGACCAGGCCGCCCAGGCCCGGGAGCTGGCCGCCCTGATGGGGCTGCCCGGCTCGGCGCTCGTCCCCGGCAAGAGCGTGGTCAACTCCCAGGGACTGCCGGCGATGACGCTGACCCTGGGCAAGGACTTCAAGGGCGCCGGTGTCTCGCTCACCGCTCCGTCGAAGGCACCGAAGGTCGACGGGTCGACGGCCGGCGAGGCCAAGTGCGCTTCATAGGTAACCCTTCGGGCCCGTCGTGCGTCTAACCCGACGCGGGACGGGCCCGTTTTCATGACCAGGGGTGGGGCGCAAGGGTGGGGAGGGCAGGAAGTTTGGCGCAGAGCGATGTGCGGGGAGAGGCTCCCGCGGAGGGCGACACGATGTCGCTCACGCCGCGGTCCACGGAGGCGGCGGACGGCTCCGGCCGGCACGGCGGGGGGCGTCCGCCGGGCGGCGCGAAGACCGACCGGCGACGACGCAGACGGCGCGCCCTGCGCTGGTCGGCGAGCGTGCTCGCGGTGGTCATACTCGGCGCGGCGGGCGCCGGCTACCTCTACTACCAGCACCTCAACGGCAACATCCAGAAGGGCACGCGCAGCAGCGGCGACTCCAAGGCGCACAAGACCGCGCCGAACGCCGCAGGGCAGACCCCGCTGAACATCCTGCTGATCGGCTCGGACAGCCGTAACTCGCCCGAGAACCTGAAGCTCGGCGGCAGCAGGGACAGCGTCGGGGGCCCTCCGAACGCGGACGTGCAGATGCTCATCCACCTGTCCGCGGACCGCAAGAGCGCCGCGATGGTGAGCATCCCCCGGGACACCCGGGTCGACATCCCCCGGTGCACGGACTCCGAGACGGGCAAGGTCTACCCGGCGACGAACAACATCATCAACACCACCCTGGCCCGCGGCGGGGCCGGCTGCACGCTGTCCACCTGGGAGAACCTCACCGGGGTCTACATCGACCACTGGATGACGATCGACTTCTCCGGTGTGGTGAGCATGGCGGACGCCATCGGCGGAGTGGACGTCTGTGTGAAGCAGAACGTGTGGGACCACCCGACCGCGGCCCAGCGCGGCGGTTCCGGGCTGAAGCTGACGGCCGGCACGCACAAGGTCCAGGGCGTACAGGCGTTGCAGTGGCTGCGTACCCGGCACGCCTGGGGCAGTGACCTGATGCGGGCCCGCGCCCAGCACATGTACCTGAACTCGATGATGCGCACGCTGCGGCAGCAGAACGTCTTCACCGACACCGGGCGCCTGATGAACCTGGCCGAGGCGGCCACCAAGTCCCTGAAGGTCTCCGAGGAGATCGGTACGGTCAAGAAGCTGTACGACCTGGGCATGGAGATGAAGTCGGTGCCGTCCGACCGCATCACGTCGGTGACGATGCCCAACATCGAGGATCCGCAGGACCCCACGAACCACGTGGTGCCGGACACGGCGAACGCCGACAAGCTGTGGCAGATGCTCCGCGACGACGTGCCGCTCGACAAGAACGGCAAGGACGACAGCGGCGGCAAGGGCGCGGACACGAAGCAGCCCGCGGACAACGCGGACAACACGGACAAGTCCGGGAAGACGGCCAAGGCCGCCTCGACGGACCCGGCCCGGCTCGGAGTGCTGGTGCAGAACGCCACCCAGAGCTCGACCGAGGCGGCGGTGCCGGGCCGGGCGGGGGCGATCAGCCAGGTCCTCGTGCAGCAGGGCTACGCGAGGGCGGCGGCGGACACCTCCGTGACGCAGTCCGTGGACAAGACGGTCGTGCAGTACCCGAGCGCGGACCTGGCGGGCGACGCCCAGGCCGTGGCCAAGGCGCTGGGCGTTCCGGCGGGTTCGGTGCAGCAGTCGACCGGGGTGTCCGGAGTCACGGTCGTCGTCGGCGCGGACTGGCGCACCGGCACGTCGTACCCCCGGCAGTCGAAGCCGAAGGCCGGAGACATCCCCACGGGCTCCGACGCCGTCAACGGCTCGGACACGTCGCAGTGCATGGACGTGTACAAGCCGTATCAGTGGTAGCGGAAGGGCCCCTGCCGGAGAGGGGCCCTGTTCGCCGGCTCAGTGCGAGCTGAGGACCGCCGGCCGCCGGGACGCGATGACCTTCTTCGCCAGCGACCTCGGGCTGGTCAGGAAGCCCCAGCCCCACGACATGTGCATGGTGGCGAGGGCCACGGGGATCTGCAGGCGGGCCTTCAGGGGCAGGCCCCTGCCCGCCGGGACGGAGCCCGCGGCGATCGCCGCGAGGTAGCCGCCGGGGACGACGAAGCCCCACGGGGTGAGAACGGCGCCGACCACGACGCCCGCCGCCAGCGCGCACACCGCGGTCGGCGGGGCGAGGTAGCGCAGGTTGATCGAGCCGGAGTGGTAGCGCGCGACGACGTGCCGCCAACGGCCGTAGTCCTTGTACTGCTTGGCCAGCGCCCGCACGGAGGGCCGCGGCCGGTACGACACCTTCAGCTCCGGCGAGAACCAGATCAGGCCGCCGGCCTCCCGTATGCGGAAGTTCAGCTCCCAGTCCTGGGCGCGGATGAACTCCTCGTTGTAGCCGCCCTGCCGCTCCAGCGCCTCCCGGCGGAAGACGCCGAGGTAGACCGTCTCGGCGGGGGCGGCCTCGCCGCCCGTGTGGAAGGCGGCGTTCCCGACCCCGATCTTCGAGGTCATGGCGGCCGCGACCGCGTGCTCCCAGTCGTTCTCGCCCTCGGCGTGCATGATGCCGCCGACGTTCTGCGCGCCGGTCTCCTCCAGGAGCCGGACGGCGGTCGTGATGTAGTTCGGCGAGAGGATGCCGTGGCCGTCGACGCGGACCACGATCGGATGCCGGGAGGCCTTGATCGCCGCGTTCAGCGCCGCGGGCGTACGGCCGGTCGGGTTCGCAACGGTGTGCACGCGCGCGTCTTCGGCCACGAGCCGGGCCGCGATCTCGTCCGTGCGGTCCGTGGACGGACCGAGGGCGATCACGACTTCCATCTCGCCGGCGTACTCCTGCGCGAGGATCGCTTGGACGGCGCCGCGCAGATGCCGCTCCTCGTTGAGGACGGGCATGATCACGGAAACAGCGGGGAGCCGCACGTCGGACTTGGCGTTCATAGGGGGCTCACGTTACCGCGAACGGGGGACACCTTTGCGTGCCGCAGGGGCGCAGGACCGGGCTGGAGATCGTATCGGCCTACCGTGCTCACGGATCCCACGTACGGCCTCGCCCGGAGGTGTCCCCCTTGGCCAGCCCGCCCCGGTCCCCCGCGCCTCCGCAGCGCCGACCGCAGCCGCCCCGCCGTGTGCCGCGCCCGCCCGTACGGCCGGTGAGGTCCCTGCGCACTCCCCGCCGGCCGCGTTGGGCCATGCGGGCGCTGTGCACACTGTCCGTGGTGGTGCTGGCCTCGGCCGGGATCGGACACACGGTGATCAGCAGCCTGGACGCGGGCATCGCACGAGTCGACGCGTTCAAGGACATGAAGAACCGGCCCCGGGCGGGCCACGGCATGAACGTGCTGCTGGTCGGCACCGACGGCCGCGACAAGATCACCGAGCAGGAGCGGCGGGCGTACCGGCTGGGCGGGGCGCCCTGTCACTGCACGGACACGATGATGATCGTGCACATCTCGGAGAACCGGGACCGGGCCACCGTGGTGAGCCTGCCACGCGACTCCTACGCCGAGGTGCCCGCCCGCACCGACGCGGCCACCGGGCAGCAGCACCCGGCGCACCCGATCAGGCTGAACGCCGCCTACTCCGAGGGCGGCCCCCAGCTGACCGTCCGCGCGGTCGAGAACATGACCCATGTGAAGATCGACCACTATCTGGAGGTCGACTTCACCAGCTTCATGAAGACCGTGGACGTCCTCGGCGGGGTGAAGATCTGCACGCCGACCCCGCTGAAGGACACGTACAGCGGGCTCGACCTCGCGCCCGGCACGCACACCCTCAAGGGCGGGCAGGCGCTGCAGTACGTGCGGGCCCGGCACGTCGACGGCACCAGCGACCTGGGGCGGATGAAGCGGCAGCAGCGGTTCCTGGCCTCGCTGATCGAGAAGGCCGCCTCCTCGGGGGTGCTGCTGAACCCGATGCGGTTCAGGGACGTGGCGAGGGCGGTGCTCGGCTCGGTCCGCGCCGACGAGACCTTCGGCACGGACGAGCTGCTCGACCTCGGCCGGGCCATGCGGGACTTCTCGCCCTCCTCCTCCGAGTTCGTCACCGTGCCCATCGGGCAGATGAACTACGAGGTCAGGGGCATCGGCTCGACCCTGAAGTGGGACCAGGCCAAGGCGGACGAGCTGTTCACCTCCCTGCGCGACGACAAGCCGCTCACCGCGGACCAGCCACGGCACGACGGCCCGGCACCGGCCCCGGTGACCCCGGTGGACGTGGATCCGGGGCAGGTCCGGGTCCAGGTGGCGAACGGCTCGGCCACCCTGGGACTGGCCAAGCGGGTGGACGCGGCGCTGGCGGCGGCGGGCTTCACCACGACCCGGCAGCCGGTGACGGCCCCGGCCCATGTCCCGCACTCGGTCATCTCCTACGACCCCCGCTGGGACCGCTCCGCCCGCGCCCTCGCCGCGGCCCTGCCGGGCGCCGAGCTGCGGGCCGTACCGGGGCAGGGGCAGTTGCTGAGGCTGACGGTCGCGGCGGACTTCAAGGACGTGCACAAGGTGCGCTTCGAGGACCCCGGGCAGCCGGCCCCGCGCGCGGTGCGCGGCAGCGACGTGGTGTGCGCGGGGTCCTAGGACCCGGTCAGTCCTCGAACCCCTCGGCATGGCGCCGCTCCCGCAGCTCCCGGATCGCCCGGCGGCGGGCCAGGCGGTGCGTGCGGCGGATCTGGGCCTCCTGGTAGCGGCGCCGGTCGCGGTCGGTCTCCGGAACCACCGCGGGCACCCGGCGCGGCTTGCCGTCGGCGTCGACGGCGGCGAAGACCAGGTAGGCCGAGCCGACCTGCGTCGCCGGGGCCGACTCGTTCCAGCGCTCGGCCAGGACCCGGACGCCGACCTCCATGGAGGTCCGGCCGGTCCAGTTGACCTGGGCCTTCACATGAACCAGGTCGCCGACGCGGACCGGCTCCAGGAAGGCCATCTCGTCCATGGACGCGGTGACGGCGGGACCGCCGGAGTGCCGGCCCGCCACCGCGCCCGCCGCGTCGTCGACCAGCTTCATGATCACGCCGCCGTGCACCGTGCCCAGAAGGTTGGTGTCGTTGTGGGTCATGATGTGGCTGAGAGTGGTGCGTGAGGCGGACGTCGGCTTGCCCGGTATTTCCGGTTCCATGTCCCGTTCCACGTCCGTGGCCTGGTCTGTCATGCCCTCCACCTTATGCCGATGCGAACTTCGCGGAATTTGTGTCGGCTTCGCAACAGCGCCGCTCCTATTTTCCGACAGCCCTTGTACGGCCCATGTCCGCGCCCTGCACACTGGGCCCATGAATGACTGGCCCGAGGGATGGTCCGACGACAACCGCGGCCCGCGCTACGGGCGCGGCAGCTCCGACGCACAGCCGGAGGGCGCCCAGGTGATGCGCCAGGTGCGGCGCGGCCCGGCGACACCGCCCGGGCAGCGCTCGGCGTACGGCAACCGCGGCCCGGCCGCCCCGCCGTACGGGGCGGCCGGCGTGCCGCAGCAGCCGTCGTACGACGACGGTTACGGCGAGTACGACAGCGGCTACAACACGGGTCAGGTCTACGGCGGTCCGGGCGGGGGCGGGCCGGAGGGGCCCGGCGGTGCGCCGGTCCGAGGGGCGCGTCCCGCGCCGAACTGGCGGCGGCGGATCAAGTGGACCGTGCTCACGCTGGCGACCGTGCTGGTCGTCACGTCGGTCGCGACCTACTTCTGGGCCGACTCCAAGCTGCGCCGCGAGGTCGACCTGTCCACGGTCATCGACCGTCCGGCATCGGGCTCGGGCACGAACTACCTGATCGTCGGCTCGGACAGCCGCGAGGGCATGTCCAAGGCCGACGAGCAGAAGCTGCACACCGGTTCCGCCCAGGGCAAGCGCACGGACTCGATGATGATCCTGCACGTCGGCGACAACGGCGACACGCTGGTCTCGCTGCCGCGCGACTCGAACGTGACCGTCCCGTCGTACAAGGGCTCCACGTCCGGGAAGGTCTACCCGACTCAGGGCCGGCAGGAGAAGCTCAACGCGACCTACGCCGAGGACGGGCCGACGCTGCTGGTCCGCACGATCGAGGCGAACACGGGTCTGCACATCGACCACTACGTGGAGATCGGCTTCCAGGGCTTCGCAAACATCGTGGACGCGGTCGGCGGTGTCGAGATCAACATCGACAAGGGCTTCTCGGACAAATGGTCCGGCGCGAACTTCAAGGCGGGCCAGCAGACGCTGAACGGCGCACAGGCCCTCGCCTTCGTCCGCACCCGGCACGCCTTCGCCGCGAGCGACCTCCAGCGCACCAAGAACCAGCAGAAGTTCCTGTCGGCACTGGCCCACCAGGTGGCGACGCCCTCGACGATCCTGAACCCCTTCACGTTCTACCCGGTGATGGGCGCGGGCCTGGACTCGCTGATCGTCGACAAGAACATGGGCCTGTGGGACCTGGCCTCGATGTTCTGGGCGATGAAGGGGGTCCAGGGCGGTGCCGGCACGTCCCTGAACATGCCGATCTCCGGCTCGGTCGGCGGCAACCTCGTCTGGGACAAGACGAAGGTGAAGACGCTGGTGGACGAGCTGAACAACGACCAGAAGGTCACCGTCTCCGGCAACTAGACCGGTCCGTGCACGCAGCCGAGGGCGCCCCCGTGGGCGCCCTCCGCCGTACCGCGCTCTCACATAGCGGCGCCCGCCATCGCCCGGCACATCTGCGCCGCGCGGCGACACGCCTCCGCGCAGCGCATCATCTGCGGATCGTCCGGCATCGTCATACACGCCTCGACACACATGTCGCACGCCTTGGCGCACATCGCGCACATCTCGCCCGCCATGGGCGAGCGGCGCATCATCATGTCGGCGCACATGCGGGTCGTCTCGGAGCAGTCCATGAGCGCACGCATGATCTTCATCTGCACCTGCCCGCCCATGTGCATGCAGGAGCTCATGGTCTCCTCGCACATACGGTGCGCGGTCATGCAGGCGTCGACGCACTCCTGCATCTGCTGCGTCATGGGCTTCATCGTCATTCCGGACTGGGTCATGGCTCCTCCTGGGGGAAGTGGGACCCTTGGACGGGCCCCCGCGTGCTTCCGTCCTATGTCAGGCGCCGGGGTCCCGCATGTGACCGACCGGTCGGCAAGTGCCCCCGGGCAGCGAAAAGGCGCCCCTGAGGGCGCCTTTCACCGAGCCGTGAACTCCCGTGCCGTCACGGCAGGTTGCGGGCCATCACGATCCGCTGAACTTGGTTCGTGCCCTCATAAATCTGGGTGATCTTGGCGTCGCGCATCATCCGCTCCACCGGGTAGTCACGGGTGTAGCCGTAGCCGCCGAGCAGCTGGACGGCGTCCGTGGTGACCTCCATGGCCACGTCCGAGGCGAAGCACTTGGCGGCGGCGCCCAGGTAGGTGAGGTCGGCGTCGCCGCGTTCGGAGGCGGCGGCGGCCTGGTAGGTGAGGGCGCGGGCGGCCGAGATCTTCATCGACATGTCCGCGAGCATGAACTGGATGCCCTGGAAGTCGGCGATCGGCTTGCCGAACTGCTTGCGCTCCTGGACATAGCCCTTGGCGTAGTCGAAGGCGCCCTGGGCGACACCGAGCGCCTGGGCGGCGATGGTGATGCGGGTGTGGTCCAGGGTCTTCATGGCGGTCGCGAAGCCGGTGCCCTCCGCGCCGATCATGCGGTCGGCGGGGATGCGGACGTTGTCGAAGTAGACCTCGCGGGTCGGGGAGCCCTTGATGCCGAGCTTCTTCTCCGGGGCGCCGAAGGAGACGCCCTCGTCCGACTTCTCGACGACGAAGGCGGAGATGCCCTTGGTGCGCTTGGCGGGGTCGGTCACGGCCATGACCGTGTAGTAGTCGGAGACGCCCGCGTTGGTGATCCAGCGCTTCACGCCGTTGAGGACGTAGTGGTCGCCGTCGCGGACCGCCTTGGTCGTCATGCCGCCGGCGTCCGAGCCCGCCTCCGGCTCTGAGAGGCAGTACGAGAACATCGCGTCGCCCTTGGCCAGGGGGGACAGGTACTTCTTCTTCAGGTCCTCCGAGCCGGAGAGGATCACCGGGAGCGAGCCGAGCTTGTTCACGGCGGGGATCAGGGAGGAGGAGACGCAGGCACGGGCGACCTCCTCGATCACGATGACGGTCGCGAGCGCGTCGGCGCCGGCGCCGCCGTACTCCTCGGGTACGTGCACGGCGTGCAGGTCGCCCGCCACGAGGGCGTCGTGGGCCTCCTGCGGGAAGCGGGCCTCCTCGTCCACCGCCGCGGCGTACGGCGCGATCTTCGCCTCGACCAGGGAACGGACGGCGTCGCGGAGCATGTCGTGCTCCTCGGACGGGCGGTACAGGTCGAAGTCAGCCGATCCGGCCACGGTCTCTCACGCTCCAAAGACGCAGTGATACTGACGCTAATTACCGTTAAGTAACTCAAATTTTAGAGGCCTGCCCGCGCCGCGCCTACGTGAGCTACACGACAGCGGGGAAATTGCCCGGTGAGGTGCCCGACTATGCTCGGGGCCGCATCACCGACGTACCCGAGTCCGAGCTGGAGCGCACCCCCATGAGCCTGAAGATCACTGTGATCGGCACCGGCTACCTCGGCGCCACGCACGCCGCCGCCATGGCCGAACTCGGCTTCGAGGTGCTCGGGCTCGACGTCGTCCCCGAGAAGATCGCCCTGCTGGAGCGCGGCGAGACGCCGATGTACGAGCCGGGGCTGGACGAGCTGCTGCGCAAGCACGTCGCCGGGATCGAGGGGTCGAGCGGGCGGCTGCGGTTCACCACCGACTGGGCCGAGATCGGCGCCTTCGGCGATGTCCACTTCGTCTGCGTGAACACCCCGCAGAAGCATGGCGAGTACGCCTGCGACATGTCGTACGTCGATTCCGCCATCGCCTCGCTCGCCCCGCACCTGGACCGCCCGGCCCTGGTCGTCGGCAAGTCGACCGTGCCCGTCGGCTCGGCCGAGCGGCTGGCGGCGTACCTGGCCGCGAACGCCCCGGTGGGCGCGGAGGCGGAGCTGGCCTGGAACCCGGAGTTCCTGCGCGAGGGCTTCGCCGTGCAGGACACCCTGCACCCGGACCGGATCGTGGTGGGCGTGCGCGGGGAGCGCGCCGAGAAGCTGCTGCGCGAGGTGTACGCCGTCCCCGTCGGCGAGGGCACGCCGTTCGTCGTGACCGACTTCCCGACCGCCGAGCTGGTGAAGACGGCCGCGAACTCCTTCCTCGCCACCAAGATCTCCTTCATCAACGCGATGGCGGAGGTGTGCGAGGCCGCCGGCGGTGACGTGGTGAAGCTCGCGGAGGCCATCGGGTACGACGAGCGGATCGGAGCCAAGTTCCTGCGCGCGGGCGTCGGCTTCGGCGGCGGGTGTCTGCCGAAGGACATCCGGGCGTTCATGGCGCGGGCCGGCGAGCTGGGCGCCGACCAGGCGCTGACCTTCCTGCGCGAGATCGACTCCATCAACATGCGCCGACGCGGTCAGATGGTCGAGATGACCCGCGAGGCGCTCGGCGGCGGATCCTTCCTCGGCAGGCGGATCGCGGTGCTGGGCGCCACCTTCAAGCCCGACTCGGACGACGTCCGCGACTCGCCCGCGTTGAACGTGGCCGGTCAGATCCACCTCCAGGGCGGCCAGGTCACCGTGTACGACCCGAAGGGCATGGACAACGCCCGCAAGGTCTTCCCGACGCTCGGCTACGCCGACTCGGCGCTGGAGGCCGTGCGCGGCGCCGACGCCGTGCTGCACCTGACCGAGTGGCGCGCGTTCCGCGAGCTGGACCCGGCGGCGCTCGGCGAGGTCGCGGCGGCCCGCCTCATCCTGGACGGGCGCAACGCGCTCGACCCGCAGCTGTGGCGCCGGGCGGGCTGGACGTACCGGGCGATGGGCCGCCCCACGGCGTAGCCGTCCGGGACGACGCCGGTTCGGCCGAGGCTCAGTCGGCCGAACCGGCGTCCTCCCGCATTCTGCACCACCGGACACATACCCGGCCGGTGAACTGCCTGTGAATCGCCGCGCTTCACGCGCGCCGCTGTGCCGCCCGGACCATGAAGTCCGCGCTGCGGAGCACCCGTTGGACGTTGCCCCAGGTCAGCAGGGACAGCTCGGTCTCGGCCCAGCCGCGGCGCAGGAGCTCGGCGATCAGGTGGGGGTAGCGCGAGGCGTCGGCGAGGTCCCGGGGGTGGACGGCGCCGGAGTCGTAGGTGCCGGACAGGCCGACGCACTGCGGGCCGGCCACGTCGCGGACGTGGTCGAGATGGTCGGCGACGTCCCTGACCGTCGGCCCGGTCTGCTCGGCGGTCAGCGGCACCATGCACACCCCCTTCGCCGCGCCCAGCGCCGTGAGCAGCTCGTCGGTCAGGTTGGCCGGGTGCGGGCGCAGCTCGCGGGCGGCGGAGCGGGTGCACAGCACCGGGGTCTTGGACAGGGCGAGGGTGCGTTCGACGGTGGCGGCACAGGCGCCGGAGACGTCCGCCAGCACGCCGATGCGGTTCATCTCGCGGACCACCTCCTCGCCGAACCGGCTCAGCCCCCGCTCCCCCGCCCAGGCCGTACCGGTCAGGGTGAGGACGCGCAGGCCGAGGGTGCGCAGGATCCGCAGGATGCCGAGGGAGTCGTCGAGCGCGGCGGCGTACGCGGGGCCCGGCACCACGGCGACCCGGCCGCAGTTGCGGGCGTCGATGACCTGGCCCGCGGTGCCCACCAGGCGCAGGCCCTCCGGATGCGACTCGATCACCGTGCGCACCTGGTCCAGCTGCTCCAGGGTCGCCGCCGTCGCCCGGTCGCCGCCGGGGCCCTCGGGCAGGTGCAGCGACCAGAACACCACGCCCACGTGGCCCTCGCGCATCCGGGGCACATCGGTGTCGACGGCCGCCTCGCCCAGCTCCAGGTCGTACCAGGGCAGATGGCGCAGGGCCCAGGGCAGTCCGCTGTAGCCGTCGGCGACGGGGTGCTCGGAGAGCAGCGCGTGGGCCCGCACCAGGAGCGCGCCGGGATCGTCCTGCGCGAAGGGGTCGTCCGGCAGGCCCTCGCCCGCGCCGGCCTCGGTGGTCGTGGGTATGCCGTGCTGGAGGTCGGCCATGGCGGCTCCGTACGTCGTCGTGAGCTACGTCGTGGTTGAGCTACCTCGTGGTGAAGGCGTACTCGTCACGGTCGCACGGAGGGAGCGGGAGCTTCCTGGTGAGTGGGGCGTTCGGGGGTACGCCGGTCAGCTGTCGCGTGCCGTGCGGATGACCTCGTCCAGGGTGTCGCGGGAGCGTACGAGGTCGGCGATCATCCGGTCGATGCGGGCACGCTCGGCGGTGAGGTCCTCGACCAGGCGCGGGGTGGCGATGGCGGAGGGGCCGCCGTCCTGGTCGCGCATGCAGGGCAGCAGTTGCCGGATCTTCTCGCTGTGCAGCCCGGCCGCGTACAGCTCCTGGATCCTGATGACCCGGTCGACGGCCGGCTCGGGGTAGTCGCGATGGCCGCCGGGGGTGCGCTCGGCGGCGAGCAGACCCTGGGTCTCGTAGTAGCGCAGCGACCGCTCGCTCACCCCGGTGCGCCGGGCCAGTTCGCCGATCCGCATGTCCGCCTCCGCCGGATGAGGGCTTGAATCTCACATCGGTGTCAAGTTCTACCGTGCCGGCATGACGCGGACAACGGACACCACAGACTTCCTCGCCCCCGCCCGGCTCGGCCGGCTCGAACTCCCCCACCACCTCGTGATGGCCCCGCTCACCCGCAATCGCGCCGAGGCCGACGGCACCCCCTCCGACCTCATGGTCACCCACTACGCCCAGCGGGCCTCCGCCGGGCTGATCGTCGCCGAGGGCTCGACGCCGAACGCGGTCGGGCAGACGTACCCGGACATCACCGCGATCCACACCGACCGGCACCAGGAGGGCTGGCGGAAGGTCACCGACGCGGTCCGCGCGGCCGGCGGGCGGATGTTCCTCCAGCTCCAGCACGGCGGCCGCGTCAGCCACCCGGCGACCACCGGGCTGACCCCCGTCGCCCCGTCCGCCGTGCCGCTGCCGGAGACGATCTTCACTGCCGGAGGACACCGTCCGGCCGCCGTGCCGAGGGAGATGACCGCCGACGACATCCGTACGACGATCGCCGACTTCGCCGCCGCCGCGCGACGGGCGGTCGACGCGGGCTTCGAGGGGGTCGAGGTGCACGCGGCCAACGGGATGCTGCTGCACCAGTTCCTCGCGGACAACACCAACCGGCGCGACGACGCCTACGGCGGCCCGGCCGGGCGGCGGGTGCGGTTCGCGGTGGAGGTGACCGAGGCGGTGGCCGACGCGGTCGGCGCCGACCGGGTGGGCGTCCGGATCTCCCCCGCCTCCACCGTCAACGGCGTGCGCGAGGAGGACACCGACGGCCTCTACGCCACGCTCCTCGCCCGGCTGACGGGGCTCGACCTCGCCTATCTGCACCTGGTGCGCTCCGACCCGGCGGCCGGCTGGTACCGGCGGATCCGCGCCGCCTGGCCCGGCGTCCTGATCGGCAACCCGGACCTGACCGACCTGTCGGGCGAGGCCGTCGCCCGCGCCTCCCGGGAGATGCTGGCCGCCGGGGCCGACCTGGTCGCGCTCGGCCGGCCGTTCCTCGCCAACCCGGACCTGGTCGAGCGACTGCGCCGCGGCGCACCCCTCAACCCGGTCCGGGACCGGTACTTCATGTACGTGGGCGGGGCCGCCGGCTACAACGACTACCCCGCCCTCGACGCGCCCGACGCTCAGACGTCGCCGTCGAGCGACTCGATCGTGGCGTTGGACGGGGCGCGCGTCGCCTGAAGACCGCGGGCCACGTCCTCCGCGGCGCCCAGCACCCGCACGGCGTTCTGCCAGGTCAGCTTGGCCAGGTCGGCCTTGGACCAGCCGCGCTCCAGCAGCTCGGCGAGCAGGTTCGGGTAGCCGGAGACGTCGTTCAGGCCGTCCGGCGTGAAGGCGGTGCCGTCGTAGTCGCCGCCGATGCCCAGGTGGTCGATGCCGGCCACCTCGCGCATGTGGTCCAGGTGGTCCGCCACCGTGGACACCGTGGCGATCGGGCGCGGGTTGCGCTCCTCGAAGGCGCGGTGGATCTTCATCGCCTCCGCCGTCGAGGCGAGGTGGTGGAAGCCGTGCGCGCGCATGTTCTCGTCGGCGGCCAGGGTCCAGTCGACGGCCGCCTGGAGCACGAACTTCGGCACGAACGTCACCATCGCCATGCCGCCGTTGGCGGGCAGCCGCTCCAGCACGTCGTCCGGGATGTTGCGCGGGTGGTCGCACACGGCGCGCGCGGAGGAGTGCGAGAAGATCACCGGCGCGGACGTGGTGTCCAGCGCGGCCCGCATCGTCGTGGCCGCCACGTGGGAGAGGTCGACCAGCATGCCGAGGCGGTTCATCTCCCGGACGACCTCGCGGCCGAACGCCGACAGACCGCCGACCTTCGGCTCGTCGGTCGCCGAGTCCGCCCAGTCGTTGTTGTCGTTGTGGGTGAGCGTCATGTAGCGCACGCCCAGCTCGTACAGACCGCGCAGGGTGCCCAGCGAGTTGTCGATCGAGTGCCCGCCCTCCGCGCCCATCAGGGAGGCGATACGGCCCTCCGCGCGCGCCGCCTCCATGTCGGCGGCGGTCAGCGCGGCCCGCAGGTCGGCGGGGTGCCGGGCGATCAACTGCCGTACGCAGTCGATCTGTTCGAGGGTGGCCGGCACCGCGCCGGGCAGGTCCGAGCGCACGTACACCGACCAGTACTGCGCGCCGACACCGCCCTCGCGCAGGCGGGGGATGTCGGTGTGCAGGTGCTCGTTCTGCGGTACGGCGATGTCGCGGGCGGCGAGGTCGTAGCGGACCTGTTCGCGCAGTGCCCAGGGCAGGTCGTTGTGGCCGTCGACGACGGGGAACTCGCGGAGCAGGGACCGTGCTTCGTCAGTTGAGGTCATTACGTCTTACTTCCCGAAGCCGAAGCCGCTCGACCCCTCGACCTTGGCGCGCAGCCGTTTGCCCTTCTCGGTGGCCTGGTCGTTGAGGTCGTGCTGGAAGTCGCGCATCTTGTGCAGCAGGTCCTCGTCGTGCGTGGCGAGGATCCGGGCCGCGAGCAGTCCGGCGTTGCGGGCGCCGGCGACGGAGACGGTGGCGACGGGCACACCGGCCGGCATCTGCACGATGGACAGCAGCGAGTCCATGCCGTCCAGGTACTTCAGCGGCACGGGCACGCCGATGACCGGCAGAGGGGTCACGGAGGCGAGCATGCCGGGCAGGTGGGCGGCGCCGCCCGCGCCCGCGATGATCACCTTCAGGCCGCGGTCGGCGGCCTGCTCGCCGTACGTGACCATCTCGCGCGGCATGCGGTGCGCGGAGACGACGTCGACCTCGTAGGCGATCTCGAACTCGTCCAGGGCCTGGGCGGCGGCCTCCATGACGGGCCAGTCGGAGTCCGAACCCATGACGATGCCCACGACGGGGCCGGCGGCGGTACTCATTCGGTGATGGTGCCTCTCAGGTAGCCGGCAGCGTGACGGGCGCGCTCCAGCACGTCGTCCAGGTCGTCGCCGTAGGTGTTGACGTGTCCGACCTTGCGGCCGGGCTTCACGTCCTTGCCGTACATGTGGATCTTGAGCTTGGGGTCGCGGGCCATGCAGTGCAGGTACGCGGAGTACATGTCCGGGTAGTCGCCGCCCAGGACGTTGACCATGACCGTCCACGGGGCGCGCGGGCGCGGGTCGCCGAGCGGCAGGTCGAGGACCGCGCGGACGTGGTTGGCGAACTGGCTGGTGATCGCGCCGTCCTGGGTCCAGTGGCCGGAATTGTGCGGTCGCATCGCCAGTTCGTTGACGAGGACACGGTCGTCACGGGTCTGGAACAGCTCGACGGCGAGATGCCCGACGACGCCGAGCTCCTTCGCGATCCGCAGCGCCATCTCCTCGGCCTGGAGCGCGAGGGTCTCGGGCAGGCCGGGGGCGGGCGCGATCACGGTGTCGCAGACGCCGTTCACCTGCCGGGACTCGACGACCGGGTAGGCGACGGCCTGGCCGTGCGGGGAGCGGACGACGCAGGCGGACAGCTCGCGGACGTAGTCGACCTTCTCCTCGGCGAGGACCGGGACACCGGCACGGAACGGCTCCGCGGCCTCCTCGGGGGTCTCCACGACCCACACGCCCTTGCCGTCGTAGCCGCCGCGGACGGTCTTGAGGACGACCGGGAAGCCGCCCGTCCGTCGCCCGCCACCGCCCTTGCCGGAGGGCACTTCGTGCCCGCCCCCTCTGAGCTCCGCAGCGAAGCGGACCACGTCCTCCGGGTCGGCCACGATCCGGTGCCGGGGGCACGGAACGCCGATCGCGTCGAGCTTCGCGCGCATCACGCCCTTGTCCTGGGCGTGCACCAGCGCGTCGGGCCCAGGGCGCACGGGAATGCCGTCCGCCTCCAGGGCCCTGAGGTGCTCGGTGGGCACGTGTTCGTGATCGAAGGTGATCACATCGCACCCGCGCGCGAAGTCACGCAGCGTGTCCAGATCGAGATAGTCGCCGATGACGACGTCACTCACGACCTGCGCCGCGGAATCCTGAGGGGTGTCACTGAGGAGCTTGAACCTGATGCCCAACGGGATGCCCGCTTCGTGCGTCATACGCGCGAGCTGCCCCCCGCCGACCATGCCGACTACCGGGAACGTCACGCCTATAGCGTATCGGCCACTTCGAGGCAGCCGGATCGCGTCCCTCGCACGGCCTCTTACCGCGGGCTTCCCGACCTCTTTCCGGACTGTTTCCCAGCTGTGGCCTGGAGCGCAGGCGGCGGCCGGTTCACCTGGTTAGCATGGCTGGGCTGACGAAACCTACCGACGGGAGCTGCCCAGCCATGGAACCTCGTTCCTCGGGGCTGCAACGACTCGTGCGCGAGGTGGCCAAGTTCGGCACCGTCGGTGTCGCGGGCATCTTTGTCAATCTCGCTGTCTTCAACCTGGTGCGACACGCCTCCGGCCTGCCGGTCGTGCGCGCGAGCATCATCGCGACCGTGGTCGCCATCGCCTTCAACTACGTCGGTTTCCGTTACTGGACGTACCGGGACCGTGAGAAGAGCGGCCGCACCAAGGAACTCACGCTGTTCCTGTTCTTCAGTGCGATCGGCCTCGTGATCGAGAACGGCGTGCTGTACGCGGCGACCTACGGCATGGGCTGGGACAGCTCGCTGCAGAGCAACATCTTCAAGTTCGTGGGCATCGGCGTCGCCACGCTCTTCCGCTTCTGGTCGTACCGCACCTGGGTGTTCCGGGTGCAGCCGGCGCAGGAGGCGGAGTCGATCCTGGCGGCCGCGTCGCAGACGTCGCGGACCGAGCCGGAACCGAAGACGCAGCGAGTCCCGTAGGACACGCGCACACCGAGCAGCACGAAGTGGGCCCCCGACCGGGGGCCCACTTTTCTGTGCCTCGGCTTTCTGTGCCTCAGCGGACCGTCGGCCGGCTCTCGTCCGCCTTGCGGGCCGGCGGGGTGCGGGAGAGGAACAGGCCGAAGACCGGGGGCGCGGTCTGCAGGAGCTCCAGACGACCGCCGTCGGCCTCCGCGAGGTCGCGGGCGACGGCCAGGCCGATCCCCGTGGAGTTGCGGCCGCTGATCGTGCGCTCGAAAATGCGCGCGCCGAGGTCGGCCGGGACGCCGGGGCCCTCGTCGGTGACCTCGACCACGGCCTGGTTGCCGGTGACCCGGGTACGCAGCGCGACCGTGCCGCCACCGTGCATGAGGGAGTTCTCGATCAGCGCCGCCAGCACCTGGGCGACCGCGCCCGGCGTCCCGACGGCCTGGAGATGGCGCTTGCCGGAGCTGACGATGGCCCGGCCGGCGCTGCGGTAGGCGGGCCGCCACTCGGCGAGCTGCTGCTGGATGACCTCGTCCAGGTCGAAGGTGACGGCGGAGCCGGTGCGCGGGTCGCGGGAGTTCGTCAGCAGCCGCTCGACCACGTCCGTGAGCCGCTCGACCTGGGTGAGCGCGACGTTCGCCTCTTCCTTCACGATGTCCGGGTCATCCGTGAGGGTGATTTCCTCCAGCCGCATCGAGAGCGCGGTCAGCGGGGTGCGCAGCTGGTGGGAGGCGTCGGCGGCGAGCCGTCGCTCGGCGGTCAGCATCCGCCCGATCCGCTCGGCGGAGGAGTCCAGCACATCGGCGACCCGGTCCAGCTCGGGGACGCCGTAGCGCTTGTGCCGTGGGCGCGGGTCGCCGGAGCCGAGGCGCTCGGCGGTCTCGGCGAGATCGGTCAGCGGGGACGAGAGCTTGTTGGCCTGGCGGACGGCGAGCAGGACGGCGGCGACGACGGCGAGCAGCGCGACCAGCCCGATGATCAGCAGGGTGCGGCCGACCTCCCGGGTCACCGCGGAGCGCGGCTCCTGCACGGTGACCGTCTCGCCCTCCTCGCCGTGCTGGGTGGAGTGGATCACGTCACCCTGCGGCTTGGTGCCGATCTCGATCGGGGGCTGTCCGGGCATGCGGATGACCGCGTACTGCTCCTTGCTGACCGGATTGCGCAGCACGTCCGCGTTGACGTTCTCCGCGGCGAGGACCCTGCTGTCCACGATGCTGGCCAGCCGCACCGCCTCGGAGTCCACCCGCTCCTGGGCGCTGTTGCTGATCGTCCGGGACTCGACGATCACCAGGGAGACGCCGAAGACGGCGATCACGACGAGGACGACGGCGAGGGTGGACTGGATGAGACGTCGGCGCATGTTCCGTTACCTGAGGTGATCGGCCCGGAGGGAGCACGGCCCCCCGGCGGGGCTCAGCTCTTCTCGAAGCGGAAGCCCACGCCGCGGACCGTGGCGATGTAGCGAGGGTTCGCCGCGTCGTCGCCGAGCTTCTTGCGCAGCCAGGAGATGTGCATGTCGAGGGTCTTGGTGGACGACCACCACGTGGTGTCCCAGACCTCGCGCATCAGCTGGTCGCGCGTGACGACCCGGCCGGCGTCGCGCACCAGCACCCGCAGCAGGTCGAACTCCTTGGCGGTGAGCTGGAGTTCCTCGTCGCCCATCCACGCGCGGTGCGACTCGACGTCGATCCGGACGCCGTGGGTGGCCGGCGGCTGCTGCGGCTCGGCGGCGCCGCGGCGCAGCAGGGCCCGTACGCGGGCGAGCAGTTCGGCGAGCCGGAAGGGCTTGGTGACGTAGTCGTCGGCGCCCGCGTCCAGACCGACGACGGTGTCCACCTCGTCGGCCCGCGCGGTCAGGATGAGGATCGGCACGGTGTGGCCGTCGGCCCGCAGCCGGCGCGCGACCTCCAGGCCGTCCATGCCGGGCAGTCCCAGGTCCAGTACGACCAGATCGACGCCGCCCTGCATTCCGGCGTCGAGCGCGGTGGGGCCGTCCTCGCGCACCTCGACCTCGTAACCTTCCCGGCGTAGGGCGCGAGCCAGCGGCTCCGAGATGGACGCGTCGTCCTCGGCGAGCAGTACACGGGTCATAGAGGTGATGGTAGACCGCCCGCGCGCCTCGCTGGGGTGTGATCGCTTCCTGGAACTCTTACCTTGCTGAACTGCTGGTTCGGACCATCGGTCCGGAGATGCGATCGTGGAGGGACCTTCGAAATCGTTCCTGCGGTTCCCTTGACACCTGTGATCCGCGTCTCAAGTCCTTCCATATCCGGCAGTGTCCTGCCGTACAGTGACGTGAACGCCTGTAGTACATCCGGGGACCTTTGGCGGGCATCTGACGCTGAAGGTCTCTTTTGTGTACGGGCTGGCGACCGCCAGCCTTGAAAGGAATGACCTCTGGCCGGGCCCCGGACGCACCGTCGCGTCGGGGCGTGGATCCCGGTGGTCGCCGTCCGCCGCTTCCGTGATCCGGAGACGGACTCCCCCTCGGCGTGGGGGTGGACGACCGACCTCGCCGGTGCCGGCCACACCCCCACCGGGCGCGCAACGCTCCAGCAGCGCGTCCCGACCAGCAAGGAACGACCATGGCGTCCAGCCTGACGAAGGACTCGGTCCGCCCGGGCACCCCCGGCTCCGAGAAGACCTTCTTCGGCCACCCCCGCGGCCTGGCCACCCTCTTCATGACCGAGATGTGGGAGCGTTTCTCCTACTACGGCATGAGGGCCCTGCTCCCGCTGTACCTGGTGGCCCCGGGTGGCCTCCACCTGAGCGCGGGCACGGCGACCGCCATCTACTCGGTGTACGTGTCGCTCGTGTACCTGCTCGCCCTGCCCGGCGGCTGGTTCGCCGACCGCGTGCTCGGCCCCCGCAAGACGGTCGCCGTCGCGGGCCTGATCATCATGCTCGGCCACCTGTGCCTGGCCCTGCCCGTCGCCGCGAGCTTCTTCGTCGGCCTGGGTCTGGTCGCCATCGGTTCCGGTCTGCTGAAGGCCAACATCTCCACGATGGTCGGCCACCTCTACAAGGGCGCCGACGACCCCCGCCGTGACGGTGGCTTCACGCTCTTCTACATCGGCATCAACGTCGGCGCCTTCGTCGCGCCCCTGGTCATCGGCACGGTCGGCGAGAACGTCAACTGGCACCTGGGCTTCGCGCTCGCCGCGCTCGGCATGGCGCTGGGTCTGGCCCAGTACCTGCTCGGCGGCCGCCACCTGAGCGAGAAGAGCAGCGAGGTCCCGACCCCGCTGACCGCCCAGGAGAGGTCCGCGACCCTGCGCAAGGGCCTGATCTGGCTGGCCGTCGCGGCCGTCTTCTACGGCGTCGTCGGCGGCACCGGTCACTTCACGCTGAACTGGGCGCTGATCCCGCTCACGATCATCGGCCTGATCGTGCCGGTCCTGGTCATCGCCCGCATCCGCCGGGACAAGGACCTGGACGCGGGCGAGAAGTCGAAGGTGACGGCGTACGTCTGGTTCTTCGTGGCCGCCGCCGTCTTCTGGATGATCTACGACCAGGGTGGTTCGACCCTGTCGCTGTTCGCGAGCAGCTCGGCCAACAACACGATCTTCGGCTGGGGCTTCCCGGTCTCCTGGTACCAGTCGGTCAACCCGGTCATGATCATGGCGCTGGCGCCGGTCTTCGCCTGGCTGTGGCTGTGGCTGAACCGGCGCGGCAGCGAGCCGAGCACGATCGTGAAGTTCGCATCCGGTCTGGTGCTGATCGGTGTCTCCTTCTTCGTCTTCCTCGCTCCGCTGTCCATCGCCGAGGGCGGTCACAAGGCCGCCGCGATGTGGATCGTCGGTATCTACTTCGTGCAGACCATCGGTGAGCTGACGCTGTCGCCGGTCGGCCTGTCGGTGACGACGAAGATGGCGCCGAAGAAGTACGCCTCCCAGATGATGGGTGTCTGGTTCCTCGCGGTCACCGCGGGCGACTCGATCACCGCGCTGCTCTCGAACCCGGCCGTCGGCGGCGTCAACCTCGACAAGCAGGGCTTCGTCGCCCTGGAGGCCGTGCTCGCCGTGCTCGCCGGTGCGGCGGTGTGGATGTACCGCAAGAAGGTCAACAAGCTGATGGGCGACGTGCACTAGTCACTGCCGCTGGGTCTGGCCGAAGAGGGCCGCCGCATCCACATGGGTGCGGCGGCCCTCTTGGTATGCGCGAGGCAGCGCGCAGCGCCCTGGGGGCCGGCCTCGGTGTGCGACCGCGGGCCCGTCGGCGACCGACGACAACGCGGCTGGGGGTGCCCCCTCCGGGGGAGCGCGTGCCAGACAGCGCACGGCAGGCGGGAATGTGACGACAGGCCCTAGTACTGCAACCGCATCTGGGGGTTGTGCCCTCGACGTTTGTAGTGGGAGCGGCGGGCTCGTGCCTGGCTGTGTCTACGGAAGTGTGACCAG